>JANXYB010000082.1 GCA_025350325.1 Acidobacteriaceae bacterium
CGTACGGGATCGCGGGAACGGCTACTCGGCGTACAAACTAAAAAGCCTAATCACTTACGTATTGAGTTGAACGCTTTGGTAACGTCAGTTCTCTTCGATGACAGCAATCGTGCCATCGGCGTGCAGTATCTCAAGGGCGACCGACTCTACAAAGCCCATCCAGATTCAAGTACGCCACAAAGCGAGCCGCTGTGCCTGTATGCGTCGCGCGAAGTGATACTGGCGGCGGGTGCTTTCAATACACCGCAGCTACTGATGCTCTCAGGGATCGGCCCTAAAGAGGAATTAGAACAGCGCGGCGTTCAGGTCAGATTTGACTCACCGGGGGTCGGCAAAAATCTGCAAGACCGGTACGAAGTCGGCGTTGTCAATCGCATGAACTTCGATGAGTGGCATATCTTCAAAGGCGCAAAATTCGACTCGACCGATCCACAATTCACTGAGTGGGAGAAGAAAAAACAAGGTCCGTATATCACGAACGGAAGTGTGCTATCGATGTTCAAGCGGTCGACGCCGGAGCGCGCCCTTCCCGATCTCTTCTGCGTCGCATTTCTAGGCCGCTTTCAAGGATACTTTCCAAACTATTCGAAACTCTTCGCGGAGAATCTTAACTACTTGACTTGGGCTGTACTCAAGGCACACACCAATAATCGTGCCGGAGAGGTAACTCTTCGATCCAACGATCCTCTGGATATGCCTGAAATTAACTTCCACTATTTTGAAGAAGGTACGCGAGATGGCCAAGAGGATTTGGATTCCGTGGTCGATGGAATTCGCTTTGTACGAAAGCTTACAGCGCCCATGATTCGTCAAGGTTCGATTGCGGAAGAGGTGCTGCCAGGCAAGGAGATCGAGACCAACGAACAACTGCGCCAATTTGTTCGCAGCCACGCATGGGGCCATCACGCGTCGTGTAGTTGTGCGATCGGCCCAATCGAACAAAAGGGTGTGCTTGATAGTTCATTTCGCGTTCACGGGACCACGGGGCTTCGCGTCGTCGACGCCTCGGTGTTCCCCCGAATTCCTGGATTTTTTATAGTGAGCGCGGTCTACATGATTGGAGAAAAAGCCGCGGATGTGATTCTCGCGGATGCTCGGAACAGTCCAGCCTAATTTGGACCTGACGGATGATGATCTGGAACGTCGAAACTTACTTTCGGGATAACACTGTTGACAGGCACGCCGTAGTTTCTCATAGTTATTAGTGCTTCTTACGGAGTTTCGCATTCTGGTTTCGCGTCTCAGTTTTTCCCATCGGGTTTTCACCAAGGAGGCATGGGCATGGCATACACGGTGTCGCAACTTTTGACGCTCTCTCAACAAGACCTTGATGATTTGTTTTCGAAAAGCCCTGCCGGCCAGATCCCAAATGGCGAAGCCAACGGGACTGCAATCATTGCCCCCGGCACTTCATTTAGCGCTGACATAGCATCGCTAATCAACATCTTTGCCTGGCAAGGCAAGACCTTCGATGGTACGCATGGTACTTTGACAAATCGCATTTCTGCATTCGGACTCAATGCAATCGTGGCGGAAGTCTACAAAACGACAAGCTGGTTCGACAGCAAGGAATGTATTGTTCTCGACTATTCCAAGACATCCTTCGTCGCGAAGCACATTCGGGATGAGATTCGCCAGATTGAGCCATCGATCTACCTAGGCATTGTCTACTGGGACCAAAAGCAACTCATCCATTTCGCGCTTGAATTTCCTCATCCGTAACCCGTGACCAGTTAGCGACTCGTTGAGATTTGCTTTTGTCCGAGCTCGATTTGCTGAATTACGATGTCTCTGAGCGACCGCATCGACGGGTCAGCAAACGGTTCGCTAGAATGCGGATCGCGGATATGGGCTCGAAGCGCCGGGCTAAAAAGTACCTGCTCAGGATTATCGATCAGCGCTTTTCTAGTGCGCGGAATGAGCACATAGCGGTAGAGCAGCCGATCAAAATATGAGAGCTTGGTGTCGCTATCGATTTCAGCGAAGAGTTCGTCGGCGTTGAATCGGGAGTCCGTGGCACACTCTGCAACAAAATTGAGTAGAGGCTTGAGATCAGTCGTGCGACCAGGCATTGCTGCCACGATAATCGGCGGCTGATCTGGACCACCTGGTTGAGAAATGACGTGGCATAGCGCACAGTTACCGGTTACGCGGATGTAGCCGATCCTCTGTTTCGCGAACCCTGCCGGCATCTCTCGTCCTTCTTCCCAGGAAAGGCCAAGCGAAGCATAGCCGCCTGTACCGGGCATGTGTTCGGGAAAGATACGCGGCATCGCAAGCCATATCCAGTAGGGGATACCGGTGGCCTTTCCGGCATCGACTGAGCCGTAAAAATAAGTAGTCCGCTGATCGCTGGCAATCCATTTCGGCTGCGCAACCACCCGATTTAGCTTGCTCCAGACCAATACCCCGGCCAACAGAACTAACACGATCACGGCAATCAGTAGTGGCTTCAATCTATTTTTCATTCGTATTCCTCGCCGGATCAGAAAGTTTTTAGGTACTCGAGCAGCGCGAGCTTCTTGTCGACCGCCAACTCGGTGCCGTAAGCCGGCCCCTCATGCCCTTGGTTGCCATTCCCCGGCTTTGTCGTATCAAAAGAGAAGAGTGCGCTGCCATCTTGCGTCGGCGCATCGAAGACAAATCCTACGTTTTGCTGATCGAAGACATCGTTGCCGCGATAGAAGAGCGGAGTTCGGGCCGCGTGTGGCTCGAGCAGCTGCCGCAGGTTTGGAACAGAGCCATTGTGCAAATATGGCGCGCGCAGCCAGATTCCATCGAGAGGCATGTTGGCATAACCACCGGTTTTACGGAATGAATGGAACCGCTGTGGATAAGGCGAATCAAAGCCCCAATCCTTCTCATAACCGGCGTAGAGTGTGCTCTGGTTAACGGCGAGTTGCCACGTATACGAATCAAGTCGCGAGCGATCCGTACCAATCTTTTCGATCGGAACCACTGTGCCGACACACTGCGCATCCTGGGCAGGCGCATCGCATTCGTGATTCGTGGCAGTGCGGTTGCGAAACGGCGCCTGCGCAGTGCCGTGGCACCGCGCGCAATGTTCCTCATAGACAGGCTTCCCCTTTGCAACAAGATCTCCATCGATCGCGTAGGGATACGCCGGCGGCTTCGCCGTTCGCAAATATTTGGCCATGCGCAAAACTCGGTCCGTGTCGAGAATGGGCGGATACGCACCTGTTCCGAAAGCTGCTGAGAGATTGCGCTCATTCACGGAAGTGTTGTTGCCATCCCAATGAAGCTGCATCCCTTCCCGCGGACCTTGATTCCACACGGACGGAAAGTCGACGTTGCCCATTAACTCTTTGGGGTCAGCCTTATCCATCGGAAAGTTTAAGAGCGCCTTGGGAGCGTTGAATGTGTCGACGCGTCCCGGCCCCCATGTGCGGTTATCAATGAAACTCAGGCGCTGACCCAACACAATCAGTTTGTCGCGCATCAGGTAGACGGCATAGTAACGAAAGATCAGCCGGTTGATGAAGTCCGGCTTGGGCACGAGACGGTGCGGATCATTCTGCATCGCATCGATCTGATCGAGAATTCGTTGCGGAGTAAATTTTTGATCTTTTGGGATCGTAGTTAGAAACGTGCCCCACGCACCGAGATTGAACTGGTGAGCAGGCATTCCAGCAATCCATCGCGGCTGCGATGTTGGCGTGTCCCTCACTGTGCCGGTATGGCAAACGGCGCAGTTGAGATATACAACATCAAGACCGCTTACGTTGCGGCGCGACATGCCAAGAGGCAGAGTATACCGCTTGTCGTCACCCTGTTCGTAGATCATGCCGAACGAAGAATAACCCTGACCGGCTTTCTTATCTGGCAGGTACTCGGGGAAAATCTCCGGGAGCGCGACCCATACCCAGTATGGAATCCCATCCATCTTTTCGCCGCCGGTCGATCCTCGCTCAAAGAACATTACGTCATCGGCGTAATCCACGGGTCGATCGCGGGTGAAGCGATCAACCAGGTAAATTCCCGCGATGACCACAATTGCGACGACAGCGAAGAGTGCGAAGCTGACCCACCTGCGCTTTCCATGGCGAATGCGATCCACTCGCGAATCGTTCATCGAAGGGCCTCTTCCATCTGCAGGGCGGGCAGGAACGCTGCTGAAATACCAAGCTAGTCTATGCAAAAAATGATGTTCACGACTCTGGCGTTCCCCTTGGCTCTGTGAACGGCTCTGAAAACTCGCGGGGTAGGCAAATCGACGCAAGCCCGTGATGAAGCCGAATGGTTCGAAGCCCCGACCCGCGAAAGGATCATAGTGCAGCGCCTCCTGGTCGATATGAATTTCATTGTCGAAAGCTATCTCGGCAATGGGTGTAAATGATTCCTGTGGCTTGTCTGTGCGCTGCACTTCGACGCGAATGACGGCATGTCTTGTGCAGGCATCGGTCAGGCCACGTTCCCGTCCGGTGCCATCCTGAGGTGTCGTATGATTCGAATCAACGAGCGGTGTCAGGCGTATCCATATCGATATTCCGCTTTGAACAAGCCTGTACGGCACGTCGGCAGAATAGATGTTCTTGATGTAATCGAACTGTTCGAGCCCGTACTTCTTGCCACCCGTCGCAAGGTTCCAGAGCAGTTTGTAAAGCCGGTCTCCGCCCGCCGTCGCCAGTAAGTCAAAATCACCATCCCGGCATTGCAAGGGAATCTCTTCGACACTCGAGGCCAAAAAAAATCTAGATGCGATGCTGGGTGCGTCGGGAATGTGATCCGCGACCCAACGCGGCATTCCCTTTTTCATCACTCCCATGCCAATGCGCATCAGCACGCGGCCAACCAACCGATCGGCCACCAAGGCTAACGTCGCATCCGATGGATTAAGCGATCGAACTGTCCCGAGAAACACTCTGCCATCAGGATGAAAGGTACGCGCGTTGCGAATGACGCCAGTTACAAACGCGAAATACGACGAAGTCCATCTTCCAATCAAGGGGAGGCTATTCCTTGTTTCTTCAGGGGCGGTATCGCTGCGCCATGCTAACCAAGTCCATAGCAAGCCACTTAGATTTATTGCCACAAGTGCCACGGTAAGATTGCCGTCAGTATGAAATTGCCACCAGGCAACCAGCAAAGCGACCGAGGTAAACAGACGGCTCAGCAATGAGGCGAAAACAAATTTTCCACCATTCAAGCTCCCACTTACTACGTACAACACTCCAATACCGCCGACCAGCAGGCCAGCTAGAGAAAGGTAATTTGGGCCGGGCTGCGAATTTGTCGCGAGGTGGAAAAGGGACGTGATGAGCGAAGGGGTGACGAGAAAAAGAAAGCCGATTCCGACGGAGAGCCAACCGTAGACTTCAATCGAATGCTCCGCCCGCGTCTGCTGTCTTAGGTCGGGACCACCTATATTTTGTCCATGAAGCACATCTTCTCGCCAAGCGAGAGCGGTCCACACAAAACCGCCGAAGTCGCTCACAGAAAATGCAAAGGCGAGAGACCCAGGAAGAACACCACGCGACCAGAGCACCAACATGATGAGCGGCACCAATGGCCGGTCAAGCAACGATGCCACCACAAACGCTTCCTCGTTGAGGCGGCCGTTAATTACGTAAAGCCCTCCGAGGGTCGCGACCATGACCCCAACAATGCGCAGCCAGTTCGAATCAACAGGCGAAAGCGGGGGCAAGTGGAAGAGTCCTGCCATGAAAACGGGCGCAATCAGAATGATGCATCCCAGGACGAGGTCTATCCAGCCAAAGAATTTTACCGAGCGGGCGGAGCGCGTCTGTTGCATCGGTCTCAAGATGCTGCCAAACCACACGCCAAGCCCAGGTTTAATCATGGCTTCCAATTTCACCCTTCGCTGGAGTGGTACACGGGAAATTGCAGAGCTTCCCGTCTTGCATACGGCCTGCCGTACTAACGCAGAATCCTCCGGCTGATGACGATACTATGGCGTGAGCAAAGACAAGCCTTGATGAGTGCGCGGCAGGACATCGGGAAGTAAAAGAGCTCGCTTAAATTACATCCCGCTGGTCTTTGAGTTGCTCAAATTAGCGCGGAGAAATTTAAAGACAACTATGCGTGCTGTGTTTTGCCTTGTCAATGGGTAGTTGTCGGCAAAAGTGGCGAGACCGTAAAACTTAAATATGTGAAAGTCTCGCAATGGACTCATCGATCGATGTTTTCAATCGACCTCCTTGATTCGCTAACTCATGTTGCAGCAAGCGATACTTCGCCAGCGATTCTTGACGCTTGCCGGCGATCTCGAGGAGATTGGCCTCGATAAAATCGCGGTTCGCTGCTTTGGCGCCTTCATCTTGTCCGCTATCCTGGTTTTCGCTCAGCCAGAGATACGTTTTCAAGGTTTCATCTTGAGACACAGCCGAGAGCGATTCTACGAGTTCTCGATGATCGGTGACGATGGGGTCAAAGCAAAAGCTCAGGATTCGACTTTTGTACGATTCATCAATAGGTTCGCCGGCTTTACGCATGTCGTTTGCTGCTTTGATTTGTGCGGCTCTTGCGCCGGGTTTGTCGAGGTACTGGAGCCCTCCAAGTTGAAAGATTCTGACAAAGGGCCGCACTTTGCCAGTAGAAACGGCGACGTCGAAATGTCGAACCGCTTCGGTAAGGTCCCGCCCATTCTGAAGCATCCAGTTGCCCAGCATCGCATGCGCGTACACGTTTGACGGGTCCAGGAGCAACGCTGCGCGAAGATTCTTTTCGGCGGCGGGACCGAACTCCCTCTGTGCGATGTGTTGGTTCAGCCAATGAGCCCAGCCAATGTGGGCCTGTATGTCCGCCGCCTCTGTCCCATGAACCCTCGTCATAGCCGCGTCGAGAACTGCCATAATCTGGTCGAGTGCCGGTGCGGATGCCGAGCCCTGATCATCGCGTGGCGCGCCGTGAAAATCCTCGACCCACTGCACGGTCGTATTTAGCTGCCCGTCCAGAGCTGGTACGTAGAGAGAGTTCGCCTTGAGGATGTCTGCATAAGTCTGAACGGAGGCCTGATACTCTCCGTGGCTAGCCTGCGTTTGAGCGAGCTCCATCTTCGCACGAAGTTCTTTCTGTTGGCGGTGGTGAGCCACAAACCACGTGACACCACCGGCCAGTGTGGCAAACAATCCAATAAGCGCAGTGGCTCGGCCGACCCAGCTCATCACATCGGGCCACGCAGATTTTGCGCCTTGCTCTGATTGTTTAACCTGTTTGTCCATGAGACGTTCTCGACGTCAGGATCTTGTACTTTGCTACGATACCTGCTTTTCAGACTTATCCATAGGCCTTTCTCAAGAGTGACAAGAAGGGATTTTAAAAAGCCGTCCGGCTCTGAGACGGCCCAGACACGTAAAGTTCCAGGTCGTTATTCACTGCCTGGATAGACCGATCGCCCCTGACCGACCGCGACAAGGTGAGTTCAACAATTCGTCTTAGTGCGAACTTATGGTAGTGTCTTTACGTTCAGTGGTTACGATCCAAAATGGTTTGAATCCGAACGATGTTATTCGATCACTTCCCCAGAAATTGAAAAGCCGAAACGTCCGTGTGATCAACCATTCAAGCCCCCCATAGGTCACTCAAGATTGGTAGCGTCGCCAAGGAGAGTCCGAGATGATCAAGAAAAAAGCTGTTGCTGTACGCACGATTCAGAAGTATGGCTGGAGTCCCGATCTTCCTGACCAGCGAGATTTCGTTTATGCGGCGCCCACCCCGTACCAGCAAAATATCCCCAGCTCTGTCGATCTTTCTAAGAAGTGCGCTCCGGTTTACGATCAAGGCCAACTCGGAAGCTGCACCGCAAACGCGATTGCAGCGGCTGTCGAATTCACCCAGAAAAAGAAATTCATTCCATCACGGCTCTTCATTTATTACAACGAGCGGCTTATGGAAGGGACAGTCGCCAGCGACGCTGGCGCGCAAATTAGAGATGGCATCAAGAGCGTAGCAACGCAGGGCATTCCGCCAGAAAAGGAATGGCCTTATCAAATTGGAAGTTTCAATCAAAAACCTCCCGATCCGGTCTATTCTGCGGCCAAATCCGATTTGGTGACGTTATACCAGCGACTCATTCAGGACTTGAATACCATGCAGGGCTGCCTTGCCTCGGGCTTTCCATTTGTGTTTGGGTTTACAGTCTACGAGTCCTTCGAAGGTCCGACAGTAGCAAAAACCGGCATCCTGTCCATGCCTGCTTCTAAAGAGAAAGCGGTAGGTGGTCACGCCGTTCTGGCTGTCGGATACGACGACGCCACACAAGAATTTCTTGTTCGTAATTCATGGGGTCAAAATTGGGGGTTAAAAGGCTACTTCAAGATGCCATACTCCTATCTCATGTCGCCGAAACTCTCGTCGGATTTCTGGACCATTCGAAGCGTGACCGAGAGTGGGGTTCCGTCCAAAGGGCAAGGTAACCGCAAGAAACGTTAAGGCTGGACCTCTGAGTCGCAATTCCGTGCATCCTACTCCACGGTATTACATGGCCTGACGCGTTTGCCGGAATGGTGGTGAATGCGAGAAGGCAGCAAATCAACCGGTTGTTTACTTAATATTCGATTGTTTACTCGCTCGCTGGCCGCTACGTCACGCCCAGTTACAGAGTCGATGCGTCACATTTCTTCTATCTCGGCGTTTCATGTACCGCACATATTGGCACCCTTTATTCATAGGTTGAAATAGCAGGTTTTTTGTGGTCGTACGCAGCAATAGCCGCATCAATAAACACAAATGGTAAAGAGAACGGTAGTCGTAATAGGCGCGGGACCTGGTGGCTTGGCTTCAGCCATGCTGCTGGCGCGTCGCGGTTATAATGTAAGCGTCTTTGAGAAGGCTCCTCAGATCGGTGGTCGTACCGCTGAAGTGTTGCTAGGACCCTATCGCTTCGATCTGGGGCCGACATTCCTCATGATGAAGTATGTGATGGATGAACTGTTCGCTGCTGCGGGCAGAAAGACCAGCGATTATCTCGACTGCCGCCTGCTCGATCCCATGTATCGCCTTAACTTCCCGGATAAGACAATGTTAGTCCGGTCGCGACCGTCCGACATGCGGGCTGAGATTGAGCGCGTCTTTCCGGGCGAGGGTGGCGGCCTCGATAAGTTCCTCGCTGCAGAGGGCGTGCGCTTTAAGAAGCTCTATCCATGCTTGCAAAAGGATTATGGCAGTCCGACCGCATTCTTTGACAAAACATTGCTAGCCGCCGTACCCCATCTTGCCGCGGGGCGAAGCTTGTACGACGTCCTGTCTACTTACTTCCGTTCTGAGGAACTACGTCTCGCCTTTACTTTCCAGTCAAAGTATCTCGGTATGTCCCCTTGGGATTGCCCGGGTCTTTTTGCGATGATTCCTTACACCGAGCATGCGCATGGCATCTATCACGTGATGGGAGGATTGTCCCAGATCCCAAAAGCATTCGCCAAGGTTGCCGTCGAGGAAGGTGCTGAAATCCATACTTCCTGCGGAGTTAAACGTGTACTGCTCAAAGGCCGCAACGCTTGCGGAGTGGAGTTAGAAAACGGCGACAAGATCGATTGCGACGACGTGGTTATCAATGCTGACTTCGGTCATGCGGTCAGCACGCTGTTCCCGGGCAGCGACTTAGGTAAGTACAATCCGGAGGCGCTCAAAAAGCGGAAGTACTCCTGTTCGACGTTCATGATGTACCTGGGCCTGGACAGAACCTATCCAGATGCGGAACATCACCTGATCGTCTTCGCGCAGGATTACAAGCGTTGTTTAGAGAACATTACTAAACACAAGATTCTCTCAGACGATATCTCTATCTATGTTCGCAACGCCGTGACTCTTGACCAGAGTTGCGCACCGCCGGGGCACTCCGCCCTTTACGTGCTTTGCCCAGTCCCAAACAATACCAGCGGTATCGACTGGGAAAAGCATCGATCCGCCTATCGCGATGTCATTCTCAAGCTGCTTGAGGAGAGAACACCTTACAAGAATCTTCGCGATCACATCCAATCAGAGTTGATTGTCACGCCCGCCGACTGGGAGCAAAAGACATCGGTGTTCCTTGGGGCGACCTTCAACATGGGACACAGTTGGGATCAGATGCTCTACTTCCGACCGCATAACAAATTCGAACTATTTGGCAATACTTTTCTGGTGGGAGGCGGAACTCATCCCGGCAGTGGATTGCCTACCATTTTCGAATCGGCGCGCATTTCATCGAACCTGATCTGTGCCAAATACGGCGCACCTGAATATTTGCCAAGACCATTTGAAGAACTGGAAATCGCATGAAAGAAGATTGCCCGGCAAGCCGCATGTCGCGGGCACGAGCAGCGCAAGTCACATGGGCGCGGCTCTCAGCGTCGCAGCGCGTTAAAGCACTGCGACCTTTACGCCATGCTATTGCGGAACGCATGGACGAGATTGTCAGCGTGATATCGCGTGAAATTGGCAAGCCCGCGATGGACGCGCTAGCAGGAGATCTGATGGTCTCCCTCGAGCAATTTCGCTACTACGAACGCAATGCAGCGCGCATCCTGCGGCGTTCAAAGATTGCCAAGCCATGGTTTCTTTACAGCGGCACCCGCTTTGCCGAGATCAAAGAACCGCACGGCGTCGTGCTCGTCTTCGCGCCCTGGAACTACCCGTTTCAACTCGCAGTGATTCCCTTAGCGACCGCGCTGTTTGCCGGCAACGCTGTAATGCTGAAATGCAGCGAACACGCCCCGCGCACGGCGCAACTGATCGCAGACCTGTGTAAGAGCGCTTGCCTGCCTGAGGATCTAGTGCAGGTCTCGTGGGAAGATCCGAGCATGGCCGCCTTGCTACTTGAAGCGCGGCCCGATCTCGTCTTCTTTACCGGCAGCAGCCGTAAGGGCTTGGGGGTCGCAGCCCGAGCAGCGGAGTTACTTATCCCTACGGTGATGGAGTTAGGAGGCAAGGATGCAGCCCTGGTTTTCGATTCCTGCGATCTCGAAAGAACGGCGAACGGTCTGGCGTATGGCTGCTTCTCAAACGCGGGGCAGGTATGCGTCGGCACCAAACGCATTTATGCCCAACAAGGCATCTACGAGAAATTCCTGCAATGCTTTCTGGAGAGCGTGAGTCGGCTTCGCCTGGGCACATCGGTGGAGAGCGACTTAGGTGCCGTGCATTTTGAGATGGTGCGGAAACGGATGCACGCTCAAGTAGACGCCGCCGTTGCGAGTGGCGCCAAAATGCATACCCCTTGGTCGAATGAAGAAGAAGTGGGTGCGCCGTTCATCCTCACCGGGGTCTTACCGGATGCAGCTTTGCTAGTGGAGGAAACCTTTGGTCCGGTCGTTTGCATTGCCCCTTTCGTGACCGAACCCGACGCGATCGAATTGGCTAACAACTCCTCATTTGCTCTAAGTGCAAGCGTTTGGACAGGTAACAGAGAACAAGGGGATCGGGTCGCAATGCAGTTGCAGAGCGGCAGTTGCGCCGTGAATGACGTAATTCGTAACATCGGAAATCCTGAAGCCGCCTTCGGCGGAAACAAGTCGAGCGGCTATGGAAGATATCACGGCGCGGCAGGCTTACTCACTTTCTCACGCGTGAAAACCATCATGACCACCGTCAGCCGGCGTCGAACCGAGATGCATTGGTTCCCGTTCAAAACGCGAACCTACAATCGCCTTCGCGCACTGCTCAAGATGCGGCATATCGGCGTTTTGAGAAACCGACTCAAAGCTTTCAAGCAAATATGGGCGATCATGCTAATCCTGACAAGCGGCCTCGGTTGGGCACAGCCTATATCTGATGCTGAGGGTTCGCTTGCGATCGACGTTGCGCTGCCACCGCATGCGCATGGACAGATTGCTTATATGATTTTTGACGCGGCAGATGGTTTTCCCGATAACCGAATCCATGCCGTCAACCACGACTTCGTGCCGGTTGCGCAACCAGATTCTCCAATGCAACACATTGATCTTGGTCCTTTGCCACCGGGCCGCTATGCGGTGAGCGTCTACCTTGACGAAAACGGCAATCATAAATTGGACAAGAATTGGATGGGTATTCCAATGGAAGCGGTTGGAGCCTCGAATAATCCTCAAGCTCGCATGGGTCCCCCAAAGTTTGACGAGTGTGCCTTCGCGCATGGTCGTAAGTCTGAATTAATTTCAATCAAACTAGTGCGATGTTGCCGGCAATGACAAATCCATCAGCGATACGCGCGGATAAGAAACGGGTGGTTGTGATTGGCGCCGGGCTCGGTGGCATGACGGCTGCCATTCAACTCGCTCGCGCAGGCTACGCAGTCGATATATTAGAGAAAAATCCCAATGTAGGCGGCAAGCTGAACATCCATCGCGAAGCAGGTTTTAGTTTCGATTTGGGTCCCTCAATCTTTACCCTTCCGAATGTCTTTCGGCCGATCTTCGAACAGAACGGCAAAACCCTCGACGATTACATCCATCTTGAAAGAGTGGATCCGCAGTGGCGCAATTTTTTCGAAGACGGGACGGTCGTTGATCTTTGGGAAAATCCAGCTGCCATGCGGCACGAGCTTGAACGACTGAGCCCGGGCGCGGTCGAGGACTATCAGAAGTTTCTCGAGTACTCAAAGTTGCAGTATGATATCGTCGAACGCGGCTATTTCAAACATGGACTCGACACTTTCTGGGACTTCGTTAAATTTTACGGAGTGCGAGGTGCCCGCGGCCTCGATTACATGAGGACGATGGCGACCGGTATTGAAACGGTTGTGCACGACCCTTATCTGCGGGACATCCTTGAATACTTCATCAAATACGTGGGATCGTCGGCGTACGATGCGCCGGGCTTTATGAACCTGATGCCCAACATACAGTTGGAGTTTGGCCTTTGGTATGTCAGAGGCGGCCTATACGAACTCGCGCGAGCGTTTGAGCAAAGATTACAAGAGACCGGTGTACGCGTATTCCTGAATCATCGCGTTACCGAGATCCTCAAGGACGGCGCGAACGTGCGCGGAGTGCTTGCTCGCTCTGCGGATGGATCGACCCTAAGCCTCGATGCGGACTTTGTGGTTTCCAATATGGAGGTCATTCCTGCAAACCAACAGCTCCTGCACAGTTCGCGCAAAGTAATGAAGAAGCTAGAGCGATTTGAGCCAGCCTGTTCCGGAATCGTTGTGCACCTGGGCCTGAACCGAATTTACCCGCAGCTCGCACACCACAACTTTTTTTACTCAAGCGACCAGAAGCGCCATTTTCATCGCGTGTTCAAAGAGAAACAACTTCCCGACGACCCTACGATCTATCTCGTCGCACCTACGCGCACAGACCCTTCTCAAGCTCCGCCGGGTTGCGACAACATAAAGATCCTTCCCCACATTCCCTATCGCAATGATCAACACCCGTATACGCGGGAGGATTGCGTCGATCTCAAGGAGCGATGTCTCGACAAACTCGAGCGCATGGGTCTGACCGACCTGCGTAAACACATCGTCGTTGAGGATTTTTGGACACCGTTCGATATAGAAGAAAAGTACCTTTCCAACCGGGGCTCTATCTATGGGGTCGTCAGTGACATGCGAAAAAACTTCGCGTTCAAAGGTCCGAAGAAAAGCCCCGACTTCAAAAATCTCTTTTATGTTGGCGGCAGCGTCAACCCCGGTGGCGGAATGCCGATGGTTACACTAAGTGGACTACATGTTGCGCGGCTGATAATGGAGTCAGACGGGCGCCCCTGAATATGTTCGCACTCTTGGTGCTATGTGTCGGCGGTATTCTCGCAGGATTTCTTCTGCTGCGATTCGTACCTCTAGTGCCTGCGCAGCCCGGCACAGCACCAAAACTTCTATCTGTGAGCGTGGTCATTCCAGCCAGAAACGAAGAGAAGAATCTACCTGTGCTGTTAGCGTCTTTGAGCGCAGATGCGATTGTGCCCTTTGAGTTGCTGGTTGTAGATGACGGCTCTACCGACCAGACCGCAGCCATAGCCTTTGAGTACGGCGCTACTGTAATTACCTCTGCGTCTTTGCCCGAGGGTTGGACCGGGAAGACTTGGGCCTGCCATCAGGGCGCGCTTGCGGCGAGCGGCGAAGTGTTCTTTTTTCTTGACGCTGATACCTGGTTTGTCCCAGGAGGCTACGCACGAATCGTTAATTACTTTGCCACACTGCCGCAAAATACGGCTTTCTCAATTCTTCCCTTTCACATAACGCGATGCCGGTATGAAAGTCTGTCGTTGTTCTTCAATATCCTCGTGGCCATGGGTGCCGGCGGATTTGGCAAGCTGGATGCGCCACACCTTTTTGGTCAAAGTCTGATGATTCGGAAAGACATGTATGCCAAGCCCGGTGGGCATGCGGCTGTGAAGCAGCACGTACTTGAGAATCTCCACTTCGCCGAATGTGTAAAGCGCTCTGGCGGAAATAATATCGCTTTGGGGGGTCGCGGCACACTGGAGATGAGGATGTTCCCCCACGGGCTCGAGCAACTGCGCGAGAGTTGGCAAAAGGCCTTCGCCACGGGTGCCGGACAAACTTCCCCGCTAGTGCTTTGGCTCTCTGTTTATTGGCTCGCGTGTGGAGTGCTTGCTCCATTCATGCTGATTGGACTCTCTGGTGGTCTGTGGCCAATCGCAATTGGAATCTATCTTGTAAACGTTGCTCAGGTCGCGTGGTATGGCAGCCAGCTTGGAACCTTGCCGTGGGCAACGCCGTTGCTGTATCCGATTCCGCTCATCTTCTACTTCGCCACTTTCGGGCAATCCTTCTGGCGACAAAAGCGCAAGCAGCCGGCAACGTGGCGGGGACGCGAAGTATGGTGATCCGGCTGATCCTGATCAACTCTGTGAGTTGGCTCGTGCTGCAACTTTCAATCGCGGCCGCCGTTACCAGAATCAGCGCACAACGTTTCGTCAACGACAACGCGCTGTATCATGTTCGCTCGTGGGAAGTTAAATTCTACCGGCGATGGTTGCGCATTCGCCGTTGGAAACGACTGCTACCCGACGGGGCTTCGTGGGTAGGAGGCAGATTCAGCAAAAAACGTTTGGAGACTTCCGACCCCGCCTACCTTAGGCAGTTTTCGCTTGAGTCAAGACGCGGCGAGGCAGCGCATTGGTTGATGTTCTTTTGCTTTCCGCTTTTCTGCTTCTGGAATCCGCCCTGGGCGTGGTTAATTATCGCCTTCTATGCTGCCGCAGCAAATCTTCCGTGCATCTTTGTGCAGCGTTACAACCGTGAGACGATACGACAACTCTTGATGCGCCGCAGCGCATTTATAAACATAGGTGAGACTACAACCATCTTAAGTGATATGCAAGCGGTGCACAGGAAAGCAACCTCATAGTTGCGCTTCGCGAACAATCGATCACGAGCAACTCTAGCTCAATGGATTGTTATCGACTCGGTCGCGGGCAAGAGATTGATTGCTACTAGAAATTTCCTCAAGTCCTGGTGCCCCGCCCATACACTGGGCTCCGCTGAGCAATCCGGCTCTTCGTCTTTCGAAAGGGCGAAGGAAAACGCGACACCATCCATTCCATTACGCACCACGGTAGACAAAAGAGTGATGCTTTCGATGTCTCGATCCGTTTTCTGAAGCGTAAGGGGCATCTCTGTTCCTGCCGTCCAGCGCTCGTGCGTGATCATGTAGAAACCCGCAGGGCTTATGTCCACAACTTCATAGACCTCAGAGGTGCGAACGCGTCCGAGGTAAGCAACAAGATGCGGGAGTTGATGGCGGTCACTCTTGCGCTTATCGGGGTAAAGCCAGCGAATGAATCTCTTCATAAGCGGATCTCGCTTGCTCTGAAAAGACATCATTTCATTTCGACTTTCTGCTGTAGAGTCGATACCCGCGCGCGGGTCGAAATGTGGCGAACCATGTTGCGCTGAAGTTTCGGTCGCATTGGCGATTTTTGGAGCTTGGGCAGGAGAGAATTGTTTTCCTGCGTTTAGATTGGTGGCGTGATTTGTTCCCATACTCTTGCACTCTTTCCAACTGAAGCCTTAGCCATAGATGACTTGCATTGGGAACCAGAGGTGTGCATGCATTCCCAGTAATCCAACATTAGCAACTGCGCGGTAGCGGAAACTATCCCCCAAAAGACAAGCTGTAATCACATCGGAGTGAGGAGATGGTTACGAAAGATTCGCGTTCTAGCATGCAGAGGGTTGCAAAATAGCCGATTCACAAGAGCGATTTCGCCGCGACAATGCTCCCCAATCATTAACTTAGGGAGCGAGCACACATCGGTCTCAAGAGACGGGCGAAATATGCACAACTACATCCCCTTCGATCTTCAAACATTCATCCACAGACAAAGATACAATCGGCCGATTTGCCCAAGTCATGAGACCCAATCTGATCGCCGCCTACATAACGTCCGCGCACCGCGCTTGATTTTCAACCCGGGAATCGCATGCGTACCACACCAGAACGGCAACGGCAGTGATCTGTACCGCCGATCGTCGCGACCAGAGCTCAAGCTTTCAACTCAACTGGTCGAAGTATGTTCTAGGAGCTTACTTCGATGAAGCGGTTCATGTTGGTAGTGGGGATAACGCTGGCAGCAGCACCCTTTGCAGGCGCACAAATTGTGGCACCCTCCACCGACGTACTCGGCGCGCACCTTAACTACGGTCGCGGATGCACCGCTTGTCATGCGCCACACAGCGGTGCGTCAGGCAACGGCAATGCTAAGTCTGCGGATATGGCCTCAGGGCTCACCGCACTTTGGGGTGAAGATACCAGCAGTCTTTTTGGTAAGACCATCACGACTGGAGGCGGCAGGTATGTCGAAATCCTGCCGACAAGCATGTCAGCGAACACGCCCGACGTCGCTGGCATGATCACCTGCCTCAGTTGCCACGATGGCAACTATGCCTCGGGCGCAATGATGCGCAACAAACTATATGAGACTCTGCCTGCGAGCTACGGCAAGCACAACTCCATCCCCACGCTGCTAGGGAGCAACGGCAGCAGCGCGGGCAGCTTCATCAACGATCACCCGGTTGGGCTGAACGCGAAAATCAGTTGCGGTGCGCCGCGTTGGGATTGCACGGAGAGCAACGGTGAAATCACCATGAGGGGTGCAGGATCGAGCCGGTTCGTCTCAAACTACGGCTTTTTTGTGAAACCAGGCAGCTACAACAACACCGCCGTGATTGTATGCACTACCTGCCACAACCCCCACGTGATGAACGTAGTGAGTGTTACGAGCGGCTCAAACTCAGGGTTGCCAGCGGGAAATTACGCGACCATGTTTTTCCTGCGCGCTCCCTACAATCCAAATGACACAAATCCCATGGCCAACCAGACCGCACAATTTTGCCGCCAATGCCATGCAGACAAATCAAACGAAATGAACGGCAGTACGGCTGGAACCGTGTTCTAAGTTTTCCTATTCTGAGAGTTATGATTTGCTGCCTTGCTTCAGCGTGTGAAAGAATCCATGCCGTAGAGGCTGCTTGTGCTGCCTCGCTCTCAAAATCGCAAGGAGCCTACTAATGAAAAGATCTCTTCGTTCTCATCTTGTTCTAGCCGTCGTTATTTCTCTGGCCAGTGCTGCGGGTTTTGCCGAGGCCGGCGACGCAACCTACAAAGCCAAATGCGCAAGCTGCCACGGCGCAACCGGGACACCCAGCGCAGGCATGGCCAAGATGATGAATATCAAACCCGCATCCGACCCCGATATGCAAAAGCTCACCGTCGCCGAGATTGTCACTACTGTGAAAAACGGTAAAGGCAAGATGAAGCCAATCGCCGGACTCAGCGATGAGCAAATCAAGGACGTGTCAACATACTTCCATGGCCTCAAGTAGGCTTAGGAGTTTAGCAGTTCGCGTGTGTATCAGCCTCGAGCAGTGTGTTACAGGGCGAGTCTGTGAGGGTTAATTCACAGAGAATTGGCGCAGTATGCAGCTCCCCTGGATGACTTCTCGGGGCTGTGCTCTTTTGTAGATAGACTTTGAATTATTTTCTTAATAGCAAGCTCTCATTCAGCATGAGACCTTGGACTCCTTCTTTATTTCGTGCTCGCGGTCGGAACCGTTTCCTTTGCCTTGCCTTCAACGCTTGATGGCTCCGTGCTTCTTCGCATCGGCTATCAACTGTTGAACCCTATATTTTTGCTGATAGTTCGGGCTAGTCGCCAGCAGCTTTTCCCAATCTGCAACAGCGCCGGCGTTGTCCATTTTTCCTTGCGACTTCACTAAGCCGCGGTTGAAAAGTGTATTGGGATTAGTTGGTTCGTAGGTGAGGGCCTTATTGAATTCAGAGATAGCCGCATCGGCATTCCCCATGTACCAGTAGGCGGTTGCCATATCTGTGCGTACGGCTGCGTCAGCAGGCCTGCCCTTGAGAGAGCGCCCGTAGTAGTCAACGGCAATCGAATACTGTCGCGCGTCGTAATACAAGTTGCCAACGCCGGCCAGCAATGCAGGGTTATCAGGGTCGGACGTGAGCTTGGCGAGCATGGGCGCGGCCTGTGCGTCGGCCATCTCTTTCAACCGAGCCGGCGTTGGCACATGAGGCACAGCATTTGCCTCCATGTTAACCGGCGCTGAGACGCTGATTCCGCCACTTGAAGCACTTGCCGAAAAGCTTTGCAATCCCCGGATGAACCAGCCGCCGGCGATGCCCAATCCAAGGCAGGCAACCGCCAACGTGTTGGAGTGCGCGCGTGTCCACTGCTCAATTGAGGTTCGATTTTTGACGATCATTGGCTTGCGCTCCTTGAATTCCCTTCTGATCGCTGAGCATGGTCAGCACCGCGGCCATCAGGCTTTGTACCGTAGCTCTGCGGTCCTCGCTCAATTGGGGATTTGCATTCAACAACCGCTGCCATGCAGCCAGTGCGCCTTTGCCGTCTCGCTTCCCCTTTAGGCGGATCATCCCAAGATCGAATAATGAATTGGCGTCTTTGGGGTCATAGACTAGCGCCTGGTTAAGCTGCGTGATCGCTCCATCGACATCGCCGCTACGGTACAAGCTCGAAGCGAACCTGGTTCTAAGTGCGACATTCTTCGGGTCGGCCTTGACAGCACGTTCGTAATAGTCCGCGGCTCGCTTGAACTGGTGAGTCGTATGGTAGGTAGCTGCGACTTGGCTGAGCAGAACGCTATTGTTCGGATCGGTTTTAAGCTTTTCGAGCATCGGACCTGCCTGCGTGTCCGCCATTTGCTTCATGTCTGTCAAGGTAGGCATCCGCCCGCTTTTGATTGAGGCGGACGGCGCATGGGGAAACTGCTTAAGTGCTCCGATTGTGGTCGAATTTGCAACGCCAATTGAGTTCGGGGCAGATATTTGTCCTACACTGACCGCCGACCGAGCCGCGGAAGCCGGCGATAGCGATCCGCGCGTCAGGTATCCGGCCGCCAAGCCCACCACAAGGCAGACTGCTGCCCTGACATATACCGTTATTCGCGATGCTTCACTCGCGGGGGACGCCGCGCTTTGATCGTTTTTCATTCCGGGTTTTCCTGGTCAGAAGTGCTTGTGCAGGTCTATCGATGTTCAATATGGGAGCGTCACAGGCACCGTATGTCGCGGGTATGACGAAAAAGGCTATTGGCGCGCCCTGTAACTGCGAATCCACCATCGTCAGCAACAACAGAAGACCACCCGGCAACGAATCGGGAATGTGATGACGATCACATGAAAATGAGCAAAGACACTTTAGAACGTAACTAAGGCCACTGCTTCACAGGCTAACTTTGCCGGTGATGTAACAACCGCCACACAGAGGCAAATCGCCAAATTGAGGGAGTGATGACGGTCACATCAAGACATTCTAATAAAACTTATCCTCACGAAGACGATCGCCGGACGTGCAGCTTGTTGAGTTGAACCCTTGATCGTTAGAAGTTGAACGCGAAAAACGTTCTTGGAGGCTTTATTCAATGAAGCGCAATTTTTTAATAATGCTATCGATTCTGGCATCTGCCAGCTTCGCTGGAGCACAGATTGGAGCAGCGCCGTCAACAGACGTCCTCGGCGCTCACCTCAACTACGGTCGCGGCTGCGCGGCCTGTCATGCACCACATAGCGGCGCACTCGGCAACGGCAACGCTAAAACCGCCGACGCAACCACAGGCAATATCGCGCTCTGGGGTGAAGATGTTGGCAGCCTCTTTGGCAAAACCATCGCGACTGGAGATGGCGGGCACGGCGGCGGTGGTGTTATCGAAGTGCTGCCTGGCAGTTGGAATGCCGGAACACCCGACGTCGCCGGCGTGCTGACCTGCCTTAGTTGCCATGACGGCAACTATGCGAGCGGCGCAATGATGAAGAACAAGGTTTATGAGACCCTGCCTGCCACCTACGGGACGCTGAACGCAATTCCGACGTTGCTCGGCAATGACGGGACCACTGTAGGCAACTACCTCAACGACCATCCGGTGGGCCTCAATGCTGTGATGGGCTGTGGCGGACCCTACGATTGGGATTGCAGCATCAGCGCTACCGGTACGGTTCAGATGAATGGGCTAAACTCCGCCAGGTTCGTCACCAACTATGGGTTCTTTGTCAGCCCAGGAGCCTACAACAACCTTCCCGTGGTCCTGTGCACAACCTGTCACAACCAGCACTTGATGAACGTAGTCAAAGTAACCACCGGCGCGAAGTCCGGCCTCACGACCGGTACCTACGCGACGATGTTCTTCGTGAAAGCTCCTTACAATCCTGCCAGCGGCACCGCCGGCAGCAACCAGACAGCTCAATTCTGCCGCCAGTGCCACGGTGGAGAAGCTAACGAAATGAATAACGGTACGGCTGTCACCACGTTCTAGTCTGTTTCACAGTCTGGGGAGGGGGCTACAATCTCCCTCCCCTTTCTTTTCCTACAAGGTGGGGTCATGAAACACAAATTTTCAAGCTGCGGATTCCTTTTATTGGCATTCGCGGTGGCCGGTGCGCAGGTAGCTTCCCATGCGCCTACGGTCTTCACGCAAAAGCCTGCACCCCGACTGGCAGCACCAGAGTTGACCAAGCCAGTAGCGCGGGTAAACGGATCCGTTCTTACCGATGTAGACCTGACCCGCGAAGAGTACGCGATATTTCCCTACGCGCGCCAGCATAACGGAATCCCTAAAGACCTGGTGCCACAGATTCGCGACGGCGCTTTGAAGATGCTCATCTTTGAAGAACTGGTTTATCAGGAAGCTGCTCGCCAAAAGATGACGGTGTCGGCGTCAAAGATGCAGAGTGCAGAAGCGGACTTTCGCAAACAGTTCACCACGCCCGGCGAATTCGATGCGATGCTGCAAAACGAGTTTCATGGATCGCAACAATCATTCCGAGACAAGATTCGTCGTTCCCTGCTGATTGAATCGTTATTGAAGACAGAGATCGACACCAAGAGCGCAGTTACTCCTGCCGAGCTTCGAGCCTTTTACGAGAAAAATACGGCTCGCTTCCAATATCCCGAGTCGTTTACGTTCCAGACAATTTCGATTCTGCCACCAGGCAAAGCCACTCCCGACCAGTTGAAAGAGGGCCGCAAGCGAGCAGAGGATGCGCTGCGCCAGGCCAAAGCGACGAAGACGGATGAAGCTTTCGGACTGCTAGCAGAAAAGATTTCCGATGACGATTACCGGGTGATGATGGGGCAGCACAAGCCCGTGCCGATCGATCAAGTGGCACCCCAGGTCTCAAAGGCGCTACTCACGATGAAGGCTGGCGATGTCAGCGATGTAATCCAGGTTGAGCAAGCCTTTACCATCGTTCGTTTGCAGAAGCACGCACTCGCAGGCAAGACCAGATTCGAAGAAGTGCGAGCGCAACTAGAAAAAGAAATGCAACAGAAAAAGACCAACCAGCTTCGTGCAGCGTTGGATAAGAAGTTGCGCCAGAACGCGAAGATCGAAGAACTGTAAGAGGCTGCGTACGTAGCCGGAGTTCGAGGCCCAGACCTTAAGCGGAAAGATTCGAAGGACTGGCGGTATCGCTACATTGATACCCAGATACGAAGCCGAGATGTGAGACCGGATTTTCAGCAGCCTGCTAAATCTCTAAGTGTTTGAGGATGGGATAACAGGTGGCAGGTTCTCTGCGAGTCGCGAGTTTTTTGTTGGCGGGATTTTCGCTTCTGGTATTGCCTTGCGCGGCGCAAGTGCAGTTCGGCGAGCTTAGCACCGACCTGAGCGGGACCGTCTCGACAGGCTATACCGCTAGCTCAAGCAATCTTACTGGTTCAAATCATAGCTGGGCGGTCGGTGGCGCAGGCACATTTTCCGGCTCCTTCTACAATCCCAATTTTGTGTCTTTCAATGCCTCGATTTATTTGAATCAATCGCGCGCGAATTCAACCTTCCAATCCATTTCCAATGCCAGCGGAGTCAACCTCACTACCAATATCTTTGGGGGCAGCCGTTTTCCCGGCTCGATCAGCTACTCCAAGGCTTATAACAGCGACGGGAATTACGCCGTTCCTGGCCTCGCCAACTACGTGACCCACGGCGATAGCGATTCGTTTGGCATCAATTGGAATGAAAATCTTCCCGACGTGCCGAGCTTATCGGCGGGTTTTCAGATGGGCAGCAGCAAATATTCCGTTTACGGAACCAACGACCAGGGAAAGAATGCATTTCATTCTTTCAATCTCAATTCAGGATATAAATTCACGGGCTTCGCCGTAGGAGCCTACTACTCCGATGGCGGCGGTCACTCTTTGATTCCCGAAGTTGTTTCAGGACAAACGTCCGCTCAGATCAAATCGGGAAACAGCGCCTATGGAGCTAATCTCACCCATCTTCTACCTCTACACGGCTCGTTCACTGCCGGTGTGAACCGATCGCAATTCGATAGCAGTTATCTCGGATTCAGTTCGAGCGGAACCATCGACACGTTCACCAGTGCGGCGGCTATACATCCTACCAACAAGTTGTCGGCCACGATGAGTGCGAATTACTCCGACAATCTTAGCGGCCAACTTTACCAGTCAGTACTCGCGGCCGGTGGAGTGATTCCGGGCGCTGACTCGAACGCGTCGTCGAATTCCCTTGACCTGATGGCCGTCACCTCTTACACCTTTCTCCCCAGCCTGCAAGGTTCGGGCTTCGCTGAGCGCCGCACGCAGTACTTCCTTGGAAGTAGTTATGGCGTCAATTCCGTCGGCGGCAGCGCCACTTTTGGGCGGCGACTTCTAGCTGGTTCTTTCAACGGCGCACTGACGATCACCGACAATACAACGGACGCAACCGGCGCGAATACTTTGGGTCTTTCTACGAATGCTAATTACTCCAGTCGGGTTTTGGGATGGCAAGTGACGGGGTCGTTCGGCTATGCACAAAACGTACAGACCTTGCTCGTAACTTACATGAATTCGTTTTATAACTACTCTGGCAATGCAAGGCGGCGCTTTGGGAAATTGAGCCTTGGCGCGGGAGCGGGCGCATCGAGAACTGGGTTGACCGAGCAACAAGGAACACTGAGTAGCAGCCAGAGCTACAACGCCAGCCTGGGCTACAGTTCCTTACTATCGGGTTCCGCCAGCTATTCCAAATCGAACGGGCAGGCATTGATTACGGGAGCAGGGCTGGTGCCGGTGCCTACACCCATTTTGCCTTCGAGTCTGCTGAGCCTGTACGGTGGAGATAGCTACTCCTTTGGATTGTCCAGTTCCCCGGCGAAACGGCTCACAATCGCAGCCGACTATGCCAAGTCGACCACCAATACTGCCGGCGCAGCGATTTCCTCGATGAATGAGAACAGTCAGTACAACGTTCTCATTCAATACCAATTTCGCAAGATGGCGTTCAACAGCGGCTACGCACGCCTTGAGCAAGGATTCAGCGGAACCGGCACGCAACCAGAAATTGTTTCCTCGTACTACATGGGAATCTCACGTTGGTTCAACTTCTTTTGAGGCGAACGCGAAGGCAACAAGTTGGCGCAGCCCTGATTATGGCTAGCGTCGCGATGATGCTGTCTCCAATGTGGGCGTCTAGAAAAGTTAAGTTCGCGGCAGAAACCCCTCCCCCAGAAATATTGCTCGATGGCGGCCGCAAGCTTTCCTGGGAACGCAGCTTCAACTCGGAATTTGAAGTCAAACCCGACCGCGGCTTCTGGAACAAGCTAGTCGATGTAATCGCGGGCGAGCCTCAATTCCGCTCCCTGGTGCGCCCTTACAGCGTCGTTACAGATTCGCGCGGACGAATCATCGTGACGGATCCCGGCGCGGCGGGCGTACACATTTTCGATTTCGCGCAGCACAAGTACAAATTCATCGAACGCAAAAAAGACAAAGACGCGATGCTGACTCCGCAATGCGTCGCGGTAGATGCGCACGACAATATCTACGTAACGGATTCGGATGCGGGCAAGATTTTTGTATTCGAGCCCAGCGGAAAGTATCAACGCGTAATAGGCAGTCTGCGCGGACACGAAGGTTACTTCAAGCGCCCCACTGGGATCGCAGTGGACTCGGCCGCACAGCGGATTTATGTAACTGACACCCTGCGCAACAAAGTCTTGATGCTTGACATGCAAGGCAAGGTGCTACAGGCGATCGGCAAGAGAGGCCAAGTTGAAGGCGAATTTAATTTCCCCACGGAGCTGCGGCTCGATGGACAGAACCTGCTGGTCGTCGATGCCATGAATTTCCGGGTGCAGGTGTTTGACCGCGCCGGAGCTTTTCAATACGCCATCGGCAAAATCGGCGACCGCACGGGAGCCATGTTCAGGCCCAAAGCTGTCGGTGTCGATTCAGAGGGCGACCTGTATGTTGTCGACGCTTTGTATGGCGTTGTACAGGTCTTCAATCGGCAAGGCCAATTGCTCTACCATTTCGGCTCCGAAGGCACGCATCCAGGAGAGTTTCAATTACCAGCCGGCATGAATATCGACCATGACGACCGCATTTTTGTTGTCGATTCGTTTAACCGCCGCGTACAGGTATTCCATTACTTTGGCTTGAAAGCTCCTGGCAGGGAGGGAATGAAGTGAGCCCGAAAGTTTTACTGGCCGGGCTAACCATGATCTTTGCCGGAGCAACCCTGCCTGCTCAGATTACCGGCGATGTGATTGGTATGCATGACCTGGGACCAGGCAGCAAATCGCCCATCACCGGCGCTCGCCCTGATTCCTGCAATTACTGTCACGCGCCCCACTCCGGCCTGAGCGTAGGCCTTTGGAACCAGAAGCTCTCTACGCAAAACTACACCGTGTACGGCAGCGATACTGAGAAAAACAACGGGGCACAGCCGAAGCTCGGCGCCAGCAGCAACCACTGCCTGAGCTGTCATGACGGCACCGTCGCTGTCGGCACCACGGTTGTCTCCGGCCAGGTCGTCACCAGCGGTTCGATGTATGCGAAAGACATCTTCGGTAGCAACATGCAACTCTCGCATCCGTTCAGCATGGCGCTGCCCTTCAAGGATAGTGCGCATCTAGTCGCCTCGCTTGCGGCAAGCGGAAAAACCAGCGACACGACTGGAGCGGTGAAGCTGATCAACGGTAATGTCGAATGTCTGTCGTGCCACAATCCTCACGTGCAAGCGCGTGATCTTGTGTCGCAGAATTTTCTTGCGAAGGATAGTTCGAATGGTCAGATGTGCCTCGCCTGCCACGATCCCACGCGAGTCATGAGCGGTCAGGTTAATCCGCTGGCCGATTGGGCAACCAGCGCGCACGCGTTGTCGAGCGACAAGATTTCGCCGCAAGCATTGGTGGGCAGCTACGCCACGGTCGCCGCCGATGCCTGCATCTCATGCCACACGGCGCATAACAGTAGCGGAACGGCGCGGCTGTTGCGCGGTCCGAACGAACAGGATTGCATTGCCTGCCATAACGGCGGCTCGAATGTATCTCCGCCCGCGCCCAACGTGTTTTCTGAATACGCCACGCCTAAAGTAGGCCATCCATTTCCCACGTCGACCAATCCGCACGACGCCGCAGAGAACACACTGCTCAACAACAATCGTCATGCAACATGCATCGACTGCCACAGCGGCCACGGTTCGCAGGCAGTTGGGGTATTTCCCCCTCCACCGTTGCTGCGCATCTCTCAAAAAGACGTAGCAGGCATCAGCGCCACCGACGGAACCAGCGTGCTCACGCCCGCCATCAATCAATTTGAGAATTGCCTGCGGTGTCACGGCACCAGTTCGAATAAGCAAGTACAGCCAATCTACGGATACTTTCCGGTGAGAGCCGTTTCTGCGGGCGATGCCTTGAACAACATCCCTCAGTTTGCAATCACAGCCACGTCGAGCCATCCCGTCATGCACGACCGGAGCAGCGCTCTACCGCAGCCCAGCCTGCTGCCTAACTTGTTGAACCTCGATGGCATCACGCAGGGCCGGACGATGGGCACCCGCATTCTTTGTACCGACTGCCACAACAGCGATGACAATCGCGAGTCCGGTGGCCCGGGTCCCAACGGTCCCCATGGATCGCGATGGACACACATCCTTGAGCGTCGCTATGAATTCAGTCAGACTGTGCTACCAGGTCAAATGATTTCAAACCTTTTTCCCAATCCCGATCTCAGCGTCAACGGACCCTACGGCCTGTGCGCCAAATGCCACGACTTGGCAAATCAGATTGTAAAGAACACCAGTTGGAGTCAACACAGCAGCCACATCGCCGCCGGCTTTGCCTGTTCCACCTGCCACACCGCGCACGGCATGGGCGCCACCAGCGGAACCATTAGCGGCGAGCGACTGGTGAATTTCGACATGAATGTTGTGGCCTCAAATGGCGGCTTACCGACTGCCTACAATCGCGCCTCGAATACCTGCGCACTGGTCTGTCACCAGGTCGCGCACAACGCCAATGGCACCGTCACGGCCGTCTCTTTGAATCAGCGCATGGGGGTTAAGAGATGAGCGCACCCCAGGATCGATTTATTCGCTTCATGGCGAATCTAGTCGAACACTCTTCGTTCGGAGGTTTTTTGAGATTGCTCCCACAGCGCGTCTGGTCTCGCGAAACGGTCGCTCGCCGCGGTGGGCAGCCGCGTTTGCACCTTTTGATCTTCGCTGCCCTGATGGCGTTGTTGGTGTCGCGCGCCGACGCTGCGGTTCATCCCGTGCCACTCGATAAAAACACACCTGCCGCCAAGTGCCTTGAATGCCACGACGACAAGAGCAAAGGCAAGTCCGTGCATTCCGCTATGGCAACTGGCTGTTTGAGCTGCCATGAGATTCGCGTCAATCGAGACGTTACGCGCGTTAAGCTGATCACCGCCACTCCGGCTGCGCTCTGCTTCACTTGCCACGCCGATAAAAAAGCCGCCGCCATCAAGGGAACGGTACATCCGCCGGCCATCCGCGACTGCATGACCTGTCACGATCCGCACAGCAGCGACAATAAGAATCAATTGCTCAAGCCCATGTCAGGCGGAGAGAAAGAAAACCTCTGCAGCAGTTGTCACAAGACGGGATTGAATATGCCCGAGAAGGGCAGCCATCATGCCGCTCTCGACATCGGTTGTGATACCTGCCATCTCACCCACAAGACAGGCCCAGAGCCGACTGCCGAGAACCGATTCCATCTCACCAAGCCTGCGCCCGCACTCTGTGTGGATTGTCATGATCCGAAAGATGCGAACCTGCAGAAGGCTCATCAGAATCAGCCTTTCGGGGCTTCTAACTGCGTCGAATGCCATGATCCGCATCAATCAGCTTCACCCAAGCTGATGGCAAAATTCATGCATGCGCCCTTCGCGGCAAAGAGTTGCGAGGCCTGCCACGCACCGGCAAAAGATGGGAAAGTAGTGCTGACGCAAACCGACTCCAAAGCGGTTTGCCTGACATGTCACGAAGACAAGGCCACGCAGATCGCTGCGGCCAAGGTGCCCCATCCCGGCGCCATGGGCGACTGCACCGATTGCCACAGTCCTCACGCCAGCAACCAGCCCGGCTTGCCTAAAACTGACGCAGTAACCATCTGCCTCGGCTGTCACAGTGACATCGACGAACTGCGTAAGAAGTCAGTGCACCATCAGCCGGCGTTTGTTGAGGGTTGCGCCACATGTCACACGCCCCACGGCGGTGATAACGGTCATTTGTTGCGCGCCAAAGGCAATGCGCTTTGCCTTGAGTGCCACGGTCCTGATTCTGTTCCGCAAAAAGATGAGGCGCAACATCTCCTCACCATTTTCAATGGCCAGGTCAAACTGAGCGACGACTATTACAAGAAAAATAAGGTTGCGATCCTGCCGCTGCGATTCGGACTGGGACATCCAGTGGAATATCACCCCGTCTCAGACGTGATGGATCCGACCGACCAAAGTAAGGTCGCGACTCCGCTCAGTTGTCTCTCTTGCCATCAGCCGCACGCTTCGGCACAGGCCGACCTGCTGGTCAAAGATCAGGCCAACAACATGGCGTTTTGCGACAACTGCCACAAGAACCGGCTCAACATGAAGCAGACTACTTCGCCTGGAAAATAACTGGAGATTACGATGTTTCGCTTGCTCTTCAACTCAACACGAGACCACACGCCACATGCTTTGCTCCTCCTGTTTCTGCTGAGCCTGGCTTTGCCATTCCATGCTCATGCGCTGAAGAAAAAGAAAGCCGACGCGCCTGTAGTCGCACCGGCAGGCCCGCGCAAGTTTGGGTTTGATCCCACCAAGCTTGTATGGCCCAGCCCACCAAACATTGCGCGCGTGCGCTGGGTGGATTATTTCGCAGGAACGAAAGTCGACTACTCTACCGCGGCCACCGCGAAGCCCAAAGCAACCTGGATGGATCGTCTCGCAGGCGGCCAGTCGCAGACCGAAAAATTTAATCCGAAGACTTTTCCTTTTCAGATGATCGGGCCGTACGGCATTGCGATCGACTCCAAGGGTCTCGTGTATGTGGCTGATCAAAGAGTCGGCGCTATTTTCATCTTTAATCCTGAAACCCGCGACGCGCAGCTCATCCGTAACGGCTTTGAGGCTCACTTTGGATGGGTAAACGGCCTTGCCATCGATGACGACGACCGGCTCTTTGTCTCCGACGGCAAAATGCGGCGCGTCATGATCTTCAATGCCAAGCACGAAGTTGAAAGTCAGATCACTGAGGGATTATCGGATCCCGTGGGCTTGGCTATTGACACGACAAACCGCTTTCTCTATGTTGTCGATACGCAGCAGGACCAGGTCATCGTTTATGACGCCGACAGCCTCAAGCTGTTGCGCCGCATCGGAACCGGGGGCAAGAATCATTTCCTCACCACGCCAGGCGACTTCGGCGCTCCGCAGGGAGTGGCGGTGGACCCGGACGGCAACGTCTACGTGACCGACACTCTCAATAACCGCGTCGAAATTTTCGATGCCGATGGAAATTTCATCAGCCTGTTCGGCAAACACGGCGATGGTCCCGGCTGCTTCGCGCGCCCCAAGGGAATCGCGGTAGATTCCGATGGCCACATCTGGGTCGCCGACGAGATGGAAGACCGGCTACAGGTCTTCGATCGGGACGGCCACTTGCTGACGTACATCGGTACCGGGCATGGAGAGTTGCCCGGCCAGTTCAAAGCTCTCGTGGGGGTCGCGATCGATAAGAAGAACAGGGTCTATACGACCGAGCAATTCCCCGGACGCATGCAAATGTTCACTTACATCACCGACGCAGAAGCGGCAGCGGAAAAGGGGAAGCATGCTGCAGACCTGCAGAAGGCCGCCGATCGCCGTCAGAAAGCTGCAGCACCTCCGAAAGAAAAACCGGCCGTCGATTCTCCGCAGCAGCCTACTGACAAATCAGTTCAGAAAGACGGCGTAGCGGGCAAACCACAGTAAGTGTGCTGGGATCCCGCACACCTAACGGAGCGCCACAATTTCTAAGGTCCCGGTCCTCCGCAATATGTTTACACTCACCGTTTCCGCGTAGCGTTCGAACGATAAATCGACGCACGCATCGCCCACCCGCAGATTACGGATGGTAAGGTGTTGCAGCTTTTCTGGCAGTGCCGCGTGATGCAAATATAAGCGGGATTCCAAGGCGCGAATCTCCAAGCCTAGACACGCTTGCAGGGCCATGAATACTGAACCTGCGGCCCACGCCTGCGGGGCGCAAGCTACGGGATAAAGCGTAGGACCTTTACCGGGGCGACGACCAAACCCGCAAATGAGTTCCGGTAGCCGATCCAGCATCACTTCAGCCGACAAATCGAGCAGACCCGACATCACACGTAACGCAAGCTCCTTGTCAGGGCGAAGCAGTCCACTGTACGCAATCAGCGCATTGTCGTGGGGCCACACTGAGCCGTTGTGATACGACATCGGGTTGTAGCGCTTCTCGCCCGTCACCAGGGTCCGAATACCCCAGCCCGAAAAAAATGCCGGAGACAGCAGAGCCTTACTCACTGAGCGATATTGCGCATCAGAAGCGATGCCGGAAAATAAGCATTGTCCCGCATTTGAACTGCGCACCAGACACTGACGTTTCTTGCCGTCAAGGGCCAATGCAAACATGGCTATTTCATCTGACCAGAATTTGGCTGTGAACTCCGTGCGTAAATCCGAGGCTTGCCTTAGCAATCGTTCCGACAACTCCGCATGCCCGAGGCAGTTTGCTACCGCGGCAATTCCCTGCTTGGCCGCGTAGACATACGCCTGCACTTCGCACAGCGCAATAGGGCCAACGGCGAGATCTCCGTTACTGTAGAAAATTGAGTCGTTGGAATCTTTCCAGCCCTGCTGCACCAGCCCGTGGTCGGTCTGTCGCGCATACTCCACGAAGCCGTCTCCGTCCTGGTCGCCGTAGCGATCGATCCACTCGAGCGCAGCCATGATGTTGGGCCAGATCTCACGCAGGAACTCTGCATCCGCTGTGCGCTCGTAGTACGCCGCGGCGAGCACAACAAACAGCGGTGTGGCGTCTACGGTCCCGTAATACCGCCCGAATGGAACTTCCCCGAGGCGCGCCATCTCTCCCTTGCGCATTTCATGCAGGATTTTTCCGGGATCCGCGTCGCGCACAGCATCATGGCTGGTAGCCTGCGTTGCGGCGAGATAGGAGAGCACACCTTTAGCAACAGAGGGCACCAGCCACAGCAATTCGAGCGCAGTAATAATGCCGTCTCTTCCAAACACTGTGCTAAACCAGGGCACCCCTGCGTATGGATAAAGACCATGCGGCGTGTTCGTCACCATCATCGCTAGATCCGAACGGGAACGGCGGATCCAGTCATTAAATTGCTCGTTCGAACTTTGTATCTCAATCTCTGCGAGCGGGCTTTTGCTGCGCTTCTGATTCATAACCTGCAGGGCTTCGCTGTAGTTGTGAGTCGGATAATTGCTACTGCTGCCCTTACCCTCGCATGTCACATTTATTGTGAATGTCGCCTCCCCATGCGCTTCAAGATGAACTGGAACAGAGATTCCGCCCGGCCGTGCTGTGCACGCCGGTGCAGAGCATTCCACGCGTGTACTTCTGGGGATGTGATCCAATCCCTCGTACCTCTCGGTCACCGAGCAGCCTCGCACTTCTTCGGCGAGCTTGTCGCCGCGGCGAGCGCGCTTCTCTCCGCGGACCTCGAATATATCCGCGAAGTCTGACTCAAATTCGAATGAAACGTCCACATCATGGGAGAATTCGCTGTAATTGGTCAGCGTGATCTGGTCGTAGCAGACCACGTCCGTCAAAAATTTCGTACGGTAAATATGCACTGTGCCACGCGGCAACGACGCACCGGAAGCAAGCAGTAAATCCGGGTTGGTCAGGTCCACCGCAAGCAGCACATTGTCTTCGTGAATCGTGGAACTGAGCAACAGCGGCCGCAACCCGCAAAAGCGCGTTTCCAGGCGCGACAGATGGCGCGTTTCGTTATGGAAAATTCCCTGTTGACCAAATCCCACGGGCTGAATATCTCCGCTGCGATCGAAGATTGCGAAGGTATCTCCGTTGAGCAGCACCCGCGTGCGATCATCGGCCAGCGCCGACGAAGCCCGAATGTAAAATTGGTGCTCGACTTCAATTACATCCCGGTTTTGTACGTTCTCAACTGATGGCATCAACAGCCAACTCCTTTGTCAGAAGGTGAGCGGCAGCCCCTCGTTTTCCTCTCGCCGCGTGCTTCTTTTCCGAGATCCCTCTCTCGTAAGTATCCAGATACTGCTCGCACATGCGTCGCGCGCTAAATCGTTGTTCAAACCGTTCGCGAACACCTTTTCTATCGATTGATGGAATGCGCCTTACTGCTTCCGCAGCTTCCTGCACGCTTTCAACAATAAATCCCGTCACTCCGTCATCGATTATTTCCGCAACCGAACCTCCTCGAAACGCAATCACCGGGGTGCCGCAGGCCATCGACTCGATCATGACCAGTCCGAAAGGTTCAGGCCAATCAATTGGAAACAGCAGTGCAGAAGCATTGCCCAGAAATCTAGTCTTGTCTTGCTCGCCAATCTCACCCAGAAAATCTATGCGCGGTCCGGAAAGAAGGTCGCGAATCTTTACATCGAAATACTCTTGGTCCGCCGGATCTACTTTCGCCGCGATGCGCAACGGACACTCTGCTAGCTTGGCGATCTCGATCGCCCTGTCGACACGCTTTTCCGGCGATATGCGACCAAGAAAAGCCAGGTACTTGCCCGGAGCTTCGTTCGCGACATGCAACTCCGACGGCAATCCATGATGCACTGTGGTGAGCCAGCTCGCCCACGGCATCGGAGCACGCTGCGCATTCGAGATTGAAATCAAACGCATATCGTCGAATTCTCTAAACAACGGAAAAAGATCGGGAATATCCAGTCGGCCGTGGAGGGTTGATACTGCTGGAATCTCAAGCCTGCGAATGGTCGAAAACGGCAAGTAGTCGAGATGAAAGTGCACCACGTCGTAAACGTCTGCCTCTTGCGCGATCCTCTCAACCAGATTCAAGTGATGCGCCAGGGGAGCCAACAAGGTTCCCCCCTCGAGACGCAGCGCGCGTTCGCAGACGGATTCCAAGTGGGCCGAGGTGCGCGAGTCTCCGCTTGCATACAGCGTGACATCATGGCCCATCTTGACTAATTCTTCTGTTAGGTATGAAACAACTCTTTCAGTACCGCCATATAGGCGGGGAGGCACACTTTCGTACAAGGGCGCAACTTGCGCTATTTTCATTATGGCGCTCTCCTGAAAAATTTATTGCCGTGCGCTTCCAGCGGTTTTAGATGCACTTTCCGGCGCGGGGCGTCGCCTGCCCTACGATCCTGACCGGTGAAGCCTCAGCATTACGGATATTATTCTGCCGGCTTGGCTTTTCCTCCGCGATGCCATAGCTTTCACAAATAAAAGGAGATCGCAGGGCTCTTGACTTACTTTCGTCGATAATCTGGCAAGCCGCCCTCACTGTCCCGTTTGCTTTTTACCGGACCGGCTGCGAATATCAACCTATGCATGGTTGCCCCTGTTGTCGCCGCTGTATGCCGCTTCGCGCGCATCGGTGACCTGGGTCTGCAGAGTCTGAACCACAGTCCAAGGTATATGAGCCCGCGAACACAGCTCTCGCTGTCGCGGGCTTTCTGTTTCTATCGGAACTGATGAGGGAAAAATGAATGATGCTGTCGCAGTGAAAGAGAACAAGACGCAACGAGCTGAGCGCCTAAAGCGTGAAAAGAATCCGTGGGAAGCATTCGATGAAGTGCGCGCCTTTGCACGGGAAGGCCGTGCCAGCGTCATTCCCGAATGGGCCGCTACTTACTTTAAGTGGTGGGGCATCTACACCCAGGGCGACGGTGTCGGCGTCACCGGCGGCAAAGGCGGCGAGGGACTAGCTTCTGATTACTTCATGATGCGCATCGGCATTCCCAATGGCATCCTCTCCGCGAGCCAGTTGCGCACCATCGGCGACATTACGCGTAAACATGCGCGCAACCTGGCCGACATCACGGTTCGCCAGAACATACAGTTGCACTGGCTGACCATTGAATCGCTGCCTGAAGTCGTTGACGCACTCAGTGCCATCGGCCTTTCTCCCAAGGGGGCCTGCGGCGATGTGGTGCGCAATGTGACCGGCTGTCCCCTGGCTGGAGTCGCCGACGACGAACTCCTCGACGCTTCTCCCCTGGCCGTCGAGATCGGGCATTACCTCACGGCTAATCCGGAATTCTACAATCTGCCGCGCAAATTCAAGATCTGCGTTACCGGCTGCCCTGCATGGTGCAGCTATCCCGAGATCAACGACATCGCCTTAACCCCGGTCAAGCACGATGGCAAAGTCGGCTATTCACTGCGCGTTGGCGGCGGTCTCTCTAATGAGCCTCACCTGGCGCTGCGACTCGACGCGTTTGTTCTTCCCGAGCAAGGCATGCCCGTCGTCAAAGCCATCACTGAGATCTTTCGCGACCAGCAAGGTCTGCGCGAAAGCCGCGAGCGAGCGCGTCTCAAATACCTGTTCATGAAAGAGGGCTGGACGGCAGAAAGCTTTTTGGTTGAACTACAGTCCCGACTCGCCTTCAAGCTCCTGCCCGCCGTCCCCGAACAAGTACCCAACGAAGTCTTTCGCGACCACGTCGGCGTCCATCCCCAGCGTCAGCCCGGATTGAGCTATGTGGGCGCTTCCGTGTTACGCGGCCGCCTGTCAGGCGAGCAGTTAGAAGCGGCCGCCGGTCTTGCCGAGCGCTTCGGGAGTGGAGCCTTGCGCGCAACCGTTTCGCAGAATCTGGTTTTCATCGATGTTCCCAACCCAAAGGCACCCGAACTCGTCCGTGAACTTGGCGCCATCGGCCTGCATGTCGAGGGTTCAACGTTTTGGCGCGGCGCCGTCGCCTGCACCGGTACTGAATTCTGCAAGCTCGCCATCACCGAGACCAAAGGCTTTACCCGCTGGCTGGTCGATGAACTCGAGGAACGCCTGCCGCAGTTTGATCAGCAACTCCGGCTACACGTCACCGGCTGCCCCAATAGCTGCGGCCAACATTGGATCGCGGACATCGGCATGGAGGGCAAGAAGATCAAGCATGAAGGCAAGCTCACCGACGCCTATTACTTCTGCCTTGGCGGTGCGGTCGGCCAGCACGCTTCGATCGCCCGCCCGGTCGGCTATCGCTGCCCCGCGCCCTTGGTGCCTGAAGCCATCGAACGCCTGCTTCGCCAATATCTCGCCAACCGTCAACCCGACGAAAATCTACGCGCGTGGTTTCTGCGCCACAGCAACGATGAATTGCGCGCCCATCTTGCCGGGGAGATTCTCGCGCCGGTCGAGCGCGACCTGCCGACGGGAAGAGTGCCGCACGGCGCGGCTGAATAGGACTGGGTCATGAGCTTGCTGCCCATCTTTTTGAAACTCGAGGGTCGACGAGGATTGTTGGTCGGCGCGGGTAATGTCGCGCTCGAGAAAGTAAGCAGCCTGCTTGGCACAGGCTTGCAACTGCGCGTTATCGCACCACAGGCTAAGCCAGAAATCGTGCAACTCGCCGACGCGGGAAAGCTTGAGTGGATCGAGCGCACCTTCGACGTTGCAGACCTCGATGGCAACTACCTCGTCATAGCCGCCACAGATTCAGCAGAGGTCAATGCCTACATCTATAGCAGCGCCGTCGAGCGCGGCATCCTGTGCAACAGCGTCGACGACCCTCCGCACTGCGACTTTTATTTTGGCTCATTAGTTCGTCGCGGCCCCTTACAGATTGCCATCTCAACCGCCGGTGAAAGCCCCGCTCTGGCGCAGCGCCTGCGCCGCGAGATCGACGAAATGTTGCCGGCCGACGTGGGTCCGTGCCTTGAAAGTCTTGGCCAGTTGCGCCGCGAGATTCTTGGAACACATCCCCGCGGCGAATCCCGCAAAGCTCTGCTCCATCAGCTGGCACATCGCGAGATTTGCGAATCAGCTACCTGCCCATCACGCGAACTGGCCCGCGCCAGCCTCAACAACCACGCAAACATGGGCGGCAAAGTATATCTCGTCGGCGCAGGTCCCGGAGACCCCGACCTCCTCACCGTCAAAGCTATGCGCCTCATTCAGTCTGCCGACGTTCTCCTTCACGACGATCTCGTTCCGGCCTCAATCCTTGCGCTTGCCCGCCGTGCTGCCGATGTCTTGAATGTAGGCAAGCGATGCGGCACGAAGCGCATCACGCAGCAAGAAATCAATGCGCTGATGATTGAGCATTCGCGAGCAAATCGAAGCGTTGTGCGCCTCAAGAGCGGCGATCCGCTCATCTTTGGCCGCGCGGCGGAGGAGATGACGGCACTCACCGAGGCTGGCATTCCTTTCGAAGTTGTTCCCGGCATCACCGCTGCATTCGCTGCGGCAGCTTCTATTCCGTGCTCCCTGACCGACCGTAACAGCGCATCAAACGTCATCTTCTCTACTGGCCATCACGCGCAATCGCACAACCTCTCACCGCTCCCCGAGTTGGAAGACGCCACACGCGTTGTGTACATGCCGGGACGCGATCTCCAACTGCTCTCACTCGAATGGCTTCAGCAGGGTTTGCCGCCCGACTTCCCCTGCGCCCTCATTTCGCACGCCGCGCAACCCGGCCAAACCGTGGTGCACACGACCCTTGCCGCGCTAGGAAAAGCCAAGCCCACTCCCGCGCCCAGTCTTCTCATAGCGGGATGGGCCGTCGCTGCATCCTTGAGCGCTCGTCTGACGCCGAGCGAAACAATCGCCCTTTCGAATAAAGCCGCGCGTCAATAGCCCGCTACTTGCATTTGGCCACACCCCGAGCCAGCCATTTGAGAGTTGCAGCCCGGCCATGCCTTTATACTGAATGTTTGTTTGGTTGCGTGCCGCAGGTTGGAAATTGGGACTTGCATACCGCGCAGCAGCGACAGGCAAATCGTTGAGGCAAAAGGAGCGGATTTGGCTCAGGCAGAGATCGGCATTATCGGGGGCAGCGGGCTCTACTCCATGCCCGGCTTCACCAATGTGCATGAAGAGCGCGTTGAAACTCCCTTTGGCGACCCATCAGACCCATTCGTCCTTGGCGAATTGGAAGGGCGCAAAGTCGCATTTCTGGCGCGCCACGGCCGCGGCCATCGCATCCTCCCGTCCGAGTTGAATTTTCGGGCCAACATCTACGCATTCAAAAAAATCGGCGTAGACCGCATCCTCTCTGCCTCAGCCGTCGGCTCGCTCAAAGAGGAACACAAGCCGACCGACTTCGTCGTGCCCGATCAATTCATCGACCGCACCTTTCATCGAGTCTCTACATTTTTTGGCGACGGAATCGTGGGCCACGTTGCTTTCGGCGATCCGGTTTGCGCGACCGTTGCCAAGGCAGCCGCCAAGGCCTGTAGTACCGTCGGGGTGGTCGGCAAGTTTGGCGGTACATACGTTTGCATGGAAGGTCCGCAATTCTCCACCCGGGCCGAGTCGAATCTCTATCGCAGTTGGGGAGCGGACGTCATCGGCATGACCAACCTGCAGGAAGCCAAGCTCGCTCGCGAAGCGGAGATCTGCTACGCCACCATCGCCATGGTCACCGATTACGATTGCTGGCGCGAAGGGCACGACTCCGTCACCGTCGAAGAAATTGTGGCCGTGCTGCATCAAAACGCTGAAAACGCAGCCAAAGTAGTCAAAGCCGCCGTGGCTGCGCTCCCTGCCGCGCGAACCTGTGCCTGCGCTTCGGCTGCGCGTTTTGCCGTCCTTACGCAGCCCGACGCCATCCCAGACGCTGCAAAACAAAAGTTGAAACTGCTCTTCGGCAAATATTTTGACTGGTAAATCTCACTAAGCACTAAGCATCGATAGCGCTCCAATAAACCAACATAGAGAGGAAGTTTATGGCAATCACAGTAGTCGGCAGCGTTGCCTTCGATTCCATCGAAACACCAGCAGGCAAGCGCGAACGTTGCCTCGGAGGTGCAGCCACTTACTTCTCCCTGGCTGCGAGTTTCTTTACAGACGTCCGCGTAATCGCCGTCGTAGGCGAGGACTTTGGCCCCGACGAACAAGCAGTCTTCAATGCGCGAAAAATTGACACTGCCGGTATCGAACATGCCCCAGGCAAAAGCTTTTTCTGGGAAGGTTCCTACCTCGACAATCTAAACGAAGCCAAGACCCACAACACTGAGTTGAATGTTTTCGGCGCCTTTGAACCTAAAATTCCCGAGGCATATAGCGACTCTCAGTTTTTATTCCTCGCCAACATCGATCCTGTACTGCAGCGCCGAGTGCGCGAGGCCATGCCCCATGCGCGCCTGGTCGCAGGCGACACCATGAATTACTGGATTAAGGATCATCGCCCCGCCCTTATGGAAGTCCTCAAGGGCCTGGACGTGCTGCTCATCAACGATACCGAGACCAAGATGCTCACCGGGAGCCGCAGTCTCGTTTTATCGGCCGCCAAAATTTTCGCGATGGGCCCCAAGACTCTTGTCGTAAAGCATGGCGAGTACGGCGCTACCGCGTTCTTCAGCCCTTCAGACTCGAAGACCGCCGAACACGTTGCGCGTCGCGCCTTTCACGTGCCTGCGCTTCCCCTTGAAGAAGTGGTCGATCCCACCGGTGCGGGCGACAGCTTTGCCGGCGGATTCTTTGGCTATCTCGCTTCGCAAGCAGAACTCTCGCCTAAAGCTTTCCGTCACGCCATGTTTTACGGCAGCGTGATGGGCTCGTTCGCAGTGGAGCGGTTCGGCACGGAGCGCCTGCAGCAGCTCTCGCGCCAGGATATCGATCATCGCTTCACGCTCTTCCGTGATTTGACCCACCTTGACTGAGCAACCCGTCTGGCGCCCCGTCAGCCGCAATGAGTGGCTGGCGGTGCTGGGATGCAGCGTCGCAGCCTCCCTCGCGGCCATTGCGTGGAGTTGGCAAAATCACGCCCTCCTTAATTACGGCGATGCTGTGGCACACCTGCATATCGCTCGACGCGTCATCGATTCGCACCGCCCGGGCCTTTCGCAGCTCGGTTCCGTCTGGCTGCCTCTTCCGCATCTGTTGATGATTCCGTTCGTCACCATTTACGCCTGGTGGGCTAACGGGATCGCAGGATTGATTCCGTCAGCACTCTCCTACATCGCAGGATGCGCAGGCATTTACCGACTCGCGCGTAACTGGCTGCGCCCCGTCGCCGCCGCCGCAGCATTGACCTTCTTCGCGCTGAATGCCAATTTGCTTTATCTGCAAACCACGGCGATGACCGAGCCGCTATTCCTCTGCGAGATGATCTGGTTGGCGGTGTGGCTCGTTGAGTGGCGCACCAGCCTGAATAAAGATCCCCAGCGTGCCGACCGTTTGCTTTGGTGCATTGCAATTGTTCTCGTCGCCGCCGTCTTCACCCGCTATGACGGTTGGATTCTTGCCCTGTTGGCCTGGAGTTCCATCGGCATTACACAACTGCGCCACGGCACTTTGCGCTGCCGCGCGTTCTGGCTGGCTGGCGCGCTGGTCGTGGCTGCTCCGGTAGTCTGGTTCGTCTATAACTCGGTCGTCTTCGGTGACTGGCTCGACTTCGTGCGCGGACCCTACTCCGCCACTGCAATTGAAATGCGCACCGCATCGCCCGGCGGTCCGCCGCATCCGGGCTGGCACAATCCCTGGGTCTCCTTTTTGTTTTTTATCAAAGCCGCTGAGATGGACGCGGCCGCAGAAGGTTGGGGCAATACACTGCTCATCCTCGCCCTGCTGGGAACCGCGTGGGCCTGGCTAACAACCCGCCGCCGCGCTTTCCTCTGGACCCTGCTTCTCTGGCTGCCGATTCCGTTCTACGCCTATTCAGTCGCGTTCGGATCGGTACCGATTTTCTTGCCCGTCTGGTGGCCTCATTCGTTCTACAACACCCGTTATGGCATGGAACTGCTCCCGGCCTTGGCACTTGGGTTGGCCTTCGCCGCGCACTTCTTCATAGCTGCGGTCCGCGACTTCAAGCCTCGTTGGGCACCGTTTGGCGAGACGCTTATCTATGTGTCGATCGCTCTTAACGCTTGGACCGTTCTGCGCGCCCGTCCGCTCACTTATGTTGAAGGCACTAAAAATATAGAGGCGCGCCTCCCCTTCGAGCAGCAGATCCCACCCGTGTTGCGCTCTCTGCTCGCTTCGCGTCCTGGCGGCATCGTCCTGATGAATACGTCGGTCTATCCACAGATCGTCGCGCTCACTGGCATCCCACTTCGACAGACGGTAAACTCGAGCGACCGCGAATTTTATAGCGCAGCGTTGACCGCGCCATCATCGCATGCATCAGTAGTGCTCGCCTTTGCGGGCGACGAGATTGACCAAGCCGTGCACGCTCATCCATCCGGCCTGCGTGCAGTCCAGCGCTTCAATGCTCCTGACCTTCCTGCGGCAACGGTTTACGTCTCCGATACCCTTGCATCAACAAACAATCAGGCGGTGGTAGCATCGGGCAAGGGGATGCCATGAGCGTGGCTTTGGCACATTTCGCGCAGCCTTTCAACTTTAGCTGGCTGCAACAAGTCGTGGTGGTTAACGGCGCCATCAGCCGCCTGCTGGTCGCCTGCCTGCTCGGTGGCCTCGTAGGCCTTGAGCGAGAAGCGAATCGTAAAGCCGCCGGCGTCCGCACCAACTTGCTCATCTGCATGGGCGCTGCATTTTTTACACTTCTATCCGCTGTGTTGGCCGGCGATGGTAATCCTGACAAAGGGCGCGTCGCTTCAAACATCGTGCAGGGAATCGGGTTTCTCGGTGCTGGCCTCATACTTCACAATCGCAGCCGCGTCAGCGGACTGACCAGCGCTGCCAGCGTGTTTGTCGTCGCCTCAATCGGCATGGCCTGTGGCGCGGGCCTGTTTGCCGCAGCTGCTGTCGCGGCTGTCATTGTTGTGCTGGCACTTGAGGTTGTTGGTTTTCTCGAACGTCGCGCTAACCTAAAAATTTATTCGCTCGTCTACGAAGCACGCGGCCACGACAAAACTGCGATGCTGCTATCCATCCTGGACGCGATGGATAAAGCCAACGAGCGTCTCACTGACACGGAAAGCGATCTCATCGGCGACTTGCAGCGCATAAGTTTTCCGCTCATCGCTACCAAAAGACAGCATGAGCGCCTACATAAACAATTACTCTCCGAGCCGGCAATCGACGCACTCAAGACCTTCCCGGATCCGGAGGAAGATTGATTCCCTTCGTCAAGGCCCATGCATGCGGTAACGATTTTTTGATCATTACCGATGAAGCTGCGGCTGATCTTGATCGGGCGCACTTGACTCGGCATCTTTGCGCACGCAACACCGGCGTGGGCGCGGACGGCATTGAGTTTTTTTCCTGGACCGGCCCCAAATCTGGACGCATTCGCTTGCACAACGCCGACGGCTCGATGGCCGAGATCAGTGGAAATGGAACGCGCTGCGTGGCCGCCTGGATGAGCACTTTGATCGATGCGAATACCGGCGACGAACTGCGCATTGAAACCGACGCCGGCCTCCGTGTCTGCCGCATCGACGCAGTCGCTACCGAGGGTAGTCATGCAGTTGAGGTCACAACGGGCATGGGCGTTCCTATTGCAGCGTTGAAGACGGTGGCTCTCGCAAATGGCATCACGATTCAAGGTGCTGCGGTCGACACTGGCAATCCTCACTACGTTGTGCTGGTCGAGAACGCTGAGTTTGCAGTTGCGCACCAACCTTGGCAGGTGGTTGGCGCACGCCTCTGCACCCACATCGATTTCCAGAACCACACCAACGTTGAATTTTTGCGCATCGTGCATGATGACGAAATCGAGATTCGTATCTTTGAGCGTGGCGTAGGTCCAACCACTTCTTCCGGCACGGGCAGTTCCGCTGCCGCCACAGCCGCCATCGCATTCCACCACTGCATCTCCCCTCTACGCGTCGTCGCCCCGGGTGGCGCACAGATTGTTACTTGGAGTGGTACCGGAACCGAGTTGGAATTGACCGGACCGGCAGCGCTGATTGCGCGCGGCGAGGCGTGGTACCAATGAGGTCTCTGGCTGAATCGATGCCTCTGCTGCAGTTGCGGCCCATACCCAACGGTGCTGGTGTCAGCGTACTTTCGCCCGCGTCGTTTGCAAATCACGACCGACTAGACCGTGGACTCACTGGTCTGCGCAACATCGGTTTCAATCCCATGCTCGGAACGCATACTCAAACATGCGGCCCGCTTTTCTTTGCTGGATCGTCCCAACAGCGCCTCGCTGATTTTCATGGAGCTTTTGCCGATGCCGACACCGCCTTTGTTGCAGCAGTGCGCGGCGGCTACGGTTCAAACTATCTGCTTACCGACCTCGATCTTGAATTGATTCGTAATCACCCCAAGCCTTTTTTCGCATATAGTGACATGACCGGCATCCAATTGCACCTTCTGGATAAGCTCGGCCTCCCCGCGTTTCACGGCCCAATGGTAGCGGCCGATTTTCATCTTGAGGGCGGCGTGCATCTTCCCAGTTTCCTGGCCGCGCTCTCTGGCGAAACCTACCGCCTGGCTTCTGCCGAAGGTCTGCGTGCTTTGAAGCCCGGCACAGCGCGCGGCACACTTTACGGGGGCTGCCTCAGCATCATCGTTTCTCTCCTGGGGACGCCGTGGGAGCCTGCGACCGAGGGCAAGTTGCTCTTCCTTGAAGACACCGGTGCGAAGCCTTACCAGATAGACCGAATGCTGTGGCAACTGCGCAATGCAGGTAAGCTCGCTGGCGTTCGCGGTATCGTCTTCGGCGAAATGCTCGACTGCTCCTCTCCAGGGGCTCCCCCAAATCTACTCGATGAAGTCATTCTTCGCGCATTCAGCGATTCCGAAATTCCTATCGCGACCGGCCTGCGCAGCGGGCACGTCTCGCGCGAAAACGTAACCCTCACCTTCGGTGTCGAAGCAGAGATCATCGCAGCGGATGAAGCTAAGCTCAACATCCTGCAACCGGCGGTAACATCATGAAGCCGCAACCCCGCCACATCCATCTCAGCGGTATTTGTGGCACTGCCATGGCGTCGCTTGCCGGATTGCTTCAATTGCAGGGCCACCACATCACCGGCTCCGACAACACCGCCTACCCGCCCATGAGTGACCTGCTGCGTAGCTTGGGAATCCCGATACTTGAGCCCTACAGCGCATCCAATCTCAATCCCGCACCCGACCTCGTCGTCATTGGCAATGCCCTTTCGCGCGGCAATCCTGAAGTGGAGCACGTGCTTGATCAACGCCTTCATTTCACTTCGATGGCCGCCCTTGTGCACGAAGAATTTCTTGTCGGCCGTGAGTCGCTTGTCGTCGCCGGCACCCACGGCAAAACCACAACCACCAGCATGCTTGCTTGGATCTACCAGGTCGCAGCCCGCGAGAATTCCGCACTCGATCCCTCTTTCCTTATTGGTGGAGTCGCAGAAAATTTCGATACCAGCTTTCAACTTCGTCCCACACGCACCTTCATCATCGAGGGCGATGAATACGATACCGCCTTCTTCGACAAAGGCCCAAAGTTCCTCCACTATTTTCCCGACGCGCTCATTCTCACTCATGTTGAATTTGATCATGCCGACATTTACGCCGACCTCGACGCGGTCAAGGTTGCATTCAAACGCCTGGTCAATCTAGTGCCGCGCCGCGGGTTCCTGGTCGCGTATGATGGCAGCGAAAATGTGACCGAATGTATCAGCCGCGCATTTTGCCGCGTCGAGCGCTATGGCTTCGGCGGTCAAGCCGACTGGCAGATGCGCAATCTTCGCCATGCAGATGGCCGCTCTCGCTGGGAAGTGTGGCGCCACGACGCTCTCTGGGCCGATTTGGAAATGCACCTCGCCGGCGAGCACAACGCGCTCAATGCCACCGCAGCGGCGGCTCTTGCTGCCGGCCGGGGCATCGCTAAAGAAGCAATACAGACTGCTCTCGCCACTTTCAAAAGCGTCAAACGGCGTCTCGAAGTCTGCGACGAAATCAACGGAATCACCATCATCGACGACTTCGCTCATCATCCTACCGCGATTCGCGAAACATTGCGCGCGCTGCGCTCTGTCTATCCCCAATCGCGTTTGTGGGCCGTGCTCGAGCCACGCTCAAACACGCTTCGCCGCAAAATACTCGAGACTGAATTAGTCGAGAGCCTTCGCCTCGCCGACCGCGTTGTGCTTGCCGGTGTCTATCAGCAACAGCGCATCCCCGACCAGGAGCGGCTCCATCCTGAAGACGTCGTGCAAGCCCTGATTGCAGCGGGAACTCCGGCTGAGTTGCAGCCGGATGTCGAAGCTATCATCGATTGCATCGTTCCACAGTTGCAACCTGGCGATGTTGTCGCGATCTTGTCAAATGGCGGCTTCGGCGCAATCTATGACAAGCTTCCGGCGCGGCTTCGAGCACGCCAAAACTAATCTCGAAAGACTGCCATGATTTCTTCTATCGTATTGCTGGCCACGATTATTATTCTCAGCATTCCGTCTGCTGTGATTTTTATTCCCTGGGCAATCATTACCGGCAACGTGGACCCGCTTTACAACGCGGCAAAGATGATCGTCCGCATCGGATATTTTCTCGCCGGCATTCGCGTTGATGTCGTCGGCAGTGAACTCGTTCCTCCGCATACGGCTTGCATCTTCATGGCGAACCACGTTTCAAATCTCGACCCGCCAGCTCTTCTTCCGCACATTCCCGGACGCGCTTCTGCCTTTCTCAAACGATCTCTGATGAGTATCCCCGTGCTGGGCTGGGGGTTCAAGCTGGGGCAGTTTGTTCCTGTGGATCGCGATGGCCGTCGAGACAGCGCACAGGAAAGCATCAAGGCCGCACGCCAAGTCTTGACCAGCGGGGTGCACATCATGACGTTCGTTGAGGGCACACGATCCAAAGACGGGCGACTGCTGCCGTTCAAAAAGGGGCCGTTCTATTTAGCCAAGGAAACGGGCGCCCCCTGCATCCCAGTCTCGATATCGGGCACTGAAACGATGATGGCCAAAGGGAGCTTGCGCATCCATCCCGGCATCGCGCACATTACGTTTCATGCGCCGATTCTTCCTGAAGACTTTGCGACGCGCGAGGAATTGATGGGGGCTGTACGAACAGCAATCGCGTCGGCTCTGCCCGATTGGATGCGAAGTTAAAGCTAACTACGGCTGCACGACGGCGTTGTATCCATCATTCAGCAGTTTCTGTCGAACCGCGTTAGCCTGATTACGATTTGCTAGAGGCCCGATCTGCACGTGCGTCAAGCTATCCGAACCCCCGCGACTCACCACAACCGCGTACCCGCGCCGGCGCAGAGCATTCACCAGCACATCCGCATCTTCGGGCCGAGACACTGCAGCAATTTGAACCATGAACGACTCACCGGGTGACAGAGCTGATTGCACCGGCTTTGTTATCACGGGCTGAGCTGCGTTGGTTATCGGAGGCAACGCGGATCGGATCGCGGATTCCTCAACCGGCTTCGCACGCGGCTGCAGCGCACTGCCGTTTTCGACGGGTGTTGGAGCCGCTGGCGTGTCCGCAGCGGTGGTCGATGCAGATGCATCCGTCGCAACTACATCCGCCGTTTGAGTCTCAGCTTGTCTCGAGGCCATTGGCTTCGAGGTGACTCCGCCTGTCGGTGCCGTTGTCTGCGTCGCCGTGTTGATGATCGCACTCGAAGGCTCGTTGGAGTAGTGACGCCCCGTCGCATAACCAATGCCGAAGCATAAACTGCAAAGCAGGATCAGACATGCGGCAGCGCCGAGCAACATCAACGGGCTGATCGTCATTTCCGTATCGCGCCGGGTCTCTGTCTGCTCCCACTCCTCTTCTTCAATGCCCAGGCTCATGCTTTGTCCTCAATTTGATCATGTCTGACGATGCATCGGATGTTCGATATCTGCGCGCAACGCATGCGTGAACCTCGCGCTACTACCGCTCAAGCTTGTTTTGCGCTTGCATCATCCGCAGCGGCCTTATCCGTCACCGCTTTTTCTGTTCTTGCTCTGGCGGCCGCCCCCGGCGTATTGAGCAGTGAAAGCAACTCGACCGGGAGCGGGAAGACAATGGTCGTGTTTTTCTCGACGCCGATCTCAGTCAGTGTTTGCAGGTAGCGCAACTGCAGCGTGATTGGCTCCGTAGCCAGCAACGCAGCCGCATCTACCAGTTTCTGGGCAGCATTGAATTCGCCTTCGGCGTGGATAATCTTGGACCGCTTTTCGCGTTCCGCTTCGGCTTGCTTGGCCATCGCGCGCAACATCTGCTCAGGCAGGTCAACCTGCTTGACTTCTACTGAAATAACCTTTACCCCGAACGGCTCAGTCCGCAGATCGATGATGGTCTGGATCTTCAAATTCAGTTTGTCGCGGTGACTAAGCAATTCATCCAGTTCCACCTCGCCAAGCACCGAGCGCAGCGTGGTCTGGGCGAATTGCGAAGTTTGATAAACGTAATTGGCCACCTTGATTGCGGCCGCGTTTGGATCGACCACGTAAAGCGTAACGACTGCATTCACCTTGAGCGTCACGTTGTCGCGGGTGATCACGTCTTGCGCCGGCACTTCAAGCACGTCCTGGCGCAGCGAGATGCGCACCATCTGGTCCAGCGGCCTGAATACAAAAATGATTCCCGGGCCCTTGGGCGGAGTCAGTGCGCGACCCAAACGGAAAATAACCGCGCGCTCGTAGTCGCGCAGAATCTTGATGGAATTGAGCAGGTAGAGCACCAAAATAGCAACGACCACCACTACTGGAGTTAACATTCTTTCCCCCATTCAGCACGGATTGTACTCCTGCATCCGCTATATAACTGTCTTTTGCGTACACTCCAGGCTCAGAGGGACTACGCGCAATAAATACTCTTCGTGGCCAACAACGCGCACTTTCGCGCCTGCGGCCACTGGCTCGCTGGTGATTGCGCGCCAGATTTCGCCCTCCACCAGCACGTGACCCTCCGGGTCGAGCCGTTCCATCGCCGAGGCTGCGCTACCGACCAATGCATCGGCGCCCAAGCGCGCTTTCATGCGTCGTGCGCGCACTGCCAGTCTCACCAGGAAAACCGTGATCGCTCCAAATGCTACGCTGATCGCGATTGCCAACCAAAGATGAATGCGCATCTCCGGTATCGGTCCGGCCACCAGCGTCAGCGTTCCAAACGCCAGGCATAGAATTCCAGCAATCGCCAGCACTCCGTGGCCGCCGAACTTCGCCTCAAGCATTATCAGTACGAGTGCCGCCAAGAGCAGCAGCACAGCGGTAAATCGTATTGGAAGCAGATCGAGCGCAAAGATTGCGAGCAGCACCATCAACGTACCCAAAGCACCAGGCACAATCGTTCCCGGTGCGTTGAATTCGAGATAGATCAGCAGCGCTCCGCCTACCAGCAGCAACATCGCGATGTTGGGATTCACCAGCCAGCCAAGAAGGTCCTCACGCAGGGTGGATGGCAACAATTCGATGCGTGCATTTTTCAGGTGCAGTGTCAGCTTGGATCCATCCATGCGCGTAATTTCTCGACCATCGAGCGCGGCCAGCAATTGCGCATCGTTCGGTGCGGTGAGATCGATGAGATGCTGTGTGAGCGCCTCCTCTGCCGTGTAGGAGTGCGACGATGCGACTGCCGCGATCGCTGCGTCGGTGTTCCGACCGCGTCGCGTTACGTACGAACGCAAAAAAGCTTCGGCGTCGTTTTCTGCCTTCTGACTCATCGTCTCGTCCGGCTTACCGCCCTCAAACACCACGTGCGCCGCGCCGGCATTCGTTCCCGGCGTCATAGCTGCTACGTCCGCCGCTTCCATTAAAAAAAATCCTGCTGAGCCCGCACGTGCGCCCGCCGGAGCTACAAACACAATGACCGGCACGCGTGACGAAAGAATCGCGCCAGCCATGGTGCGCATTGAGGTAACGAGGCCGCCCGGCGTGTCCATTTGTATCAGCAGCGCGGCGGCCCCATCGCTGTTGGCATGCGCAACAGCCCTCTCAAGCATGCCCGCGCTGATCGGTTGAATCGTGCCATCGAGAACAATTTTTTCTACTACGGGCTGTTGCGCGCGCCCCTCACCAAGCATCACAAAAGGCAACGCTACGATGCAAAAGGCTCTGGCAATTGTGCGCCGATTAAGCTGCGACACGTATTGAAGCATGGCTTGCTCCTATATAGGTCTCGACTGAGGACTTACTGTTTAGCACCGGTCCTCAACTCGATCTGTCGGCTGAGTTCTTGGGCTGCGCGGCTTTGCGGGTCGAGCTTAAGCGCCTCGCCGATTTCCTTGCTCGCCTCGTCCAAGTGGTTAGCCGCAAGGTCAAGCCTGCCCAACACAAGATACGCATCCGCCGATGGGGCAAGTTGCAGCGAAGCATTGGCCTCTTTACGCGCCGCCGCTACATCCCCCGTTCGTTCACGTACCGCGGCCAGTCCGGCATGCGCATCTGCAACTTTTTCGTCTGCCATTGCCGCCGCCTGGTAAAGACGTTCGGCTTCGAGTAGCAATCCGCGCTCAAGGTAGTCCTTGGCTTGCGCTATCAGCTTCACTGCACGCTGATGCGGAGTAAGCGCAGCAAGCCGCGTCGCCTCCATCTGGTCCATCATCAACGCCGCTTGGCGAAAGGCACCCGCGTCGAAGGTTCGGACAATGCGTTCCAGCGGCTCGACTAATGCTTCGGGATCAGCCACCGATTTCGGTGACTTCCACTGCGTCAGTAATCGCTGCACTTCAACGTCGTTCGGCCGAAGTTTCAGGCATTGCGCGAGTTCGTTTTGTGCTCCTGCAGCCTGACTGTGCCGCTTGAGACTCAGGGCTAGATTGAAGTGATAGTCAGCCGCATTCGGGTCCGCTGCCGCTGCCCGCACAAACAATCCAGTGCCGTCGTGCCCTTGCCGGCTAATCGCGACACCCTGATTATTTAACACTTCCGCCAAAGGCAAAATACGCGCTACTTCGCTGAATGCTTGTTCGGCTTTTGGATAGTCGCCTGAAAACAAGAGCGCAAGTCCCCTGTAAAATCCGGCCTCAAGCGCATCAGGGTCGTTGCGTCCCACCTTGGCAAAAGCCGTGGCAGCCTGCTCGTATTGCTGGCCGTTGAAGTCCTCTCGCCCGAGCGCCATCCATGCCGGCCCAAAACTCGGACTGAGCGCAACCGACTGTTTCAAATGCCGCTGACGTTCCTGCTGATCGGGCTCCGAGATTCCGCGAATGTACTGTTCGAATGCATCGAGCCTCAACCCCGCCCCCGCAGCCACAAACGTCTCCTGCGCCACGTTGAACTTGGGATCCATCAGACGCGTCAACTTCCACGCCAGCGTGTCAAAGATCGCTATCAGATCATGCTTCTCGCCGCGTGCCGTCACTGGCTCGCTCATCTTGAGGTGAGGCACATTGACCACGCGCGCTTCGGCGACGATGTCATTGCCGTCTGTCAAATAACTTCCCACGACTATCGAATCCGCATCCAGCGTTTGCGCCAGTTTTAGCGAACTCGCCCGCGAAGGCTGAAACTGCTGCGGCAGCCCAAGATGATCCAATGCATACATTCGGTCGGGTCTGCTCATCGGCGCGAAACCGGCTGCGGCAAAACGTGCATCGAGGACTTCCGGCGCCGCCTCGCGCATCCACTCAAGGTTCGGCTGGCCGGTTCCATTATCAAAAGGCAGCACCAGCAAAATGCGACCACGGTCCGCCGCTGCGGCCTCATCTGTCGCTGGCATCTGGGCATGGATCGCCGCTGCACAAAACAATAACGCTACTGCCGCAGCCCAAACACAGAGCCGCGCGCCTTTGCGCATGCGAAATATAAAAAAGAAAGGCACAACACCCTGATTATAGGTTGTCCGGCTTGAGTTCGGCCGCAAAGCTCGGGGCGCCTACACCCTTAGCGCAATCTGTTTTGCGACGTAAGAGATGCCTCAAACTGGCGGTTAAATCGGATCAGCGCGACCCATTGTTCCTGGTCTTCACGCTCCCACACCAGTGTGCCGCCCAGCCGCGCTGCGATTGCCTCCGGCATCATGTCGTGGTGCAGGCCAAAATACCGCCTATCCATTGCCTCACTCTTCGGCCCCAGGCTCAGTCGCAGCGACGGAGGATCGTACTTCGTTGAAAAAACCAGCGCCGTCGAGAACTTCCCCGGCTCATCCGCCGCTCGATCGATCTGCTGCACCGTAAAATCCTCAAGCCGATAGACCTCGTATGGCTGCTTGAGATAGCCGAGTTCGGGCCGAGTCAGTTCATCGCTCATCGGCCATGCAGTCAACACCGTCGAGCCCGGAAACCTCTTGTTCAATTGCGCAATCCCTGCCAAATGCAAACGCACCACGCGCGCATACGCCAGATTGTCCTCCGGCGCAAACCGATATGGTGGGTTGAAAAACAGACCCACCCCAAATGCCACTGCCGACAATCCCGCGAGTGCCTGCCAGTACGGTACCCGGCGACAAAACGTTGCAACCGCCACCAGCAGCACCAGCGGATACATCGGCAACAAGTACCGCGTTAGCAGCGCTCCACCGAGCACGCTGAACAAGAACGCATTCACCAGCAGCAGCACCAGAATCCTCTGCAAAATTGATGTGCTGATGTGGGCCCGGTCATGCCCCTGCGCATCGAGTTTAGGGGTGAGCATCAACGCCGCAATCGTCAACAGCGTCGGAACAAACATGTTCATGTGCGCGGTTAAATGCAGCAGACGATGTCCAAATGCCGCCAGTATCCGCACCGGCTCCACGTTTGCCTGCGCGTTGTAGCGCAGGTATTCCGGGTTCCCAAACACAAATCCCGTTTTGCTGTAGTGCCACGCGAACCAACCCATCAAAGGAACTGCGCAACTCGCTAGCCACGCCGCCTCGCGCCAGAGCCGCAGCCGCAGCCGCGCAGACGTATGCACACGCGCTCCAGAAACAATACACAGCGCCGCAAGCGTCAGCGGCACGACAATCGCTGTCTCTTTGCATAACGCTGCAGCCGTAAACCACAGCGCCGCCACCATTGGCTTTCTATCGCGATCAGGCAGTGCATACACCAGGCCCCACAGCGTGCACGCCGCCGCAAATATGTCCGCATGTGCCAGTGTGCTCTGGGCAAACCAGATTGGATAAATGGCCGTCAACGCTACGGTCCAGAAAGCCACTTCTCCCGATTCCACCACCCGCTGTGCCAGACGCCACACTGCCAGTAATCCCAGACTTGCCACCATCAGCACAGCTTCTCGCGTTACCTCGGGATGAAACCCGGAAAGCTTCCACCAAAACGCAAGATAAATACTCGGCAGCGGAGGATGAGCATTCGACAGCGTGGTCACCGGGATCAATGTCCCGGTCCGGAAGAAATCCCAAGCAGCCGGGATATAGTAACCCGCTTCGTCCCAGAAGTACGGCAGCCGTAGGAAAGTGAAATGGCTCGCATACAGGGCAGCGAAAATGACCGGAAACACCATCCACCCGGGAAAGGCTGATTCTCTTCGCAGCACCAACAACCGTCGCAAGCGCAAACGTCTGCTCCTCAAATATGTCGGTAATGCGGGCTTGTCGCTAGTTGACGGGACCCTGCTGAAAGCTTGGGTTCTGCGGTTCAAGATGCAGCGTCCCGAAGGCCTGCTCGTACTGCGACAGATTTTGGCCTAGCACGTTCCAAAGTGCCTTTGCCTGTTGCGGACTGAGAAAAACGGCATGGTGATTGCGGATCGTCACCTGGTCTGGGCTCTCGCTTGATGCCAAGCCAAAAACGAGCATGAAATCCCACACGCTCACACGTACTTGCACGCTGTTGGCATAAGACTCGCGATAATCGGGAGTCTGAACGAGATTCATTTGTGGTTGTTGCGGCGTTGGACTCATAATTTCAATAGATTACTCGGTGGGAGCCATGCCTGGGACGGTTCGCCCTCGTCCCAGACAAATTCTCTCCCACGGCGTTCGCAGCTTATCAGACGCTGGACGCAGCATCTTCGTCACTGCGCTCTCGCGGGCAGCATCTAAAGAATGCATTTACACTGAGTCGTGGGGGCTCTCAATTCAATGACCATCGGTGGGACACTCAAACAGCTTGTCCGGGTTCTATCGAGGCCAAAAAATCCCGAAAGCGTGTCCATCACGCCCGGCGATAAAGCTACCTGCGGCGATTTTCTGGGCCGCTTCCGAGAGATCGTTTCCGATCCCATCAACCTGCTCATCGAGCGCGATCCGCGAGCCGGTATGGTCGAGGGTGGCATGGTCTGGCTGCACAATGGCAACCAGGTCGCCCTGCGCGGACGCGGCGCCTACTATGGCCCTTTCAGCGACGTGCTGATCATCAATCGCGGGGTCCACGAACCTCTTGAGGAATACGTCTTCCAGGAAGTGCTGCGTCTCATGCCAGACGAGCCCATCATGCTCGAACTGGGCGCCTACTGGGGCCATTACTCCATGTGGATGAAGAGCCGTCGTCCTCGCTCCCAGGTCTTTCTGGTCGAGCCCGATGTCAAAAATCTTGAAGCCGGTCGCATCAACTTCGCACATCACGGCTACGACGGCACATTCATCCAGGCGCTGGTCGGAAAAGGCAATTTTGAAGTAGACAACTTCATGGCTGAACACGGCTACCCGAGACTGAACGTTCTCCACGCCGACATCCAGGGACACGAAGTTTTCATGCTCGACGACTGTACTGAAACCTTTCGCCGCGGCCTCATTGACTACATCTTCGTTTCAACCCATTCGCAGAGTCTTCACGACGAAGTCATTCAACGGTTATCCGCCGCGTCGTTGCGCGTTGAAGTTTGCTCCGGCTTCAATTTTGAATCGACTTCCTTTGATGGGTTGGTTTTTGCTTCGCGCGCCGCTCTACCCCCAGTTTTTCCGGGGTTCGCGCCCCTTGGACGTCGCGACATCCTACGCAGCCGGCCCGACCAGCTCGTGGCCTACCTGGCCTCCGTAATCCGCGACCACGACGAATCCGCTCAAGCCGCTGAAGTCCGCTCCACTGCCCTCACCGAATAATCTTCGTCTCAACTCACGATTTCCCCTAAGTGTCTTTCGCGACGATCTGCAACTGTTGGGCTTCACTGAGAGTGGACTGATCGCGTAGTGTTTCCTAGTGAGCGAATCCGGAAAATTTAATTACGTGGTTTTCCTGGGGTGTACGGCGGCCTTGGGCGGTCTGCTCTTTGGATTTGACATCGCGATCATCACGGGCGCGGGGCCATTTCTTGCAAAGGAATTTGCGCTCGGTGATCTGGGGCTGGGATGGGCCTTCAGCTCCCTGCTATTTGGTTGCGCGCTGGGATGTGTTGTTGCAGGGAGACTGACGGACCGTTGGGGGCGCAAGAAGCTGCTGGTGTTGATCGCAGTGCTATTTGCGCTAACGTCGATTGCGACGGCTCTAGCGCCGAACTTTACGGCCTTTGTTACGGCTAGATTTCTGGCAGGGCTGGCGGTAGGTGGGGTCTCGCTGCTGTCGCCGATGTACCTGGCAGAGGTTTCTCCGGCTGCTATTCGCGGGCGCTTGGGAACGATGTACCAGCTATCGATTATTGTCGGCATTCTAATTTCGTTCGGATTGAATTACCTGCTGAGAAATACGGGCACGAATAATTGGCGATGGATGTTTCTGACCGGCATCGTGCCGTCAGCGGTGTTTTTGCTGTTCGTCGTCATGGCGCCTGAAACGCCGCGATTCTTGGCCATGAAGGGCAAAGAGCGCGATGCTTTTGCGGTGCTGGAGCGGATCGGGGGGACGGCCAAGGCGCAGGTGCAACTGGACGACATCTTGGCCAGCATGCGGCACGAAGCTCGAAGCTGGCGCGGCCTTTTGCGGCCCGGGGTGAGCCGTGCAGTGGCGGTCAGCGTGGTGCTGGCGATCTTGATTCATGTGTCAGGTATCAATACGATCATTGATTACGCGCCGGTTATTTTTCAATCGGCGGGATGGAAAATGGACAGTGCATTGGCTTCGACGTTCATCGTGGGAGTCACGGAGTTTTTATTCACCCTCGTCTCGTTTTGGGTTATCGACAGGTACGGGCGTAAGCCGCTCTATATCGTGGGATCGTTCGGCATGGGCGTGTCGCTGATGTTGCTGGTGGTTGCGGTGTTGGCGGACAAGTTTCATGGCGTCGTGGTGCTGGCGCTGATTTTAACTTATCTTGCTTTTTTTGCCTCATGCATTGGACCGGTCTTCTGGACGCTTTTGCCAGAAATATTTCCCAACGATATGCGCGGCTTAGCCATGACGTTTCCAGTGTTAACGCAGTGGATTGCGAATGCATTTGTTGTGCTTCTCTTTCCGCTGGCATTTCATGTCATCGGCAAATCATTGACGTTTGGTTTTCTGGCGACGATGGCGCTGGGGCAAGGCATTTTTACCTGGCTGTGCGTGCCGGAGACTCGGAATAAGTCCCTGGAGGAAATGGAAAGCCATTGGGCTGGTGCTGAGGTTGCGACCAAGAATGCCCCTAGCTAATTGGAACGTCGATGAATAAGAGTATTGTGATCGAAGAGGCGTGGATAACGAGTTGGACGCTGGCTACTGCAGCGTTTTTCGTCCGGGCAGACAATGTCTTAGTGGGTCGGCGAAGCGGTGGAGGTAGATATGAACTCGAATCAACTGACTGAGAGCCAATTGAAGGCGTACGCGGAAGACGGGTACGTGCTAGTGCCTGGCATGCTGGACCCAAAAGAGGTAGGAATGCTGGGCAGGACGGCGCGAGAAGATCGTGTGCTCGACCAGCATTCGTTTGGCAGAGCGGATGGCGAAGGCGGCACGGTTCGCTTGTCTCTGTGGAACCATCCGACCGAGACGATCTATGGAATGATTGCGCGCAGTGAGTCGCTGGTTGGGTGCGCTGAACAAATATTGGGCGGCGAGGTTTACCACTACCACTCAAAGATGATCATGAAAGACGCCAAGATCGGTGGGGCGTGGGCATGGCACCAGGATTACGGCTACTGGTATCAGAACGGCATTCTGTTTCCGGACCTGACGAGTGCCTCGATCGCGGTAGATAAGGCTACCAAAGAGAACGGCTGCCTGCAGGTAATTCGCGGCTCCCACAAGATGGGTAGAGTTGACCATGTCCTGACCGGCGACCAGGCCGGTGCGGACATGGAACGCGTAACGAAGTGCCTGGAACGGCTGGAACTGGTCCACGTGGAGATGGAGCCCGGAGATGCGTTGTTCTTCCATGCGAATTTGCTGCACCGAAGCGATCAGAACAAGTCTGAGCAGCCGAGATGGTCGATGATTTGCTGCTATAACGCAGCGCGCAATGACCCATACAAGGAATCGCATCATCCCCGCTACACTCCACTGCAGAAGGTGGCGGACGCGGAGGTATTGAAGGCGGGAACAAAGCGATTTGGCGACAATTCAGACAGCGATGCAGCTTGGCTAGTGGCGGAAAAAGATACCAGCGCGACGAGCCTCGACAAACAGGCATAGTACTCACGAATGTCGGGTCCGTTTTTTCAACTGACGATCAAAGCTAGCAGTTTTCCCAAGTCAATCGCCTGGCTGGATTTGCTGCCTTTAGGCAGAAACGGGGCAATCGCGACCGCCTGACTGTGACCCTCAAACCACGCAAGGAACGAAGACCGCTCTGAAGCGAACAGCCTCTGCTGGTTGATCCAATGATAATAGGCGGCCAGATCCGCATCCACCAGCGAACCTTCTAGATCCAACGCAGCGGGATCGAGGGTCCCGGACAAAAGCTCATTCATTGGTAGCTGCCGTTGCCGAGGGGCGTATCGCACGAGCAGTGTAAGTGCCTGCGCCCGTCGCAGCACCTCGCGCGTCGCCCACTGCGCAAATGTAGTGCTGAATATCTGGGTTCCAGAACCTTCAGTGAATAGTTTCAAGCGGAAGCGTTCTAGAACACTGTCATTTTTTGCATCCATGCCGACATCCGCTGGTGTCAGCCGCGCCATGTGTGTGCGCAATTCTTCAGGTCCCATACCCGGCCGATCAATATCAGCCTGCATTAACTTAAGCAGTGTGCGGCGAACCGGTTCCAGTTCTTTGTAAGAGACGGAAGTCAACAACGGACTGCTTGCGACCCCTTCACCGCCGTCGATGTACCAGTGGGCATAGGGAATGGAATGCGCCTTTGCGCGCTCTGTCACGGCGTCCAGCAGCAAGCGAAAACCATCATCAGGCTTTACGTGGTCGAAGTAGGTACCGTGCTCGCGCAGATGCCGAAATAATTTTCCGTCAAAGGACGCCATGCCCTGGCCAATTACCGCAATGCCCAGCCTATGGATTGGAATGGGACCAGGGGGGACCAGAACCTGCAAGCGGGCACCGTATTCGGTCGCTGCAATTCGGAAAGCATCCAGTTGATGGGTCGTCCACAAGTACGCTGACTGCTGTTCGACAAACTGCGCTGGATGGTTTATCCAGTCAGATTGTTCGAGTTCTAAAGAGAGAGAAATCTCAGCGAATGGACGAAAACGGGCTTTGATCTCCGCCGGCGAGAGTGAGCTAACGTTGGCAAGTTCACTATCAATCGCCAACCGCTCGGCCGGAAACTTATAGTCGTAGTCGATGATCTCGCGGAGCAGGCTGGGAACGAAGCTAAGCGGAAGCTCCCGCAGCGCTGCCAGATGAGATTCGACGACCTTCCTCGCTTGGGGAGGATAACCTGCGAATTGCTTGGCTTGGAGATTGTTCGGCCGCATCGAATTCACAACAACTCTCGTATGGGCTTTCCTTGTGCTTGAGCGGGCGAGAATCCCATGATAGCGCCGAGGGTGGGGACAAGATCGACCGATTGGATCGGATTGTCGTACAGCACTCCCTGCCGAACTCCCGCACCCAGGGCCATCATCCAGGTGGTGCGGCTGGCTGCGTCGCCGGTGCGGTGGTGTTGAAATCCGTTGCCGCCAGCGTCAAAATCAGAGTCTCTTCCGAAATCCGGAAGAATAAAGAGGGTCGTGTTTCCTGCATATTCAGGGTCGCTTTGCGCCGCATGCCAGATCTCGCTGCACAGGCGATCGGTGCGCCGAATCGCGTCAACGTAGAGCGAGTACGCGCCGGTGTGGGCAACGTCAATGTCGTGCATCGTGACCCAGAGCAGGCTGGGGGCGTCCTGCTTCATCAAGCGCTTCGCAATGTAGACCGACAATTCATCGGGGCTAGACAATGTCCGCGCGTGCGCCACGAAGTCATCGACTGACAGCTTTAAGATCATCTCCAGTTGGTGAAGTTCTAAGTCGCCGCTGATTTGCGGAGTATAAAGCGGGGTCTCGTAGTTATCGCGGAGCAGGTGCCCATAGTCCGCAGAGGCACCGGGTTTTGCCGCACTGAGAAGATGCTTAGGGAGAATGACCCTTGCCCCCTGGCCTCGACCATACGATCGGCATTCGCTCTCGCCAATTCGGTTGAAGCCATTGCTGGGCGCTACGACCCAGGCGTCTGAAGAGGGTCGCTTCAGGTCCTTACGAAAATACTCGAAGACGGTAGGATGTTGGGGCGCAACTGCGGAAAAATTATTGAGAGTTTCGTAGACTCCTGTGGCCAAACTTGCGGTAGCCACGTAATGGCCCAGGATTCCCTGGTTGGTGACGTGCGTAAAAAAGCTCGATTGAGGAATGAGATCGTGCAGCAGGTTGGGAATATTTTCCTGGCCCTCGGGTGCAAATGTCTCCTGGTCACGAGCCCCGCCCCCAAAGGTTATTACGATAACTTTTCGATTCTTTCTAGCCGCTTCGCCGCGGACGAATGGGCTGGCCCCCATGAGTGCCGATCCTAACGCCACTCCCGCTGCGTCGCGCAAAAACTCACGACGTGTACGACCGATGCGAGACGCAAGTTGTCGCATACAAGACTGGTCGTACGAAACGTGTTCATTCCCGATTTCTCGGCGAAATAGTGACAGGTCCATCAAACCCACTTGTCGAAATCCACTCGCCGCAAACTTTTACGCGGAATAGCTTTCACGGCTTCGCTAAATCAGGTACCTTGGCAGCGGAAACGAACTGCTGCACTTCGGCCCTCTCTTTATCAACCTCGGCCAGGTGATCCGCGCGAAGCTTTTGATATACGGCAAATTCGGCTTGGGCGCTGTCTTTCTTTCCAACGTGAACGAAATCGGTGGCGAGCCGATAATGCGCATCTGCCAGGTTCGGATTGAGGTTCAACGCGCGCGCGTAATGAGAAATTGACTGCTCGTATTTATGTTGGTCTGCGTACAGATTTCCCAACTGCACATGCGCTTCGGCAAGAGAATCGTCCAATGCGATTGCTTTCAGCAAGAGGGATTCAACAGCGCCCAGTTCTAACCCTGCATCGCCGGCGCGCTTTCCTTTCCACATACTGATCGCATAGTAATATTGGGCCAACGCATTCGTCGGTTGCATTTCAGCATAGCGGCGAAATCTCTGTATCACTTCGTCGGCTTGCAGTGGGGAACTGTTGTAAGCCTTGGAAAGAAAAAGATAACAGCGCGCATCGGATGGATCCAGATCAGCCGCAGCGATCAGGGCCTTGACCGCGTCATCGTATTTTCCTCGCGAGTAGAGTGCAAGACCCAGACCAATTTGAATCCGTGGCGACTTCGGATAAAGCTCAGCCCCGCGTTTAAAGATCGAGATGGCCGGCTCGTAGGTTCTGTGCAGGAGCATCTCGCTTCCCCAATCGAACAGGTTCCCCTCACTAGGATCGAGGTGCGCAGCCGCTTCGTATTCATTGGCTGCAGGCAGATATTGCCCGTCCTTCTCGTCGATCTGGCCGAGCAGGTTGTGCAGCTCCCCGGCGTCTTTGTGCGTGATTAAAGTCTGCACGACTTGCCGCGCATCCTCGAGCTTGCCCAAAACGAAATCCGCCATTGCCAAGTCGTAGCCGTTGTCATAAGCATCAGGCTTAACCTGCTGGGCGCGCGCGAGGAATGGCTGCCCGTCAGCAACCTTCCCCAATCGAATGTAGAACTCCCCCAGGTTGTGGTTGACGTCATAGCTGTTTGGCTCCAGGGTAAGCGCTTTACGAAACTGCTCGCCGGCCAACGCAGCTTTACCTGAATGAAGAAGGCTTGCCCCCAGGTTGGTTCTGGCTTCACCTGAATCTGGATTCAACTGAACCGCAGCCTTAAGGTGTTCTATTGCCTTGTCGTCTCTCGACGTAGACGCATACAACATGCCCAGGAGTTCGTGGATCTCGTAGCTCTTCGGCGCGAACGGCAAAAGTTGTTCCAGTTTGATCACGGCCTCTCGATAACGACCGGCGTCATAGTCCGCCACCGCCGATTGATATTGCCGATCCAACTTCTGCTTCTGCGCGTCTTCTGCCGCCGCAAGCGAGCCACAAGCCAGAGCACAAGCGATGATCAACGAGCCGAACCGAGGCTTCCTCCTCACTGTCCACCTCCGTGATCGCCGCGTGAGCAAATGCAAAAGAGAACCCCGGAAAGGCACCCAGCAGGCGCGCCTTTCCGGGGTGGTCTCATCTTAGCTAGTAGTACAGTTTCAGAGCAAATTGAATCTGCCTTGGGGCATTGGGAGCGTTGCGGGTCGATCCAATCGCGCCGAAGTTATTGGCGTTGGTGAAGTCGGTTGATCCGCCGATTGACACCACACCGTTGCCTCCAAATCCGGGCGCGTTGAAGTTCGGATGATTGAGGATGTTGAAGAATTCGGCCCGGAACTGCGCCGAGAAGCGTTCGTTGAACTTAAAGGCCTTGAAACTCGAGAAGTCGAAATTGTGAAATCCTGGCGTCACGGTCTGGCCTGGTTTGTCGCCTAGAATAGCCGCCCCGGTCAACGGTATGCATCCTGGTGCAATCTTGGGGTCAGCCCCCAGAGGACACGCCTGTTGGAAAGCTGCAGGATTGCCAAACCAATACGGAAGATTTGTTCCAGAGCTATTGACCCTGGTATGAATACCAAGTTTTTGACTTTGGCCGGGAACCTTGATGGCGTTGCAGCCAGTGCCCTCAGTCACGCTGGTTGGACAGCCGATATTAAGCGGCTGGCCGCCTTGAAGCACCACAATCCAGTTGACTGCCCAGCCACCGAGAACTGCGTCCCCCATACCTCCGGTATGCATATAGCGCCGACCCTTGCCAAACGGGAGTTCGTACCCGCCGCTGAAGTGCAGCACGGACCGAATATCAAAGTTGGCCAGAGCCCAGTCGAATTTAGGACCGAGACCTGGTACCTCCGGCGCACGGTATCCACCCTGACTCCCGCCGTTGAGCAAGTCACCCGCGTCGGACATTGTCTTCGAATAGGTGTAGGCAAGAAGAAAGGTCAGTCCGTTTGAGAATTGCTGTTCGAGCTTCGTCTGCAGGCCGTTGTAGTTGCTTGCGCCTACCGTTTTTTGGTAACTGGAGCTACGTCCGAAGTCTGGAAAGGGGACCTCATTGTTTGGGTACGGATCTGACAGGGAATGCCCCTTAGGCCAGAGTTGCCGCACGTTGTTGGTGCCGACACCTGTCTGGAGATCCTGTCCGTCCGTAAACACGTACGAGGCCTGTGCCGACAGGGTGCGCCTCAACGAGTATTGAACGGTGAGGTTGGCGCTTAGAGTGCGGGGGGTCTGGTAATCAAATTGAAGTCCCTGCAAATTTAATCCCTTAGCGTTTACAGCAAGAGGTGTCAGACCAATGCAACTGAATCCGGATTCGAAGGTTGCGGTACCACCTGGACCTCCTGTACCGCAGCCGGCGAACGGAGTATTAATGCTCACCGGATTGACCTGGCTGTCAGTTCCCTGCGGAACATAATTGAAGTTGAAAACAAAAGGATAATTCTCACCGATGTTGGGCCCGTATCCCTGGTTCTCGAACGAGTTATAGAAGAGACCAAAGCCGCCACGAGTCACTAATTTTGGGGTCACTTCATAAGCAAAACCGACACGGGGCGCAAAATTATTCTTTTGCGTTCTGAGGAGCCCTTGACCGTACTTGTTGGTTGGGGTAAGCGCAATGCCATCCTTAGTCAACAGGTCGGTAAAGCTTGTGGACAGGCCGCGATTGTCTTTGCCTGAAGCTGGGATTAGGTATTCGGGCTTGTTATCAGGAACGCCACTCGGAACGAAGTTGGCCTGCCCGCCGTTTTGTTCGTTAATCGGGCCGAAGTAATCCCAGCGCAGGCCGAGGTTGAGGGTCAGCTTCGGATTGACCTTCCAATCGTCCTGAACGTACGAAGCAAAGTACATTTTTTCATCGTAGGTCTTGTTGATATTCGAGGCGTATACCTGGTCAGCACCGCCGGAGTAATTGATGCCGTTCGCCACGGTCGCCGCTTCAGGTTGTAGCAAGAATTGCGCGATACCGGTGGTGCCAGACTTTCCGACAACATCTGTAAAAGAGCCGTTGTAGTCGAATTGACCGCGTGACCACGCCGGCTGCAATGTAGAGAACTTTACGTGCTGATATTCAATGCCCGCCTTGAAGTTGTGCTTACCGTAAACTTTTGAGAAGTCATCGGTAACCTGGAGAGTCTGGCTGACCTCATCGGATGGCAGGAAGTTGTTGCTTCCGAGAGTGGCTAGTCCGCCGAAGCCGAACGCCGGCAGACCGCCGTTTTCCGCCACCTGCGGGATGCCTTGAATTCCGAATTTCGCCGGTATATCTAAAACGGAGCCGACCGGGCCGAAGCGCGTGGTGTGAAGGTGGTTGAAGCCTCCGCGAACCTGATTGACGGTGCTTGGACTAAACACGTGGGTCCAAGCAGCGACAGCCTGATCCGACTTCGCAGTCTGGAGGCCTTGCTGGAAGCTGCCACCGTCGGCTATGCCTCCGAACGGGCCCGGAATATACTGCGGGTCATCTGAATAGCTGAAACGGAAGAATATTTGTTCTTTTTCGTTGGGATTGAAGTCGGCCCGGGTATCGAAGGTGTTTTCATGCTCATAAAGTTTAGGGCTCGATGTGAAATTGTTGTTGGGACTGGAATTGGTTGGGGCTGGATAAAGGTTCAGGAGGGCAACGGCTGCGGGATCGACTCTACCGGCCGGAAGAATGTTGAGGCCGCAGGCACCGGCGGTGAAGAGTAACGTTGACGCGGCACAAGTTCCAAATGGATCGCGGACATAGCCAGTAGCCGTTGCGGCGAGGCCCGACACCGGATCGGTTTGACCAGCTGTCACCGTGCGCGTAGTAGCAGGATCCATCACAGTGCCCTTCGGTACTGTTCGACCTAGATTATCGGTTTCGGTCGAACCCTGATTGGCAGCGAGGATGGCGGTGAGGTCAGTGTACCCGCTCGCACGCTCGGTCGCGGTTGGAACGGTCGCGCTACCGGACGTGTTGCCTTGGACGCGCCGCTTTCCTTCGTAATCGCCGAAGAAAAATACCTTGTTCTTAATGATGGGGCCGCCGCCGGAAACACCGAATTGATTCAGGCGCAATTTGCCCTTGAAGGGTATGGGTGAGTTGCTTTCGAACCAGTCTGTAGCGTCGAGTTTGTCATTGCGGAAAAACTCCCACGCCGCACCATGAAGACTGTTAGTTCCGGATTTGATGGTCGCGTTGAGAACAGCTCCAGCAGACCGACCAAGCTCGGCGCTGAAGTCCGCGGTCTGAACCTTGAACTCCTGGATCGCATCGACCGGAGGAAGGATGATGAAATTGGTTCCGTTTAAGAAATCGACGGCGTTTGAGTTGTTATCGATACCATCGAGAAGGTAGTTATTTTGCGCGGGGCGAAGGCCATTGGCTGAGAAAGCACCTGAGGCCGCATTGCCTCTGGTATCGGCCTGCGGGGTTTGCATGCCGGCTCCGAGTTGGGCCAGAAATGTGAAGTTGCGTCCGTTCAGAGGAAGGGCGTTCACTTCTTCGCCGCCGATGACCTGCCCTACAGAAGCTTCCTCGGTTTGCAGCAGGGGAGGCGCAGTATTGACTTCAACCGTCTCAGTAGTAGCGCCAAGCTTCAAACTCACGTTGATCTGCAAGACCTGCGCGACGCTTACAGTGACGTTTTTCTGCGTAGTCTTAGCGAAACCTTGAGCCGTGACCGTTACGGTGTAGTGCCCCGTCCTGACCGGTGAGAATGTGTATGAGCCGTTGCTATTCGATTTGACTTCCAAAGTCATTCCCTGGTCGATATTTTGGAGGGTAACTTGCGCATTAGGCACCACTGCGCCACTCGAATCCAGAACGGTTCCGGTGATAGCTCCTTCGTCTACCTGACCGAACGCGCACTGCCTCGAGGAGAGCAAAACACACAGACAAAAGACGGCCAGGACACTAGAAGCCCTCAACCACGCAAATTTTCCTTGTTCGATGCCCATACGAAAACCTCCGATCGTTTCAGCCAGCGGCCTGCGCCCGCTTGGGGGCGGAATTCAACTGTGTAACGGGAATGACCGTATCATGTAAACGGTTTCAGCCGAATTCGACCCGAAGGTAGCCGATACCCACGATGTTTGTCAACTAAAAGGTGGAGACGACCGAATTTCGCAAACTTTTGGCGGTTGCCGCTGCTGTCACAGGTAGTGATTTCTATGCGAATATCACCCGAGTGCCATTGGTTAGTCCCCTCGACTAGGCAAACTCGTTGAGGCACCTGCACGGCAGCGAGCCGATACCTATCGCTTCTTGGTTTTCGGAATACCCAGGAGGACATCCTCCAAACAGTTTCCTTGGCGAATGCTATTATTTGGCCATCTTGCTCGCCCCGAGAAGTTCTTTCAAATGACGTCCCACTCACAGGTTGATAAACGGTTGATCTCGCGGCGAGCCATTCTTAAAGCATTTCGGTTTGCGCCACTGTTATTTCGGGCCGCACCACTTTGCGCGTTCGCTCATTCGAACGAGCCTGTCGCAGGCGCCATTCAACATGGCGAATTATTTCCTTTTTCTGAAATTCGCCTAAAGCCAAATTATCCGTCGCCTTCTCCTTTAGCGGATGTGCTGGCGCTGGTGGATCCGGGCACGGATGAATACATCACAGAGAAATACGCTTTAGAAATTGAGACGGTGTTGAAACAGTGGGGGGAGGCTCTTAAAGCACCTACGGGCAATAATTCCGCGTTAGCGAGCGCACTGAATACAACACTTGAAGCAACACCGCTGATTGCGGTGAAGGAAACCACTGTACGTTCTGCGCAAGGGTTCAATGTTTTGAGGCGTGAATTCGGCCCGGATCGAGTCGCCGGCCGAGAACGCTTTGTTGCAAGCGTGGTTGAATGGTTGGGGCAGGCGACGCGCGTCGAGACAGCGGAATTCGAAATTTTCGACATAGAAGAACTTGGCGCCAACCCGCTCTCCGTTCGCACCGACGTACGCTACGACATTGTTTGCAGTCGCGGCCATGATCAACGCGAAGAGCGCGTTGGATCGTGGCGCATCGAATGGTCGTACAACGAGTCATCGCGATGGAAAGCCGTGAGGTGGGATGCGGGCGAAGAGACGGTCTGCGCTGCAAGTGGCCCAGTCTTCATCGACATCACCGCGGAGGCGCTTGGCGCAGTCGAGTCGTATCAGAAACAGATGCTGCACGGTGCCGACTACTGGCGCACAATTCTCGATGGCGCGGTTGGCATCGACGTCTATGGAAATAACGGAGTTGCGGCAGGCGACTTCGACAACGATGGATTCGACGACCTCTACGTATCTCAGCCGGCCGGGCTGCCTAATCGTCTTTATCGCAATCGTGGCGACGGTACATTTGAAGACGTTACGGAAAAGGCTGGAGTCGGTGTCCTCGACAATACGGCATGCGCAATGTTTGCGGATTTTAAGAACCGAGGGCGCCAGGATTTGCTGGTGGTTTGCGGAACCGGTCCTCTGCTTTTCCTGAACAAGGGAGACGGCACATTCTCGCTACAGCGCGATGCTTTTAAATTTGCGCGTCCGCCTCAGGGGACATTCACCCACGCTGCTGTTGCTGATTACGATCGCGACGGGCATCTCGATATTTACTTCTGCATGTACATGTACTATCTGGGTCTCGATCAATATCACTACCCTATCCCTTACTACGACGCTCGCAATGGACCGCCCAATTGTCTATTTCACAACCAGGGTGACGGCACGTTCGTCGAGACCACTGAAGCCGCAGGGCTCAACGCCGATAACGATCGCTACAGCTTCGCATGCGCCTGGGGCGATTCAAATTCCAATGGACTGCCCGATCTTTTCGTGGCCAATGATTTCGGAAGTTCCCAACTCTATCGCAACAACGGCGACGGCACATTCAAGGTCGTTTCAAAAGAGGCACATGTTGAGAGTGTCGGCGCGGGCATGAGTTGCTGCTGGGCCGACTACGACAATGATGGCCATCAGGACATCTACGTGCCCAGCATGTGGGAGGCTGCCGGCCAAAGGGTTTCAAAACAAAGACAGTTTCATGAGCATGCGCCCGAAAGGATTCGGGAACTGTACCAGCGCCACGCGCGAGGCAATGCTCTGTATCGGAATCAGGGGGACGGAACATTTCAGAATGCAGGTCAGCGCGCCAAAGTTGAGATGGGCCGCTGGTCATGGTGTTCAGACTTTTGGGATTTCGATCACGATGGCTACTCGGACCTCTACGTGTCGAACGGGTACTTGTCATCCCCGCAGAAGAACGACCTAGCCGGTTTTTTCTGGAGGCAAGTTGTCGCTAGATCGTCTGAAGACACGACGCCATCGTTGCCTTACGAGCGCGGCTGGCAAGCTATTAACGAACTCGTTCGGTCGGACAACACCTGGCACGGCTATGCGCGGAACGTAATGTTCGTCAACAATCGCGATGGATCCTTCAGTGAGGCGTCCGGGGCTGTGGCCCTGGATTTCCGAGAGGACAGCCGGTCGTTCGCTCTGGCCGACATCGATCATGACGGTCGACTAGAGGTCATCCTGAAAAATCGGAATGCACCCCAGTTGCGCATCCTGCACAACGGGATGAGCGACATTGGCGACTCCATTTCCTTCAAATTGCGCGGCACCAAGAGCAATCGCGACGCTATAGGGTCTGCAATCTTCGTTGAGGCCGGTTCACTGACGCAGACTAAATATCTCCAGGCGGGATCCGGCTTTCTCGCTCAGCATTCTAAGGAGTTGTTTTTTGGCGTCGGCAAAATACGGGGAGAGTGTCGGGCAACCGTACGCTGGCCCTCTGGGTTATCGCAGGTCTTCGAGCACCTCCCTGTGAATCATCGGATCGAAATCGTGGAGGGCACTGCGGCTTTCGCAGCCACACCTTTTGGCGCCGCACCGCCAGCCAAGTCTCACGCGGAATCTGCGCCATCGGAGGACTCGCTGCCGGTGGAGTTGGAAACGTGGCTCATCGAACCGCTCAAGGCTCCCGCGTTTGCAATGCCTGATCTGGCGGGCAACACTCATCAACTGGCATCATCGGGCGAAAACTTGACACTGCTTTTCTTCTGGTCGATTAAGGCACCCTACAGCCTCTCCAGCCTTGATGCGTTGAAGCAGTTCGACCGGCGCGGATCCGCACTTGCGGCAAGCCGGTTAAGAATCCTCACCATTAATGTTGACCTTCCAGAAATTGCTCGCGAAACACGAACGTTTGCTGCGGAAAAGGGCTTTCCTTTTCCGGTGCTATTGGCAAGCGAGGAGGTCAAGGGAGTTTACAACCTTCTCTATAAACACCTATACGACCGTCGCAGAGATCTGCCGATTCCCATTGCCTTGCTGTTGAATCGAGATGGCATGGTCGTCAAGGTGTATCAGGGCTCGCTGAATTGTGGGCACCTGTCAGCTGATATCAAGTCCATCCCCACTAGTGCAGATGCGCGCATGTTGAAAGCGCTTCCATTCCGGGGCTTGCTGGTACAGGATGCCTTTGCACGGAATGATTTCACCTACGGAGTGGCCATGTACCAGCATGGCTACCTCAACCAGGCGGCAGAGTCGTTTCAACAGGTCATCGCAGCCAAGCCCGACAGTTCCGATGCCTACTACAATCTCGGCACCCTCAACCTGCAAATACACAATTTCGAACAGGCACGCGGTTACCTTGAGAAGACACTAAAACTGCAGCCGGCTTACCCCGAGGCTTGGAATAACCTGGGAATGATTTCCGCCCAACAGGGTCATCCCGATGAAGCGATCTACGACTTTCAAAAATCCCTCACCCTCCGCCCAAACTACGCCATCGCTTCCGTAAATTTGGGCAACATCTATCGGCGACAAAAGGAATTTGGCAAAGCGCTTGAATACCTTAATCGTGCGTTCGCATTGCAGCCCGATGATCCCGAGACTAACTACAGCCTCGGAATGCTCTATGCAGAGCAAAATCAGATGCAGAAAGCAGCGGACTATCTGCAACGGGCCATCGATCTGCGGCCCGGCTATCCTGAAGCGCTCAATAATCTCGGCGTGCTATTTGTTCGGCAACAGAATTACGCAAAAGCTGAAGAGCAGTTCAGGTTCGGAATGAAGGTCGCACCTAAATTCGATCAGTCGTATTTGAACCTCGCCCGCCTGTATGCGATGCAAAAAGACAAGGAGAAAGCCAAGGAAGTGTTGCAAGATCTATTACGCATGGAGCCAGAGAATCAAAACGCAAGGCAAGCAATGGAAGTGCTACAATCAGCGCCTTAGCGCAGCCAAACAAGGATCGAAAGAAAGAGCAAACGCCCCTCAGTCGAGCTTATGAAAACAGCCCACGTGGCATGGTCAAACTTCGTCGGCGCTCTCGTGCTGTGTACTGCCTTGTCTCTCGTCCCACGGTGTCTCGCGCAGCGGAAGCCTTCCGTTCCTGCCGATTTGCACGAAGCAAAATCTTTGCTTGAGCAACACCGATTTGCCGAGGCCAAGTCGGCAACCCTCGAGCAACTTGCGCATCGAGCCCCAACGGTTGAGGGTTACAATTTGCTCGGTATTATCGAAGTTGACCAGCAGGATCTTGATGGGGCCGTGGCATCTTTTCACAAGGCGCTCCAACTAAATCCCAGGTCAGTAAAGAGCCACAATAACCTGGGCAATGCTTACGCCGCTCAAAGACGCTTCGATTTGGCTGACAAGGAGTTTCGCTACACATTACGAATTGATCCGGGCAACTCCGATGCAAATTACAACCTCGGGACTCTTCTCATGATGAGAGGAGCGGCGGCGGAAGCTATTCCTCACTTTGAGCGCGTGCATCCGATGACGACGGAAGCACGCTTCAATCTCATTCGCGCATATTTTGAAAGCAAGCGCAGCGCGGACGCATTGCGATTAGCGACCGAGCTTTCTGAACAAAGGAAGAACGACGTCCAGATTCATTTTTCTCTCGGAGTGTTGCTTGCCTCTGAGAAGCAATACAAAGCCGCCCAATCGGAGTTCGAAAATGCAGATGCACTCCAGCCCGACACCTTCGAAATTCTCTATAACCTCGGGCAGGATTTTCTTCGTAGCGGTGACAACCTGAAGGCTGAAGTTACGTTCAACAGGGCGCTTAGATTGAAGCCCGAGTCCCCCGAAACTCTACGGCTTCTTGCTCAGGTCTACTCAAATGAGTCGCGTCCTCTGGATGCTCTCGACTTATTGATGCGAGCGCATAAGATCGCGCCTCAAGACACAGACGTTATCTACCTGATGGCCCAGGTGAGCATGTCTCAGAACTACTTCGAGGATGCGATACCGCTCCTTGAAACGGGGATGGCGATCTCGCCCAAGAGAGCAGACCTGCTGGCTGCCCTTGGCGAGAGTTACTTCATGGCGGGCAGGGTTGAAAAGGCAATAGAGACGTTCAAGTCGCTTCTGAATGTAGAGAACTCCGCGCGCTCGTATGCATTTCTTGGACTCTCCTATCGCAACCTTGGACGCTTCGACAATGCAAAGGAGTATTTCGAAAAAGGCCTAAAATTAGATTCAAAAAACAGTCTTTGCTTGTTTAATCTGGGCTTTATTGCTGAGCGCCAGGGTGACGCTGTGAAAGCAGAAGAGATGTTTCAACAGACGCTGCGGACCAATGCAAATTTCCCCGACGCCCTGCTTGAACTGGCCAATCTGAGGATAGCCGGTAAGAAACTACCCGAGGCAGTTGACCTACTCAGAAGATATGTTCGCGTCAGCCATGATCCCGCCACGGGCTATTACAAACTCGCAATGGCCGAAAGGGGTCTGCATCAGGACGAAGCTGCAGGGCGCGACTTGAGTGTGTTCAAAACACTCTCAAAGAATGCATCGAGTGGCCCTTATCCCTACGAACACTTATTCGATTATTTAGACAGTCGCTCCAAGCTGGCGCCCGGCGATCGTGACCAACTCGACCTGACTGAGCTCACAGAGCAATTAAAGAAGCATCCCGATCAGCCCGAAGACTTGTACATGCTGTGCGAGGCCTTTTTGAAAGCCGGCAAATTGGAGGATGCCCGCAGCGCCATTGCGCGGCTCGACACGATAAGCACAGGCGATTACCGCACATTGACCGGAACCGGCGTGCTGCTCGCGCGGTACCATTTGTACGACGATGCTATACAGCATTTTCAATCTGCAGAGCAGTTAAACCCCACTTCTGACGAAGTGAAGTTCGACTTGGCGAATGCGTATTTCCGCAAGCGGCTTTATTCGCAGGCGCTCGACAGCGCCCGCCGGGTCTCCGAGGCAGGGCAAAAGGACGATGCCTATTTGACACTGCTAGGGGATATCTACGCGCACATTGGGGATGTGGCCCATGCCTCGGAAATTTTCCGGGGCGCGATTCTCAGGAATCCGGATGATGATCAAAACTATCTTTCTCTCGCGTTGATTGACTTGCGCTCCAATGACATCGCAGCCGCTCAGCAGACGCTCGCAAAGGCACAAGCTCGTATCCCTGGTTCTGGAAAAATTTACTGGGGACTGGGTCTCACTTCTGCATTGCAGGGGAACACTGCCGAGGCCGTTTCGCGATTTGAGCGCGCCGTTTATCTGCTTCCAGAGTGGGCCGGTGGCTATTCAACACTCGGCGTCTTCTACTTTGAAATTGGAGAGATCGAAAAGGCGAAGGAAGTTCTCAATCGATTCAAGGAGAGCAGCGCCAACGCAAGCTTGGACATCAACCGTATCGAGCAGGTCCTCGAGCAGGCATCGAACACTGGGCAGCGCAGTGCTGAATCCCTGACTCCGGCAAGCAAGGAACAGCTTATACAACTCGCGCTCTCGCTCGCGGATAGAACTCTATGAGCATGCCGATCCTCCGCAGTACGGCGACAGTAATGGCGTTGGCGATTCTTGGCTCATTCACATCGCAGAACCAAAGCGCTCAGAAACCGACGAAGCCCACGGACCCGCTCGTCCCTGTTCACTACACTGACATTCGGAAGGCTGCGGGAATCAGTTTCGTTCAGGACTCAACTCAAACGGAGGAGAAGTATTATCTCGAGACCATGGGTACCGGTGTAGCGTGGCTGGATTACGACCAGGATGGGCTCATGGATCTTTACTTCGTGCAGTCCGGAGCCACAGACGCCTATAAGCCAAGCCATCCGCTGCGGTCAGCCCTCTATCACAACAACGGAGATGGAACGTTCACCGACGTCACGCAAAAGGCCGCAGTTGGCGGCGAGGGACATTACGGCCAAGGGGTCGCAGTTGGTGACTACGACAATGACGGTTTTCCGGATCTATACGTCACCGGCTACGGCCGGGCGATTTTATATCACAACAATGGCGATGGAACGTTTACCGATGTGACCGCAAAAGCAAATGTTGCCGACGAGGGCGCGTGGTCAACGAGCGCAGGATGGTTTGACTTTGATAAAGATGGCTGGCTTGACCTCGTGGTCACGAACTATCTCGACTGGTCGCCTAAAACCAACTTGTGGTGCGGAGAGCGAGCCCCCGGTTACCGTTCCTATTGCAACCCTGGTAATTACCGAGGGCAAAAGACAAAGCTCTACCACAACAACCACGATGGCACCTTCACAGACGTTAGCGAAAAGTCAGGAATTGGACTACCCGAATCGAAAGGTATGGGATTGGTGCTCGCCGATTTTAATGGAGACGGCTGGCCTGACATCGCGATCGCTAACGATACCTGGCCCAATTTTTTCTTCGAGAACAAACATGATGGGACATTCAGCGATGTCTCGCTCATCTCCGGCCTGGCGGCGAGCGAAGACGGTCGCTACGAAGCCGGAATGGGCATCGACGCATCGGATGTCGACGGCGATGGCCTGCTCGACATCTACATTACCCATCTCGATTTCGAATTAAACCGCCTTTACCATAATAATGGAGATGGCACTTTCACCGACGTCACCTACAGCTCCGGGATAGGAAACAAGGCAATCCTTCTGAGTGGAGTAGCAGCTAAGTTCATTGACTACGATAATGACGGATGGCCCGATATCGTTCAGGCGAATGGCGCCATGGTTGACAACGTTAACCTGTACCACAGCCTGGTCACTTACAAAGAGCCTCTGCTGATGTTTCATAACCTGGGCCACGGGCATTTCGAAAAAACTTCTGATGCGCTCGGGTCTGACTTCAATCGTCCAGTGGCTGGTCGTGGACTTGCGACGGCGGACTTCTTCAACGACGGGCAGATTGGATTCGCCGTTAATTGTCGCGGCGACTTTCCAGAACTTCTGCGCAACGATGCTGCCAACGCAAATCATTGGCTTGAAATACTGCCAATCGGCACAAAGTCGAATCGCGACGGTATCGGCGCAGTAATGAAACTGACCACAGAGGGTGTCGTCCAGATTGACCAGGAAAAGGGTGGCACAAGCTACATGTCGGCAAGCGATCCCCGCGTCCATTTTGGCCTGGGGAAACGATCCAAGATAGAATCTCTTGTAATCACGTGGCCGAGCGGTCAAGTGGACAAATTAACCAACGTACACGCAGATTCGATTATCGCGGTCAAGGAAGGCGCGGGCATTGTTCCGCATCCCTTTCCCAAGGTACGGATCCGATGAGGGCGGCGGCAAACGTCATCGAGACAGCATTGCATTTTGGCGGAATAATTCCGCGTCTGCGCCAACACTTCTGTAATCACGGCAAAATATGATCATCCCTCGGCGGTGGTTTCTCGGTTCGTCACTCATCATGCTCGGCGAAACACTGCTCGACAAGCTGACGACTCCACTCTGGAAGTGGGGCGAGGACTCGCACATACTTGCCGCGATCTCCGCTCCCGCTACGTCGCCTGTTCATTACGTCGATGTGGCAGAACAGGCGGGCTTGAAGATCCCAAACGTATGGGGTGGCGTCGACCACAAGCGGATCATCCTCGAGACTAAAGGGAGTGGGCTGGCCTTCTTCGACTATGACAACGATGGATGGCTCGACATTTATCTGACCAATGGCAATCGGCTCGGCGAGCATTGGCCCGCAGGCAAGGAGCCGACCACACACCTCTACAAGAACAACCGCGATGGCACGTTCACAGATGTGACGGCGAGGTCTGGCCTCGGACGCACTGGCTGGCAAACGGGCGTGTGCGTAGGCGACTACGACAACGATGGGTGGGATGATCTCTTCTGCACTTTCTGGGGACATAACATCCTCTTCCACAACAACGGAGATGGAACCTTTACGGATGCAACGCAGAGGGCGGGACTCGCGCAAGCCAAGGGCCGCTGGGGCACAGGCGCCAGCTTCGTAGACTATAACCGCGATGGGCATCTTGATCTTTTCGTCTGCAACTTCGTCCATCTGGACCCGGACAAGCCGCCGTCCGCGACCGATGCGAGCTTTTGCCAATGGAAAGGCGTCCCCACGATGTGCGGTCCGCGTGGATTGCCGGGGGACACCAACATTCTCTACCACAACAATGGGGACGGCACATTTACGGATGTGTCAGAAAAAGCCGGCATTTTAAAACCCGGACCGCGTTACTCGATTACGTCTATTTGTTACGACTTTGATAACGATGGATGGCCGGATATCTACGTTGCGGTTGATTCTGAGCCGAGCATTCTTTTCAAAAATAATCACGATGGGACATTTACGGATATTGCTGTGATGGCTGGTTGTGCATATAACGACGACGGGCATGAGCAGGCGGGCATGGGACTCTGCGTGGCCGATTACGATTGCGATGGCTGGTTTGATATCTTCAAGACGAATTTCGCCGACGATACTTGCAACCTGTACCACAACAATGGGGATGGCACTTTTAGCGACCTCTCATTCAACTCCGGCGTAGGCATCAACAACAACTACGTTGCATGGGGTTGTGGATTCATCGATTACGACAACGATGGATGGTCAGATATTGTTCAGGTCAATGGACATGTTTACCCTGAAATCGATAGATACAACTTCGGTGAGACGTTTAAAAATCCTCGGCTGGTTTACAAAAATCTTGGGAATGGGCGGTTCAAGGATGTCTCGTCAGAGGTGGGGCCTGGAATCACCGCCCGTTTCTCCAGCCGTGGTGCAGCATTCGGAGATTACGATAACGACGGCGGCATGGATATGCTTATCCTGAACATGAATGAACTTCCATCGCTGCTCCACAACGTGGGAGGCAACAAACAGAACTGGATCAAGTTGAAGCTGATTGGAACTAAATGCAATCGAACTGCAATTGGCGCGCGAGCGCGCGTAATCACCGGCAAGCATATTCAAATGGATGAAGTGACCAGTGGCGGAAGTGTGATGTCGCAAAATGACCTGCGTCTCCACTTCGGGCTCGGGAATGTGGAGTCTGTCGATGCCATCGAAATCAAATGGCCAACCACGCAGAAGATCGAGCGCTTCAACCAAGTCAAGGCCAACCAAATACTCACTATTCGCGAGGGCGAGGGAATCATTTCGAAGGACAAGCCAAAGCCGCGGTAGAAACGCAAGCTTATCTAAGTGGAGGCGCGGCAGAAGGCTTGTCGCCCACGACAACCAGGAACTGTTTTACTTCTCGCCGATCCCGTTCGACTGCGGTCTTCTGCAGCTTTTCATATTCATCATGCAGCTGAAATTCCTGTTTAGCCTTATCCTTTTCGCCGACCCGGGTATAGACCACGCCTAGACGATAATGAGCTTCGCTGAATTGCGGGTTGGCCTCAATCGCCTTGTTGTAATACTCGATCGCTTTATCGTAATTGCGTCGCGCCGATTCGAGCACCCCAAGCTGCATGTACGCCTCGGCGCACTTCGAATCGAGCGACACAGCCTTGGTTAGCATGTTCTCAACTAGTTTGCTGGTCTGCAGGTCGGTAGCTTGCCCATGCTGTTTCAACAGGGTCATGGCATAGAAGTAATTGGCAAGCGAATCTTGCGGGCGTTGATCAAGAAACCGTCTCAGCTTCTGCTCGACGCATGGCAATGGGTTGGGTGCTGCGATCTCAATTCTGCCCAGAAACAGATAGGGCTCTGCGTCCGACGGACTCAAATCTGCAGCCTCACAAAGACGTTGCGCTGCGTCGTCATACAACGCGCCAGCAAATAGCGCCGCGCCGAGAGCGGTCAGCATCCTCGCTGAATTTGGAAAGGTCTTTGCTCCCGCAGAGAAGACGTCTTTCGCCTGCCACACTGCGCGATGCAGCAGCAGTTCGGAGCCCCATTCGAAGTAGTTCAGTTCGCTCGCATCTTCGCGGACGGCATGCTCAAATTCACGCACTGCGGCAAGTGGGTCGCTCAACTTTTCATCGAGTTCACCGGACAATCGATGCAGGTCTGCGGTATTCATTTTTGCAGATAGCTTTTGAACGTGATCGCGGGCAGAAGCAAATTCTCCATTCGCCTTCAACGCCATCGCTAGGGAGTACTCGTTTTCTGCATTGTTCGGGTCGATTCGGTAGGCAGCCTGCAGAAGGGGAACGGCTTCTGCAAACTTACCGGCATGCAGATAGAATTCGCCCAGCTGATGGTTTGAGGCGGAACTTGTGGGCGCGCTCGCTAGTCCAACGCGGAGCGCATCCTCTGTTTGCTTGGACGTTTCAGTTGATGCAACCGCATTTGGATCGGCACCCGTGAGTTTCAGTTTGAGCGTTTCACGGTTGAGGGCTTCGCTGGTTCGCAGAACGGCGTCTGATCCATGTCCCCCTGCCGCGGTCCAATCTGTAACCGTTGCGATGGTGAAATTTGGCTGGTCGGCAAATTCGATAGGCGGCGCAGACTTAGAACCCGTTTCACTTTTGGCCCCCGCTGGATCCTCAAGCGTCAACTCGATTGGGCGCTGACCGCGTGGAGACGGCGCAACAACGACCATCGCCCGACTGCGTTGACCGGAATGTTCGGCGCTCAGCACATAGGTTCCAGGTGCAAGGTCGGTAAAGTCAAAAAGCCCTTCTGCATTCGTGGTCGTCCCTATTGCACCGGAGGCACCTTGATGTTTGAGGAGCACGGACGCGTTTTGAACGACTTTACCCCCCGCGTCACGGACGACCCCCTGGATTATCGTCTTCGCTGGTTCCTGCGCACTCAGGTTCTGCGCAATCGCTGCGGAAAACGCAATGCACCAGAGCACCCAAATCGCCGCTACGACTCCAGGTACTCGGAGACCGGTTGCAATTCTGCATGCGTGAGGAACAGTGCATAGTCTTGCTCTGCGAGGATTCCGATTAAGCTTGTTCATTATTTCGCGCCTATCGCTGAGCCGGCTCGTTGAAGCCTCACGCTAAGCAGCATTATTGTGCACAATGCGCACTGATATCGACAAGGACATCCTGCCCGCTTGCTATTCAGCTTTTCCCGCGGACGGCTCTTGGTAGGCCTTCTGAAAAAATCGGAAGGCTACCAGGTTTAGGCTGGACTTTAAAATCTCGCTGGTACCAGACGACGCCCTCGTAATTGAAAAGCTGCGGAACCTGTGTATTCCAGTCGCCGGGAACCTCAAGTGTGGGAGCCGTCGAGAAATCGTACTCCTCGTTGTGATTGCCAATGATGTTCGGGTGCTCGTTCATAGCGTAGGACCGGTCGTTGATCCCGCGGTTTGCCGTATAGAGTGCGCGTCCCGGCGCCTGGTCGATGAGGTAGTGCCACTCTCCGTTTAGACTGGTGACGGTTCTGTGGTCGAGGCCAACCAGCAGCGTTTGGAGCGGTTGCTGGCCCTGCGACGGCAGCATCAGGCCCAGGCAGAGTGATATGACTGCAACGCTGCGGGCAGCGAGGCATAATCCGGTAAAGCGATTCGACAACTCGATCATTCTTTCGAATCCTCGATAGTGAGCTTATAGGATGCCACGCAAATGAGGCGAAATGTCAGACGCCTTGCAGGTCACGTCGCCGCAGTCGAAGCAGATGGAGGACTAAAGAACGATGTCAAAGCTTTTGGTTTTTGCTTATCTTCTGGGAAGCTGTGGTGCATCCGCGCAAGCGACGGTTACGGCGAATAAGGCTCTTCAATCCGCTCCGGTTCCCGGCAGAGGACTGGCTCAACACGACTTCATGTACGCAGGTGAATCCCATGATCGCAAAATATTCATTGTGCGGCAGGGCACGATCGTCTGGACTTATGACGATCCAGCGGGCAAGGGTGAAATTAGCGACGCGGTCATGCTTTCAAACGGCAACGTACTTTTTACGCATCAACTTGGCGTGACCGAGATTTCCCCAGATAAGAAAGTGGTTTGGAACTACGACGCTCCGGCCGGCCACGAGATACATACTGCCGTTCCTATTGGGAAAGAGCGTGTCCTATACATCATGAACGGCGACCCGGCTCTGCTGCGAGTGGTCAATATAAGCACCAATATCGTAGAAAAAGAGATAGCTCTTGCGGCCAAGCGTCCCTCGAGTACGCATGCACAATTCCGTCATGCCCGCTTAACAGACAAGGGCACACTGATGGTCGCTCACATGGATTTGAATAAGGTGGTCGAGTATGACTCCGATGGGAACGAGCTATGGTCGTTTCCAGCAGCCACCCCGTGGGGCGTAACTCCTTTGTCGAATGGAAACGTACTGATCACGGATCACGAAGGAGTGCGCGAGATTACGCGACGCGGAGACTGCGCATGGAACTTTAGCCCGGCCAATGTGCCAGGTTATACGTTCGCAAGCCTGCAGCAAGCGTGGCGGCTGCCGAACGGCGACACAGTCATTAACAATTGGGTAAATGAGTGGACCAAGTCCGATGCGAATGCACCCGGAGGCATTCAGGCGATTGAAGTAACTCCCGATAAGAAAGTTGTGTGGGCCCTGCGATCGTGGACTCCGCCGATCGACCTAGGTCCTGCGACCACTATTCAGTTGCTGGATGCGCCTTCGACCGCGGAGGACGTTCATTTCGGGCAAATCCGGTAGAACGAACTAACAGATGATTTTAAGACGCGGCGTCTTGTGTTTCGCTGCGCGTTGGGCGCCTGCCAGTGCTGCCAGTCAGGGCTGCCGTAGCTTGCGAACTTCCTGATCATAAAGAGGCAATTTGTGCAGGCGGATACGGACGGCCTGCTGCGTGCCGTGATGAAAGTTAAGACCGCGGTCGGTCTCATCGCCGTTCAAGATCCGCGACATTTGCCAATTGCCGCCGATGTACATACCTTCGTCAGCCCTTAGAATTTCAATCTGCTCATTTCGAGCGCTGGGAGTGGGGCTGAGGCTAAAGCTCACGCTGGCGTCAAAGCCGGCGACCAGGAACTCGAGTGGGCCAAGTTGCGCCACCATCGCGCGACCTTGAAGCTGGGGAGTTCCCGGAGGTACATTGCCATCGCTCTGGGGAAAGCCGAACGAGATGATCGCGTCGGCTTCATCGAAGTGCAGCGTTTGCCGCTCGCTGCCCTTTTCTTCAACGGCGGTCTGCAGCTTGCCCTGGAGGTTGAATTGAGCAATCTCATCGACCATGGGCGCGAACAGTGCGAAGTTTTCTGCTGGATTCGGTTGGCGATTCTCATCTACGGCTGCCTCGGGGTTAGCAGTAGCAACAGCCGTCACCGGGCGGTCGACTCCAAAGGGGGAGAAGCCGATGGCTCCACTACCTAAAGCGTAAAAAAAATAGCGGCCGAACGAAGCCCCAAAATGTGTTTCCGGAATGAACACGGGGTTGTCGGCTCGATGATAAGTGGCGAGGATTTTACGGAACAGCGCAGAGTCGTCGGAATAAAAGTCCGGAGCCAGGACATCGATTGAGGGAGCCGCTGCCTTCCAAATTGAAATATTCGCCTGTTGCGGACCGCCGCTGGGGTACTCCTGTCCCGGGCTGGGACGGTCGCGATTCTCAAGGGCATGGACCGGGTAGGCGATCCAGACGTTGCAATACATAGGGAGGGGGTACTCGGCTTTACCCGCCTTGGCGACTTCACCGATGTAATGGGCCGTTGAATAGGCGGCGAAGCTCTCGTCGGCATCGGCCCCGAAGGCTTTTGCCCAGGTGGCAGGGCGGATGTGCAAGGCACTTGCAAGGTCGGCAGGAATTTCACTATTGAAGCTCTGCTGTGCAGTTGCAGAGTAGTCGCGGATCGAACCGACCGAACCCGATTCGTTTTCGACCTGGATCATGATGACCGTATGTCGGGCGCCATCGATTTCGCGAACGTGATGCATCAACGCTGTAAAGGCGTGCTTGTCCGCTTCAAGGTTGGCGGCCGAGTTGGGGGACATGACGTCTAAAAGTTTCCCGTAGGCGGTGATCTCTCGCGGGTAAATCTTGGGGTCACTCTTCATCCACTCGGGGACATAGTGATTTTGGCCGTTCTTCCAGGTTCCGAACCAAAGAAGCACAAGGCGAAGGTGATGAGCGCGGGCCTGATTGACAAGCAGATCAACATTAGTGAAGTCGAAGGTATTGTGTACCGGCTCGACTTGTTCCCAATAGACGGGAGCTTCGACGGTGTTTACATGCATTGCTTCGAGCGCCACCCATGCATTAGGCAGAGAGACCGGCCAGGAGCTCGAATTGCCGATCTGCGCGCCCAGCATAAGGAAAGGCTTGCCATCGACCACCAATGCGAAGCGATCGCCTTTTTTCTCAAGGTGTGGAATATCCTGCGCGGACGCGAATGGGTAAGGCAAGCTGAGAGTAATCAGAATCAGGAGAGCACAAGCCGCATTTTTCAACACGTTCACCTCTAACACAACCATGCTAACGGATTGTTTAGCGAAGGTCGTGCCGCATGCCTAGCATTGAGGGGGGCCTACTAATTCATTTTGATGACGATCGAACCCATACCTTCACCGCTTGCGTATTTCCGGTGTGCCTCGCGAATCTCATCAAGCCCGAAGGTGGCCTTGATTGGGACGGAGATCTTTCCAGATTTGAGCCAGGTCAAAAGAAGCTTCAAATCAGGGATGTAGTTCTTCGACGCGCGATTCAAGCCGAAGAATGTGGTCCGTTTGCCAGACCAAAAAAACAAATTCTTCGCCAATAACTTAACGATCGAGGGCAGCATAGGAGGCGAAGAAGTCTTCGTAAAAGTGGGAAGGTTCATCCCGTAAGAGACCAGGATGCCTCCTCGTTTCAGAATCGAGTATGACTCATCAAAGCTTTGAAAACCGAGTGGATCGAAGACCGCGTCAACGCCGCCAGTTTCCTGCATGGCTTTGATCCAGTGCTTGTTTGAATACGAAAATGGAAAAGCTCCGAGCTTGCGTAGTTCCTCATGCTTCGCTTCAGAAGCTGTGCCGTAAACCTGCGCTCGCTGAACCGCTCCTAAACTAAGCAGGGCACCGCCAACGGCACCGCTCAGCCCATGCACAAAGATCTTCTGGCCGGGCTCTACATGAGCGGCATGGTGAAGCATCTGGTAAGCGGTCACCCAGTCGAGGACCAAAGCGACCGCGGCTTTGAGGTCCACTCCATCCGGGACGGCTACCAAAAATTGTTCGGGAAGGTTAATGCGCTCCGCCTGCCCCTCGTACTTTGAGAGACACACGACGCGTTCGCCAATCCGAAATTTTGAGCAGCCTTTCCCGTTTAGACATATTGTCCCCAAGACGCTGTAACCCGGCGTGAGCGGCGCCTTTTTTTGGAAGGGATAGATGCCGCGGCGCATATTGACATCGGAGCCCGAGACTATCGAGTATTCGACCGCGAGTTGTACCTCTCCGGCAGCAGGTTTCGGCAGTTCTTCTTCAACTATCGCGAGTTTGCTTTCGTCGCCATAGGCGGTAATCATGACTTTCTTTATCTTGGGCATGGACTCCCCGCAATCGCTATTCTAATCGTTATATTCAGTTCAATTTGACCTGGATTTCTCTCGTTGCTATAGTTGCTCTATGGCTCTTTGCCCCACACCGACGATTTGTTGTGCGTGCTGTCGCGCGCCGCGTCGGTCTTGTGGGTAAATAGACTCAGATCTAAGTAGTCACCCTAAAGACCGCGTCGCAGCGAATTGCTGACGCGGCCTTTTTTTTTCTGGGAAGTTTCCCAACCAATCTTGAACTCGTTACCAGAAACAGTGAGCATGCTCTCTCCCCACTCTCGGCCGCCCCTATCCGCCTCTCCGCGGGCCTGCCTCTGTTGTTGTCGCTGATCACTTCTCCTTCGTCGTTTTCCAATGCACATCAAGATGCGTTTGTCCTCGATAAACGTGCCTTCTCTTCCAGCCTGATCTGCCAGGCAAGCACTCGCTGAATTTTAGGAGGCCATGTGAAACTCGCAACAAAACTGAATTATCTTTTCATCACGCTGTTTTTTGCAGGCATCGTCGCCCACGCCCAGGTCGTGGGCGGCACCATCAGCGGCTCTGTTCGAGAGACCACAGGAGCAACATTAACCGGTGCGACCGTGATCGTCCGCCAAGTTGAGACCGGCGCGGCACGTCGACTTACTACGGGTGCAGATGGCCGCTTCTTTGCGCCCTCAGTGCCAGTGGGTGCATACACCATTTCGGTGGCCCACGACGGTTTCGCATATCAGCAGCGCAACGGAATTTCACTCACCGTGGGTCAGAGCCTGCAATTGGATTTTGTGCTTGGCGTTGAAGCTGTTCAACAAAGCGTCGAGGTCGATGCCACTTCAGAAACCGTAAATACTAAGACGCAACCGACCGCAGGGCTCATCGACGAGAGACAAGTAAAGGAGTTGCCTCTCAACGGTCGCAGCTATGACGAATTGCTTACGCTGAATCCCGCAACGGTGAATTACTCTAACGAGCGCTCCGGCAGCGTCGGTACTTCGAACTCCTCTGTAGGGAATATGTTTGCGGTTAGTGGACGCCGCCCACAGGACAATCTTTTTTTGCTCAATGGCATCGAGTACACTGGCGCCTCTCTTATAAACGTGACACCGGGAGGCACCAGTGGCCAGCTATTGGGTGTAGACGCGGTGCGTGAATTCAATGTAGTCAGTGATACGTACGGCGCGGGATATGGCAAGCGCGACGGCGCACAAGTCAGCATTGTCACAACATCGGGGACCAATCAGTTCCACGGCACAGCGTTTGAATTTGTTCGCAACAGCGCGCTCGATGCACGAAACTATTTCGATTTCGGATCAATTCCAGAATTTCAGCGCAACCAGTTCGGTGGCTCGCTCGGCGGCCCTATCCGTCGCGAAAAGGCTTTCGTTTTTGGCAACTACGAAGGCTTTCGGCAAAATTGGGGACTGAGTTCCGTAACCCTTGTTCCAGACGACCAAGCGCGACAGGGTTTCCTGCCTAACGGTGCGGGCGTCGAGCAGTATGTCGGCGTAGATCCCCCCGTGCAGCCTTTGCTTGCGCTTTGGCCCGCTGTCAACGGCCCGGAACTTGGCGCAGGGATTGCCGAATCCTTTAGTCATCCGAAGCAGCGCATTCATGAGGACTTTGGCACTACACGCTTCGATCAAAATCTTAGCGGCAACGACCTTCTCTTTGCCGTGTACACGGTTGACGACAGCAGCGCCGATACTCCATCGCAGAATCCACTGAGCTATGTGAATGAAAGTTTGCGCGAACAGGTACTCAGCCTTCAGGAACAACACGTGCTTTTGCCTTCGTTGCTCAACACGGCCCGCATCGGCTATTCACGCGCCAGCTATTTCTTTACTGGATATTCGCCAGTCAATCTCCCGGGTTGGGTGACAGGCAAACCCATCGGCGCAATCGTCATCAGCGGCAGTACTGCATCCAACGGCGCTTCGCAGATCACTCAAGCCGGCAGCAACGTGGGGAGCAATAATAAAGCCGCTCGCAATCTGTTCACTCTAGAAGATCATGTCTACTGGTCGCATGGCCGCCACCAGGTTGAAGCGGGCCTCTGGTTGCAACGCATTCAGTCGAATGATCTGCTTGCCCAAAATCAATACGGTCAAGCATCGTTCAGTACGCTAAAGTCTTTCCTTCAAGGCACAGTTGCGACCTTCACCGTTGTACCGTCGCCGACTGAATTGGGCTGGCGCTCCATCGAAGGAGCAGGCTTCGTCGAAGACACTGTCAAGATCGCACCGAGGCTGGAACTGCGCGCAGGCTTCCGCGCAGAGTCGACTAACGGGTGGAATGAGACTCAAGGCAGAGCATCAAACTACGCGATCACTGACGGCGTATTACAGACTCAGCCGGTAATCGGCAGTTCCGCCCTCACCACAAACCGCGCCAGATTTTTGCCTGCGCCGCGGGTGGGATTTGCATGGGACGTGTGGGGGAACGGCAAGACCGCTGTTCGCGGCGGCGTCGGTTTGTATCATGGTCTCCTCGATACACTCGACTATCGCCTCGATCAGACTGCACCATACAACACTTCTGAGTCGATCAAGAATGTAGCTGTTCAAAATCTTCAAATCACTCCTGGTACGCCGCCGCTTGCAGGTACAAAAGTCTCGCCGAGCAATGTGCAACCTGACATTGCGACACCGGCCGTGCTCACGTGGAGTCTGCGCATTGAACAAGAGGTCGCGCCGCGTACTTCACTCACCGTCGGTTACGTGGGCTCGCACGGATACCATCAGATTCTGTCTGAAGACATGAATGAGCCGGTACCCACCGTGCAGGCCGACGGAACGATTTACTATCCTGCAGGCTCGCAAAATGCGAACCCCAATCTCGCCAATTCGACATCATGGGTTTCGCAAGGCGTGGGACTTTACAACTCCTTGATCGTCGATGTGCGCCGCTCGTTCGCAAGTGGGTTTCAATTTCGCGGCAACTATACGTACGCAAAAAACCTTGACGACGGCTCTGCCTGGAACACGAGCGTCAGCGGAAACACGCCTGCGTTTGTTGAGCTCCCATTGCGTCCAAAATTGGATTGGGGACCTGCAGCCACTGATGTCCGACATGCTGCATCGATCAATGCAAGCTACGAACTGCCGTTCGGTCCGCATCATCATTTCTTAAAGAATGCTGCTGCGCCGGTGAATTTGGCAGTCGCCGGCTGGACTGCGAGCGTGATCGTCAACTTGCAAAGTGGATTCCCTTTTTCACCGCAGCTTGGCTACAATCCGACCGGCAATGGCGACACCCGTAACCCGGTGCGACCGAATTGGAATCCTGACTTTCGCGGTAATCTCTATCCACGCAAGGCGAGTGGATACTTCAATCCGCAGGCTTTTCTTCCGCCTGCCACAGGCACGTTTGGCAACGTGTCACGCGATGCTCTTACCGGCCCGGGATTGTCAGAACTGGATTTCTCAGCGTCGAAGAACTCACACATCACCGAGCGCCTTGGATTGCAATTCCGCGCTGAATTCTTCAACGTCCTCAACCATACAAATTTTATGACTCCCAATGAAGTGGTCTACACTTCGGCAACTTCGGGAATTTCGCCGACAGCAGGGCTGGTGACCGCAACATCGACAGCGTCTCGGCAGATTCAGTTCGGCGCCAAGCTGCAATTCTAGTAAGTTGAAGCTCTTTTAGGCTCCACCGGTCGTCATTCAAATCGAAGTTTGCAAAATGCGATTCAGTCTTTGAACAAACATTGCCGGATCATGGAGCGGTACGCCTTCCATGAGCAGTGCTTGGTCAAGCAGCAGCCATGATGCATCTTCGGCGACTGCATCGGCCGGCCGCAGCAGCAGCTTCTTAACAATCTCGTGATCGGGATTGATCTCAAGCGTCGGTTTGGGCGCAGGAATGTCTTTCTGCCCCATCGCACGCAGCATCTGCTGCATTTTCATCGAAGGTTCATCTTCGTCAGAGACGATGCAGGACGGACTATCGGCGAGCCGCACGGATGCGCGCACATCTTTAACGCGATCGCCGAGCGTTGCTTTCATCTTGTCCAGTAGCGGCTTGAGCAGGTCGGTGTTATCAGGCGCGGCCGCGACTTTGAGATCTTCGTCGGTAGAAGATTTGTTGACGGCCTTAAGCTCGACGTCGGTGTACTTGTCGATTCCGGAGAAAACGATTTCATCGATGTCGTCGTCGAGAATCAGAACTTCGAGATTCTTCTTCTTGTAAATCTCGAGTAAGGGCGATGTCCGCAACAGCGATTCAGCACCGCCGGTGATGTAATAAATCCCTTTCTGCCCCTCTTTCATGCGCGACTTTACATCGGCAAGGCTGGTGAGCCCCGCGACTTCTGTTGACTTGAACCGAATGAGTTCGAGCAGTGTTTCACGATTGGCAAAATCGTTGTAGAGCCCTTCTTTGAGCGACCGATTGTATTCGGTGATGAACTTGACATAATCGTCCAACCGGTTCGCCGCAGCGCTCTTCAATTCAGACAGAATCTTCTTAACGCTGGCAGTGCGGATGCTCGCGAGGACGCGATTCTGCTGAAGAATCTCGCGACTCACATTGAGCGGCAGATCTTCACTATCGATGATGCCCCGTATAAAGCGCAGGTATGGGGGCAGCAGTTCTTTCGAGTCATCCATGATAAAGATGCGGTTGACATACAGCTTTACCCCGCCCTTGTATTCGGATTGGTAAAGATCGAGAGGGGCCTTGGCGGGAACGTAGAAAAGCGTTGTGTACTCCAGGCTGCCCTCAGCCTTGGTGTGAAACCAGAACAGGGGGTTCTCCCAGTCCCCCGAAATCGATTTGTAAAGTTCCTGATAGTCGTCCTGTGTAAGTTCAGCCTTTGGTCGACGCCACATCGCGCTCGCCGCATTGACCTGCTCGGTAGTACGCGTCTTGATTGACTTCTTATCGGTTTCGTTCCACTCACTCTTGTCATATGTGAGAAAGATGGGGAACGCAATGTGATTGGAATACTTCTTTACGATCTCTTGCAAGCGCCAGCTATTGGCGTATTGGGCGGCGCCCTCTTCGTTGAAGTGAACCAGTACAGTCGTGCCTGGGGCGGGACGCTCTGCAGGTTCGATTTCAAAGCCGGTCTTACCGTCGCTGATCCAGCGCCAGGCTTTGTCTTCTCCTGCCTTGCGCGAGACGACCTCGACGCTATCAGCAACCATGAAGGCGCTGTAGAACCCAACTCCAAATTGTCCGATGAGATTCGAGTCTCTCTTCGTGTCGCCGGACAGTTGCGACAGAAAGTTTTTGGTCCCGGAGCGGGCAATGGTGCCGAGATGCGAGATCAGATCCTCTTCACTCATGCCAATGCCCGAATCGGCAATGGTGAGTGTCTTCTTGTCTTCATCCAGCTCGAGATCGATGCGCGGATCGAATGGAAGGGATTTGTAGGCGTCGTCAACCAGAGTCAGGTGGCGCAGTTTATCGAGGGCGTCGGAAGAATTTGAAATCAGTTCGCGCAAAAAGATTTCGGGATGCGAATAGAGCGAGTGGACGATGAGTTGAAGGAGTTGTTCGACTTCGGTTTGAAATTCGCGCTTTGACATAAATGTTTATCACCAACATCTTTAAATATAAAGCGCCGGGCTGGGCTGAGGAAACGCGCAGTCGAATAGGTGGTTTGCAAATGCAGTTGGCCGCGGTAAGGCCCCATCGTCGCTTTCTCGATCGCCTTACAGTCCGTTGTGAGACGCTCTGATTGTTTCTGCCGCGCGAAGAGCGAGCCCATGCGCTACAGATGTAAATTCGTTTCCACCGCTGCTGCGCTCGCGACCAAACCGCTTGTCAAAAATACTACGCACCGCGGGGACAAACGAACTGCCACCAGTAAGGAAGACGCGGTCAACCTGGCTGGCGAGAATACCGCACGTTTTGAGAAGCGTGTCGATGCACCGCTCGATAGCACGCAGTTCATCGGCGATCCACAATTCAAAGTCATCCCGCGAAATCGGTATCGTGAGATCCATGCTTCCATCGCGAAACCGGAACACAGCATTAGCGCTGCGCGATAATTCGAACTTCACTTTCTGCACAGCGTGATGAAGTTGATATCCAAGGTCCTCATCTATGAGTGCAATGAGAGCTTCGATCTTTTCCGGCTCGAGCGCACGAGCGCGAGCGCTCTTCAAAATTTCGCGCACATTGTTGGTGCGCAGAAAAGAAAGGTAATGCCAGCGTTCCAGGTTGGCATAGATCCACGCAGGCACAGCGGGCAGCAGTTTGTTCAACGACCGCGCTTCAGAATCGGAGCCGAGTGCAGGCGAGACTAGCTTGTGCACGATGCGTGCGTCGAAAGCATCGCCTGCCAGCCCGACACCACTGTTGCCCAGAAGATCGTCGGGCGTCCGACCGCGCCTGCGAACTGCGGGGCCTACACGCAGCAGCGAAAAGTCGCTTGTCCCTCCGCCGAAGTCGCCAATGAGAATCAGCTCGTCGCGTGTGAGCGTTGATTCATAAGCGTACGCAGCGGCGACCGGCTCGAATTCAAAATCAACATCTTCAAATCCAGCCAGCGTAAATGCCTGCCGCAATCGACTGACGGCAAACTCGTCGTCTGCTGGCGTTTCAGCCCCAACAAATCTTATTGGCCGCCCCACTGTCGCCCGATGAATGGACTTGCCTGACTGCTCCTCCGCGGCTTTGCGCAGATCTTTGAGCATGCGCGCGATCAGATCTTCAAGCTTGTGGCGGCGGCCGAAAATCTCGGTGCCCGAAAGTGTGCGGCTGGCCAAGTGCGACTTGAGCGATTGGATAAGCCTGCCTTTTTCTTCAACCTCGAGGTATCGGTCGATTGCGGGCTGGCCTGTGAAAGATGCGGTTCGCTTCATCCCGCCAGCAGCTCTGATTTGTTCGAAATAGAGAATGGACCGCACCGAGGGCGTGACGCTTTCGCCTGCAGAAAATGAGACAAGTTGAACCGCGCCCGCGCCGCTGACGATCGCGACGGAGCTGTTCGTAGTGCCAAAGTCGATCCCGATCGCGTCGGGCAAATTTTGATTACGCTGCACGCTTGCCTGCTCTTTTGAATCGGAAACACTAGAACACCGATGTCCCGGCGGCAGCTGGCCGGCGGCTCACGAATGCGCCGGAGTTGCCATCAACATTGATGATCGCAGGCTTCGCTTGTAATCTGTAAATTTTTCAACGTCAATCTAAGGTCGCTACACGCGCACTTTCCATTTGGATGAAAGCGCGGCAAGCGTCTGGTCCAGCGTCGCTTGCGGCTTGGCTCGCGGAACAGATGCGGGCACGCGGGCAGCGTGCGGGTCAGGTAACGTCAGCGCCTTGACAGATAGTGCGATACGCTTTGACTTTGTATCTACGCTGATTACTCTCACTTTGACTATCTGCCCAGTTTTAACCGCTTCAGCTGGATCCTTGATATAGCGATTGGATAACTCGCTGATGTGAACCAGCCCATCCTGATGAACGCCGATGTCGACGAAAGCCCCGAACTTGGTCACGTTGGTGACCACACCCTCGAGTACCATACCTGGCTGCACATCCGCGATTTCGCGTACGCCATCATGAAAGACTGGCGCCCCAAACTTATCGCGCGGGTCCCGGCCAGGCTTGCGCAGTTCCGCGAGGATATCGCAGAGCGTGTAGGTGCCCGCTGCAAATTGCTTGGGGTCGACCTTCTCAAGAACCTGCGGATGTTGAATGATTTCCTTCACCGATGTCTGGAGCGACTCGGCAATCTTTTCGACCAGAGGGTACGACTCAGGATGCACAGCAGTCATGTCGAGAGGATTATCACCGTCGCGAATACGCAAGAATCCTGCGGCCTGCTCATATGTTTTCGGCCCGATCCCCGGAACTTGCATCACCTGGTTGCGGCAGCGGAAGCTTCCCTTCTCATTGCGATAGGTGACGATGCTAAGCGCAGTGCGTTCCGTAATTCCTGCAACGTGGCGGAGCAGCGTCCATGACGACGTGTTGAGGTCGACTCCGACTTTGTTTACGCAGCTCTCAATCACGGTTTGAAGCGATTGAGCTAATTGGCGTTGATCCACATCATGCTGATACTGACCCACACCGATGGATTTTGGATCGACCTTGACCAGTTCAGAGAGCGGATCTTGGAGGCGGCGCGCGATCGAGATCGCTCCGCGCACTGTGAGATCTAGATCGGGAAACTCCTGCCTTGCCACGTCCGATGCAGAATAGACGCTGGCGCCGGCCTCGCTCACTGTGACTGAGAAGATATCGTTAATTCCCTTGTCACGCAAAAACTCACGTACAAACGCATCTGTCTCGCGCGAGGCAGTGCCGTTGCCAATCGCGATGGCACGCACATGGTGTTGACGCAGCAATGCTTCAAGTTTTGATATTGCTTCTGCATTGCCGTGCTTGCTGGTGTGAAGATAAAAAACGTCATGCGCTCGCAGCTTGCCGGTTTCATCAACAACTGCAATTTTGCAGCCAGTGCGAATACCAGGATCGATGCCGAGCACGCAGATCGGGCCGGCTGGAGGAGCCAGCAGGATGTTGTACAGATTGTCACGAAAGACCTGAATGGCTTCTGTGTCTGAGCGCCGTTTCACTTCCATGCGAATGTCGGCCTGAATCGATGAATCGAGCAGGCGTTTCCATGCGTCGTTGATCGCTTGTTCGAGTTGTGGCGTCCAATCGCCGCGCAGGCACATCACATGTCGCTCGATGATCACGATAGCTCTCTTCGAATCGACCTCGATCAGAAAGTAGAGCACGTGCTCACCCTCGCCGCGACGGATAGCCAGCATGCGATGTGAGGGGATAGTTTTTACCGGCTCTTTGTAGTCGTAATACATTTTGAACTTTTGCTGTTCATCGACCGCATCCGTGCACTTGCGACTGACTACGATGCCCTCATCGAATACAAAGTTGCGAAGGGCTTTGCGAAGATCTGCGTCTTCGCTGATCCACTCGGCAACGATATGGCGCGAGCCCTCAAGTGCCTCCTCGGCCGTGGCCACGTTCAAATCTGCATTCACAAATCTACCAGCGAAAACCGACAATGGGTCTGCAGTTCGCTGTTGCGCCCAGAGATATGCGGCGAGCGGCTCCAGGCCTTTCTCGCGAGCAATTGTAGCCTTGGTGCGGCGGCGTGGCTTGTATGGGAGATAGAGGTCTTCAAGCTCACTCTTGTCGAGCGTCGCTTCAATGCGGGCCTTGAGGTCGTCTGTAAGCTTGCCTTGCTCAGCGATCGAGGCCAGGATAGTGTCGCGTCGTTCGCACAAGTCGCGGAAGTAGATGAGTCTTTCTTCGATGGTCCGAATCTGCACCTCATCGAGATTGCCTGTTGCCTCTTTGCGGTAACGCGCAATGAACGGAACGGTACCGCCGTCGTCGAGCAATTCAATAACCGCGACGAGCCCGCGCATCGGCACATTTATTGTCTGAGCCATGTGTAGAAGAGTGGCCGGAGTGAGATTCTGTTTGACTGTCATTGGGGGTCTTCGTTCATCGTACATCCTCAGCCGGTGGAAATTCGCAGGCGCAGTCGCAAGCATTCTTCATTCCGAGACGACCAGCAGAAACGTATACCAATGATTCATTAAGAATAAAAAAATCGACACTGCTATATATCTTTGAGCAGCAAGGGATCTACGCAGCGCATGCTTACTTATCTCGCTCCGCACTTGACGCAACGAGGCGAACAAGCCCTGTAGACGGTCGATCGCCCGCAATGAAATTGGCGCGCGACAGAATTTTTCGAGCCAGTCCGGTGAGCGCCATATGGGCGGCTTCTTCAAGACGAACCCAGCGGCGAAGTCCGCCTGCCTCGGTCAGCACATCGACTTCCGATTCGACAACAGAACGCACCCTGACAACATAATTAACCTGCATGATCGCATGGCGAACAGTCATGCGCAGGTCCTCTTCCGCGACAACGGGCTCACTCAACACGGGAAGTTGCCACATATCGCGCATCACAGAATGGGATGGAGGGCGTTGTTCGAGCAGCACTTCGTCAACATTCGAATTGCGGCCAGGCCCCAACCGCACAGCGAGCGCGCATGCTATTTCCTGTGTGATCATGCGCGGTCGCGGCGGCGTGCGGTGCTCGCCCAGCGTCACGCATTCAGTGGCCAGGGGGCACACCAGGCACTGCGGATTGCGAGGCAGACAAACGGTCGCACCCAGTTCCATTACAGCCTGATTGAAGTCGCCGGGATGAGCTGGATCGACAAGTTGGTTAGCAAGGGTCTCAACCTTGCGGCGCAAGTCGCCGGCCTCTTCCCGGCTTGATGTGTGCCAGCCCTCGAGACGCGAGAGCACGCGCTCTACATTGCCATCGACCACGGCGATCCGTTCACCATACGCGATGCTCGCAACTGCTGCGGCGGTGTAGGATCCTATGCCCGGCAACGACAGCAATTCTTCTGCACTGGTTGGAAGACGGCCGTTGAATTTCGCTGCTACTGACTGGGCGGCTTTATGCAGCATGCGTGCCCGGCGATAGTAGCCAAGACCACTCCACAGGGCAAGCACTTCCTGCTCCTCAGCCGTCGCCAATGTAATCACATCAGGGAACCGTGTGAGGAATGCTTTGTAGCGCTCGATCACCACGGCCACGCGGGTCTGCTGCAGCATGATCTCTGAAACCCAGATGGCGTATGGATCGGTGGTTCGCCGCCACGGCAGGTCGCGCCGGTTGGCTTCGTACCACTGCAGCAGTGCCATGCGAAGGCGCTCAACCTGCAGAGGAGTATGGTGCGCCCTGGCCATGCGCCCAGATTAAGGCATGGCGGCGCTTACGTGCACGCTCTATGGTCAAGGCAGGTCTTTTGCCAGCTGTTTCCCGCGACTGTTAATGCAACGGAACACCCACCGAGCCGTTGCGACAAGAGCAACGACCAGTCCCGAACGGAGCTTAGCGCAAATATGAAAAACAAATTACGTCAGCAGCGAACCTAGAATTTCCGGCGCGGCATGGAGCGCTGCGTCGATCTGCGCCTGGTCTTTGCCGCCAGCTTCGGCAATTTCGGGCTTGCCGCCGCCTGAGCCACCGACAAGTTTCGCGACTGCACCGACCAGTTTCCCCGCCTGAACGCGCTTGGTAAGCCCAGCCGTAACTCCGGCAATGAGTGCGACTTTACCTTCGGGCTGTGCCGAGGCCAGCACCACAATGCCTTCACCCAGCTTCTGCTTTAGATTATCGACCAGCGTCCGCAACTGTCCGCGTTCAAGATTATCGGCACGCAGGGTTGCGAGACGCACGCCTTTCACATCAACAGCGCGGCTAATGGCTTCGTCGAGCGCGCCTGCTGCGGATTTCATGCGCACCTCTTCAAGCTCGCGGCGCAAGTGCCTAATCTCTTCTTCGTTGCTGGCAAGCTTAAGGCGGAACGAGTCTGTCAAGCTGCCACCCGCCGTAGCCGGAGCAACCTGTGCAGCCAGTTGAGCGACGGCAAAATCTTCGCGAAAAGCATCGAGCGCGCCCATGCCGCTGATGGCCTCCACGCGGCGCACGCCCGACGAAACCGAACCCTCGCTCACGATCTTGATGAGGCCAATTTCGCCGGTAGCCGCGGTGTGTGTGCCGCCGCAAAGCTCGGTCGAAAAACCATCCGACAACTTCACTACGCGCACCTTGTCCCCGTACTTTTCGCCGAACAGGGCCATGGCATGGTATTCGCTGACGGCCACGTCGATTGGCACGTCTTCAAGCGTTTCGACGCGCGCGTTGGCGAGTACTTCGCGATTCACAATTGATTCGATTTCCTGCAATTCTTCGTCGGCGACCTGCGCGAAGTGGGAGAAGTCAAAGCGCAGCCGCGTTGGATCGACCAGCGAACCGGCTTGCTTGACGTGCGTGCCTAAAACCTGTCGCAGGGCCGCATGCAGAAGGTGTGTTCCCGTGTGATTGCGCTTGATCGCGTTACGGCGTTCGCCATCGACGACAGTATTGACGTGATCGCCGACCGCCAACGGCTGCTTGAGAATTGCCTTATGAGCGCGCACGCCCTGCACCGGCAGAACGCATCCCGTAATGTCAGCAACAGTAGCGTTGCCGTCCACTGAAGTGAACCAGCCGGTGTCACCAATCTGGCCGCCGGAGTCGCCGTAAAAGCTGGTGTGGTCGAGCACGACGTCAACCGCATCGCCAGCATTCGCCGCAGGAACACCGACGCCATCCTTGACGATGGCGAGCACTGCAGCGTCAGTTGCATTGAGCTGCTTGTAGCCGAGGAAGTCGGTCTTGGCGAGTTCGCGGTACGCAGGGCTGGCGGATTTCTGACTGCCACCCTTCCAACTGGCGCGAGCGCGGGCTTGCTCGGCCTCTTTGGCCTGTTCAAAGCCGGCCTCGTCAAATTTGACGCCGGCATCTCGTGCCGCATCTACCATGAAATCGAGAGGAAGGCCGAAGGTCTCGTAAAGGTGAAAGGCCTTTTCGCCGGTGAAGTTATTCTTCAATTCTTCATCGAGGCGCGTCAGGCCGTATTTCAACACGCGATCAAATTGCTTTTCTTCTGCCTCAATCACTTTGGTGACGCGGCCGGCAGATTCGATTAAATCGGGATAGGCACCCTGCATTTCGTCGCGCACGGCCGAGACCATCTGGTAGAGGAACGGCTTTTCCTGGCCGAGGAGGCGTCCGTGACGAATGCCGCGGCGAAGAATCTTGCGCAGCACGTAGCCGCGACCTTCATTCTGCGGCAGCACGCCATCATTGATGAGAAAAGTTGCCGCGCGGGCATGGTCGGCGATGATGCGCAAGCTGGCGTTGCCAATCGCGCGTTCAAGTGCCTCAGGGGCTAAAGCCCCGCCCTCATTTACGGCGTCATCGGCACGACTAAAGTCGTGCCCTGTTACAAAGCCCGTCAACTGCGCCGCGCGGGCAATCAGCGGAGTGAACAGATCCGTCTCAAAGTTGGACACTTTGCCCTGCAACACGGCAGCCACCCGCTCAAGGCCCATGCCGGTGTCGATGGACGGCTTGGGCAGCGGAGTCAGCTTGTAGCTGGTGGTCTTGCCTAGGGCATCGACGATCGCAGCGCGGTCAAACTGCATGAAAACAAGATTCCAGATTTCAACGTAGCGGGCATCGTCCTCGCCAAAAGGTTTATCGACGCCTGGGGTCTCGGCCGCCTCCATTCCCATGTCGTAGAAAATCTCTGAGCACGGGCCGCAGGGGCCGGTTTCGCCCATCTGCCAGAAATTATCCTTGAGGCCGTATTCCCTGATGCGCTCTTTCGGAACGCCGGCTTCGATCCAGTAGCCTTCGGCTTCGTCGTCGCGCGGCACGCCGTCGGCGCCCTCAAAGATGGTCACGTACAGGCGGTCCTTGGGGATGCCGAACCACTCCTCGCTGGTGACCAGCTCCCAGGCGAACTGGATCGCCTCGCGCTTGAAATAGTCGCCGAAGCTGAAATTACCGAGCATCTCAAAAAACGTGTGGTGACGCCGCGTAAAGCCCACATTTTCAAGGTCATTGTGCTTGCCGCCGGCGCGAACGCACTTTTGCGAAGTTGTCGCGCGGGAGTAATCCCTGCGCTCGGCACCGAGGAACAGGTCCTTGAACTGGTTCATGCCGGCGTTGGTAAACAGCAGCGTCGGGTCGTTGGCAGGCACCAGCGAGGAAGAGTGCACGCGGCGGTGGCCCTTCGACTCAAAAAAGCGCAGAAACTGTTCGCGTATGTCGTTCCCGGATCGGTTTTGCATAGCGTAACTAGTGTAATTGGAGTCGCGTGGAGGCGCGCGTCGAGTGGCATCTGCCGGGTGCGACGGAGTCAAAAGCAAATTCTTAGACGCTGCCGTGCCAAGGCGGCTCTTTGCATCTTATGAATGCGGTAAAAGAATGGAGAGAGAAATGGATAAGTTTGCGTTGTTAGCTCTATTGAATGCCAAGCCGGGAAAAGAAGACGAGGTCGAGAAGTTTTTGAAGTCGGCTCAGCCGCTGGCAGAAAAGGAAACAGCCACAAGCACCTGGTATGCCGTGAAGCTCGGACCGGGACGATTTGGCATCTTCGACACATTCAAAGACGAGGCGGGACGGAACGCTCACCTGACCGGGGAGATCGCCAAGGCCCTGTTTGCGAAGGCAGAAGATCTATTTTCGGATAAGCCGCAGGTAGAGAAGCTCGAAATCCTGGCCTCGAAGAAGTAGTCATCGGGCGGCCGTCCCTTTGCGTATTAATCACCCCTCCCCCCTCCCCCCCTATTTCTGGATGGAAGTGTTTTGCTTACATCGGTTTGCGGGGGGTCGCCTGCGCTAAAAATTTGATTCTAAAAGGGTTGGCCGCAGAAATTTGATTATAAAGGAGTTAGGCCTTATTGGCGTATGAAGCGGCGAGTGACGGGGTGGCGCTGCAGGAATAAGCCATGCAACAATTGTGCGCTTTCTACCAGGAATGATCCGCAAAGCTTAGAGCGGTTTCCGAAATCATTCCGAATACGCCTAGGCTTGAGGGTTGTAGAGGGTGGCTCTTTATCGATTAAAGAGCCGCTTGAGTGCGTGCTTTCGATCCACACCAATGCAGAAACTGCTATAGCAGTCAGACGCAATACCGAAGCGCTATAGCAGGCACACTATCGTTCGGCTCTCCCCAGGAAGTCGATGCGGCGTGCGTACGAACTCGTTCTTGAAATTGTCGCCAGTGGATCAGGAGAACTCCCAACGACGGGCGAGGCGGCGGGCAACCAGAAACAGCGCCGTGCCTACGCCGAGCAACACGGCGATTTGCGGAGCCAGCGCCGATACGGGGAGGTCACGCCAGAAAACTTTGGTGAAACCATCGATGGCCCAGGCATTGATGGTAAACATTCCCGCCTTCTGCATAGCGAGCGGCATGAGATTACGGGGAAACATGCTGCCCCCTAATGCCGACATGGTAAGGATGAGCAGCGTTGAGACCGCTCCAAGTTGCGCGCGGGTGCGGCACATACTGGCCAGCAACATTCCAAATGCGGCCACCGCAAACGCGGTGCAGAGGCCGATGATGACAAAGCCAGCAAGGTGATTGTGAAAGTCGAGATGGAACACGGCCCACGCCCAAACGAACATGACAACCAACTGAGTGAAGGCGAGGAGGGTATTGAAGGCAAGCTTGCCCGCCAGCAGCGTAGTCATGGTGACGTGCGAACTGAGAACGCGGTCGAGGGTACCGGAGTCCGATTCGTCGAGCAGTGAACCCGCCGATCCGCTGGCGGTGAAGAGAAGAAACATGACACCGATGCCCGCGGCGTAGAAGCAGACAAGGTTTTTCTTTTCTCCTATTACGGAGCGGGACTGCACCGCGATTACGCCGCCACCGGAAGCACTGGAGGTGTCGCTGTCAGGGTTCGATTTTTCCTGTTCCTTGAGCTGCGCGAGGTTTTCTTCCATTCGCTTTTTCTGCTGGGGTGTGAAGCCGCCGATGAATTGGCCGGTGAATTCAGAACCCTTCTGGGCCATGACGCTGGGCATTGCAGACATGCCGACCTTTTGAAGGAGGCCGCCTACCATCTGCGGCGCGATCGTGTCGCTGGAATCGTTGAGCATCTGAATGGAGGGCGATCCATCGCTTGAGCCAAAGGAGATGGGGTTTTTGCCGAAGTCGCGAGGAATGATCAGAGCAATTTGCGAATCCCCTGACTTGACGGAAGCCTCAGCAGTGGCAGCGGTGTAGTCGGGCTGCGCGACTTTATTTTTGGGAGCGGGACGCTCGGAGACGATGAGCGAGGCCTCATGCTCAAGCGCTCTCACCAACTGATGCGAGGCTGTGCTTTGATCCTGATCGACAACGATGAGTGAGATCTTAGGCGTGGAGTTGTGCTGGGTGGCGAAGATGGCCGCGAAGATACTGAAGAAAGCGACGGGGAGCATGAAGCTGAGTGCGAGCGCGGCCCGGTCCCGGCGCAAGGCCTTGATGGCGGTAAGAACGATGGCGTAAATCAATCGCGCAACTCCCTTCCGGTGAGGTGAAGAAAAACGGATTCAAGCGTGGGCCGATGGAGAGAGACGTCTGCCAATTCCAGCCCGTCGTCGGCGGCATCTTTGAGCAGCGCGACAACCTCGGTTGAATTCTCGATGCTGAATTCAGCGTTGGGTCCGCTGATGCGACCGCCGCGGCGCTCGACCCACGCAGCAATCTCTGGCGACGTTCCCGCAAAGCGCGCGGTGACCTGGCTGCGCGAGCCGAATGCGTTATGTACGAGGTCCTCTTTGGTACCGAGCGCAATGATGCGGCCGTGATCGATGATGGCTATGCGATCGCATAGCTGCTCCGCTTCTTCCATGTAGTGCGTGGTGTAAACGATCGAGGTCCCCTGGGCGCGCAGGTTCTCGATCATTTCGAAGATGCGTATGCGCGACTGGGGATCGACCCCGACAGTAGGCTCATCCATCAGCACAACGCGCGGGCGGTGAATGATGCCGGCAGCCATGTTGAGGCGGCGCTTCATGCCACCGGAAAGATTTTTGGCCAGTTCGTCAGCCTTGTCCTGCAATGCGGCCCAATCGAGACACCACGCGACAGCTTCGGCGAGCTTGCTGCCCGACAGCCCATGATAGCGGCCGAATGAAAACAGATTTTCGCTGCTGGTGAGGCGGGGGTAGACGGCCAATTCCTGCGGTATCCAGCCGAGAGCTTCGCGTGCGGCTTTGGAACTGGCGGAGAAGCCGAAGACGGCAATCGTGCCGGCATCGGGTAACACACGCCCCACGATGCCGCGTATGACCGTGCTCTTGCCTGCGCCATTCGGTCCGAGAAGGCCCAGGCATTCGCCGGCGCGGAGTTGGAGAGACACGCCCTCGACCGCTTTTACGGCGCCAAAACTCACGACCAGGGATGTCACTTCGAGGGGCAGCGCCGTGGAGACTGGCGCGGCTAAGACTGTGGCCATCGAGCCTCCCAAAGTCATCGAGCCTCCGAAAAATGCGAGTTTAGATTTGAATTCTTTGCGGACGAGCCTTCACAACTATTTATACGAGATAGGGATATTGAAAGTTCGCTTCTGAGCCATGCTACACCGGGGCAGGCGTTGGATTTCGTGACCAGGCTGAATTCACTCCGCGCCTGAGTCGTCGGAGCTCGACTCTGAAGACAGGCTTTCGAGAGCAGCGAGGGATTCGTCGGGAACGTTCCATTGACGCAAGATTTTATAGATTACGGCGATGGAGAAGCCGGCCGCAACGAGGCGTCGCATGACGCGCGCAGTTTCCTTTTCGTTTTCTGGCTTGCGCATACGCTTGCGTTCGAGATGTTGACGGGCGAGGGTTTCTTCGTCGGTGTCGGCGTAGCGGGCCTCAAGGGTGCCGGTGATGAGATCGGCGTCGACCCCCTTATGCTGAAGATTTTGGCGAACGCGACGCTGACCCAATTTTTCATTCTGCTGGCGAAGGCGGGCGTAGGTTTCCGCATAGACCGCGTCGTCGAGGTAACCATGTTCCTTGAGGCGTGCAACCGTGGCGTTGATGATCGCGTCGCCGCGTTTGCCGGGCTCGACGCGGAGTTGCATCAGGCGCCGCATTTCAGATTCGGTGCGCATGGCGCGACCGAGTGAGCGCAGCGCGTAGTCGAAGAGGCCCGCTTCGTTGAGAAAGACTTTTGGCTTGCCGGGTTTGCGTTGAAAGGACAGGTCGCGGCTCCGTTTGTTGCGGCTCACATCTGCTCTGATTCACCACACATTGGCTTTGAAGTGGCGGCTCCGTTGTGTATTGGGCCTCCCACCCTTGCTGTGCAAGGATGGGGCACCCCCAAAGTCATTGCTTATTTAGCAACCATACGGTTGCTAATTAAAGTCATTGCTTATTCCGCAACCATTTGGGTTGCTAGTTGGCAGGCTTCGTCCACTGGTCGACCCAGTCGTTAACGGTCTTGTACCAGAGGCGCGCATTCTGCGGCTTCAGCACCCAATGGCCTTCGTCGGGAAAATACAGCATCTTGCTTGGAACATTGAGCCGCTGCAGGGTGTTAAAAAGCTGATAGCCTTCACTCACATCAAGCCGGTAATCGAGTTGCGAATGGATCACGAGAGTCGGCGTCTTGAAGTTCTTCGCCGACAGCATCGGGGCCCACTTGCGGAAGGGATTCGCCTGGTCGGGCTTGCCGTAGTAGTCCCACGGCTTGCCTTTGAACTCCCACTCGTTGAACCACATCTCCTCTGTCGACCCATATGCCGATTCGGGATCGAACATGCCGTCGTGCGACACGATGCACTTGAAGCGCGTGGTGTGGCCGAGCACCCAGTTGGCCATGTAGCCGCCGTAGCTGGCGCCGAGTGCGCATTCGCGACTCTTGTCGATGAAGGAGTAATGCTGCTCGGCGTAATCGAGGCCGAGCATTAGATCGGTGAAAGGCTTGCCGCCCCAGTCGCCGTTGACTCCATCGACCACGGTTTGCCCATAGCCGGTTGAGCCACGCGGGTTGATCATAACGACGACGTAGCCATTGGCGGCGAAGAGTTCGGCATTCCAGCGGTAGGACCACGCGTCGCCCCATGCGCCTTGCGGGCCGCCGTGGATGAGAAATTTGACTGGATATTTTTTGGCGGGATCGAAGGCGGGGGGTTTGATTGTGAAGCCCTGCAGCTTGGTTTTATCCGCGGCGGTGAACCAGAAGGATTCGAGTGGGGCGAGATCGAGTTGGGCGAGGAGGACGTCGTTGAGGTGAGTGAGGGGGGATTGTTTGACATCGTGGACTATCACTTCTGACATGCCGGGTGATAGACCGAAGCTGCGAAGCATGTGGCCGACCATCTCCGTATCCAGGGCCGTCACCTCGCCGGGGGCGTTCACGGTCACTCGAGTGACAACCAGATACTTCCCGTCACTGGTAGGGAGCAGACCGCCGTACTCGCCTTCCTTTGTTAGCTGAGGAATGAACTTGTTGCGCAATGTCACTCCATTCAGCCCGATCCCATCTATTTCATAAACGGGCGCCTCGCCCTTGTCGCCGCTTGTGAAATAGATCGTGTTGGAAGACGCAGGTCCCCACGCAAACTCATCTACCCAGCGATCGAAGTTAGTCAACAAATCCTTCGCCGTCTTCGATGCGCGGTCGTAGAGCATCAGCCGAAACTTGTCGCTTTCGTAGCCTGGGCGTGCCTGACTGCGCCAGGCGAGATATTTGCCATCGGGCGAATACGCCGGATTGAAATCCCCGCCCGGCGCCGTCGACACCTTTACGGGCTTGGCTGCAGGATCAGCCAGGTTCAACGTGAAGATGTCCGCATTGGTTGAGATGGCCGGGTTGGGGTCAAGGTTTTCAGTGAAAGCAAGTTCCTTCGAATCGGGCGAGATCGCAAATCCACCGCCGCCTTCAAGGGAAAACGGGGGCACATCATGCGGATCATTGGGCGTGAGGTCGCGCATCTCTCCGTTCTCGACGGAAACGGCGAACAGGTGCGAACGCTTTTCGCCGGTGAAATGGTTCCAGTGGCGGTAGAGGAGGTGGGTAAAGACTTGCGCCTTTACCTTGCTCGCGGTAAGAGCGGCATCGCGGTCGGCGTTGCACTTGTTCCCAACTGCGCCTTCCTGAGGCCGTATGGCCGGGCACTCGGGATAGACCGCCGCCGTAAACACAATCGACTTCCCATCTGGAGCCCACTGCGCGTTGTCGGCGTCGGTGGCAGTGTTTGTTAGCTTCCTAGCGTTGGTGGCAGCGCCGTTGGCCGAATCAAAGTCTGCCAGCCAAACCTGCTGGCCGCCCTCGCGACCGCTTATGAAGAGAATGCGCGTGCCGTCGGCTGAGAACTGTGGCCCGCTGTCGCCGGGCTTGGCGACCGAGAGCTTTGACGGATCGCCACCCTCAATCTTCTGCAGCCACAGCTCCGCTGTTTTGGTGTTTTGGTCAAGATCGACGGAAGTCACCGAATACGCAAGCCACTTGCCGTCGGGCGAAACGGCGGTTTCACCGAGTCGTTTCATCTGCATCATGTCTTCAAAAGTCATGGGTCGTTTGACAGGTTGGGCTGACGACACCATGACAAAGGCGAGGGCGAGAAGGAGGGTGTATTTGCGCATAGATTCACAGGGCGCACGGTGAACGCTGAGATGTGCGCGAAGGAGAAGTTTACACCGGGGCAGGGTGAGGTTCGTGCTTTCCCATGTCTCAGAAGCTAGACATGGGGCACCCGGCGAGACTGATGCACCCCGGCTCGGTATGCCTCCAGCCTTAGTTGCCCTCAGGCGGCTTGGAGTTCGAGGAGGATGCCGGCGCCGCACGGTTCAAAATTTACGGCAGAGGCGCGCCCATTGTTTTCCCTCAAGATGGTAGCGCACATGCTGAGGCCGAGACTGGACGATTCTCCGCCGGCCGGTTCCGGGACAAAGGGGTCGAACGCGCGGGCCGGGAACGGAAAAGCCTGGCCGGTGTGCGCGACCAATATCTGCACCTGGTCGCTTTCGGCGATGGCCTCGAGGCGCACCGTTTTCTCGCTGGAAGTGTCGAGTTTCTCTACCGCTTCCATGGCAAACTGCAGGCAATACAACACAGCCTGGCGCACCTGCTGCGCGTTGCCCCGTACACGGGGTAGAGCCGGGGCTACGTGGACGCGGAAGTCGATTGAGCGATGCATGAATTCAGAGCGATGCAGTTGTTCGAGGTCGGCCAGTAATTCTGTCACCGAGATCGCGGCGAGCTGGTCGCCCTGGGGATGCGACATGCGGGCCAGGCTCTCCAGCGTCAGCCGCATGTGGCGCGCCTCGGTGAGGATGGCTGCAATGCCCTTTTGCGTTTGCGGATTGAGGTCTTCGGTCTCTTCAAGGAGCGACGCGTAGCCGAGGATTACAGTAAGCGGATTGTTGAGTTGGCGGGTTACATTGCCGGCCAACTGGCCGAGGCCGACGAACTTTTCAGCGTCCACGAGCTTCTCAAGCATCATGGTCTGGCTACGCGCAGATTGAATGCGGGCAGCCAGCAATTCGAGAGGAAGCAGGTCCACGGCCCGGATTGGCTCGTCCGCGTTCTTGATCCCGGTCAGAAACAGGGCACCCTCGGTGGCGGACCGGCCGTAAAGCGGAATGGCCAGCACGGTAGTCAGGCGCAGGCGGTTAAGATCGTCGCCAGGCACCAGGAAAGGGTTAAGATCCAGGTCGAACGTCAGGCTATGCTCAACCGCAGGTGTTGCGGATTCGGGCGAAAGAAAGCCGGTGACCGGGATGCGTGTGGCCAGAGCCTCAAGTGCATTGACGGTTGCATCATCCACCCCGGCCGCACCGGCCAGGCGATACTGTCCTGAACTTTGCAGCAAAAGAAGAGCAGCCTGCGCAAAGCGGCTGTTAGCGACCACGGACTGGCAGATGAGAGACGCCTGGCGATCGAAATCTTCGATCCGGCGGCGCGACAGAATGAGCTGGGTGTAGGAGTCCATCTCGTCGCGTGCATGTTGCTCTCGACCCTGCGCAGCCTGCTTCATCAGCAACTCGTCTTCCAGCGCGAGCAGGATCATGCCGATGGCGGCAACCACTTTGCCCATGACAATGATGCGCACCATGGCAATGGCGGATTCGTGGGGGTGAACAAAGGGCAGCGCCTGAGCGATATTGATCGACCAGGCAGTGAATCCGAGCGCGGTAAGGAACGTGCCGGGAGAAAGACGCTTGAAGACGAAAAAGACCAGCAGAGCGGTCGTAACGCGGATCGCGCATTCAACGAACACGAGGGGCCATGGTCCGCCCGACCGGACACATATCCACAGGCCTGCGCCGCCGAGCACGATGCAGAGTGCGAGGCCGATGCCGACGTTCATGCTTCCTTTGGAATAGGCCCACAAGCAGGCGGCGAGGAGAGAAAGCGCGCCTAATGCCGGGAAGATCAGGAAGGGGAAACCGCTCGGCATGACACCGTCGTAAACGCAATAGAACATCACCGAGTACACGATCAGCGGAATCGTGAAAGGGACGGCGTAAAGAATGCGAAGTCTTGCGACGCGGAACCCGAGGGGGGAGAGGGAGGCGAGAAACAGGACTGAACCGATCAGGATGGAGGTTTCGCCGGCTGCCGCAAACCAGGGATGAAGATGGGTATCGGAAACATTCCACCAACCCAGGTCGTGAACCAGCAACATGTTGACGATGGCAAATAGAAAGCCGAGGAACCACAACAGGGTACGGGTATCTCTGAAGCGCAAGTAGAGTTGACCGAATGCCGGCAACAGCAGCACCGTTAGCACAAGCGCGGGAAGGTGGTAGCTGTCGTGCATGAAAACCGGAAAACTCCTGAAAAGCTGTTGGGTGCAACGATACTAAACTTTACTGGAGGCTCAAACTGCCGCTATTTGGACTAAACCGCCAAAATACAGTTTAAATGGCGCATCGAAATGAGGTGAACGCTATCTCCGAGGACCGTCTATGCAAAGCAATACTTCGGACGTTCGCCCCGTGGCACGCGTAGGCCCCAACAATCGAAGAGGGTCACCGATGATTTTGCTGCCACCCTGTAGCGATGTATATACGTCTAATGTTGTAGCGGGATGCGCAGACGGTGAACTTGTTTAAGGTTACAGTTCGCGTGCGGAAGCAGTGCCGAAGCTAAAGGGAGAAGATCGATAGTGCGAAACCGATGGTTGTTAGGGCTGCTGGCTGGGAGCGTTCTGGCTGGGACAGCGATGGCGCAGGATAAGGACAGCTTTACTCCCATGGCAATGGACGCCGGGTTCAGCAAGATGGACATTTCCGATCCCAGTACACCGCCGGAGGAGATCATCAAGAAATTTGCGGCCAAGGAAAGCGAATTTCAAGACGCGCTCAACCACTATACGTATCGACGGGTCGCGAGAGTGCAGACTATCGATGACGACAACAAGGTCGATGGGGAATATTACGAAGTCGACGACGTCATCTTCGATCCCTCAGGCAAGCGGACGGAGAAGGTGGTTTACGCGCCGGAAAATACCTTGCAGCGGGTGAGCATGTCCCCGTCGGACATGCAGGATATTCAGCATGGATATCCGTTCGTGCTTACATCCGAAGTTATCGGTCAGTACAACGTTAAATACAAGGGCAAGCAACAGGTAGACGAGGTCGATTGTTACGTCTTCGATGTGAGCCCCAAGCAGATTGAAAAGAACAAACGCTATCTGTTAGGCCGTATCTGGGTCGATGCGACGGATCTGCAAATCGTCGTGACCAATGGCCGCATGGTGCCTGACGACACGCGCAAGAATAACGAAGACCTGCATCCTCCGTTCATGACGTGGCGGCAGCAGGTGGATGGACATTTCTGGTTCCCCGTCTACACCAAGGGTGAAGGCACGCTGCACTTCTCGGGCGGCAGCGGCTCCATGGCACAGGACGTGCACATGCGCGATACCATCAAGTACACCGATTACAAGCGCTTTGGCTCAACCTCGAAAATTATCTACGAGGGGCAGGATATAACGCCAACCACGCCACCTCAAAAGCAACCCAATCAACCGAACCCACCGACTCAGCCCGCCAAGCCACAACACTGAATTTATTGTGGTCAGCGGCTATTGCGTAAAGAAAACGCTCTGCAGCGCCGGTTAGAAGCGAAGTGAGAGACAACTCAGGCCGCCGTCCATTTTCTGGAACTCCGACATATCGAGGGCCAGCGGCTTGAATCCGCGCGCGACCAGTTGGCGCTGCAAACCAGGATAGCCGTCGGCGATCAGCACACGATCATTGACGCGCACGCAGTTGGCGGCGTAGCTCTCTTCGGCGCCCACGCTGATCAAATCAAATTTACTGAACCGCGCATCGGTTGCCATCTCCTCGATCACCACGAGTACGTTTTCGCCGATGTAGGAGACGCCGCTTTTGAAGTGGAGAATGCTGCTCATTGCGCGGATGTCGATTATTGATGAGGTGTAGCCCGAGGCCCCGAGGTGAACGGTGAGTTGGCGTGCGCCCTCCTGGTTGGTACGGTGCGATAGTCCAATGTAGAAGTGGTTTTCCGCCTCGCAAATGTCGCCGCCGTCCAGTGTACCCGGCGCTTCGATTGAAAATGTCGCTGGGAAAAAGCTCTCTACGACCGGCCGGATCGCCTCGACCTCGCCCGCGCGGCTGGGGGCACCGGGGCGTGCAAGGATCGCCACACGCCCGGTCAAAACAGCGACATCCTCAACAAAAGTGGAGTCGGGATAGCCAAGATCGGCTTCGAGTGTAGTGAGTGTGAGGCCGCACTTCTCAAGCGCATCGCAATAGCTCGCATGCTGGGCGAGCACGCGAGCTATTTTGGGAACTCCCAGCTTGACTGTGGTCAGGCCGGCGGCGAAATTGTGTCCGGGCGTGCGGACGATGGCTCTTGTGAACAGACTTGAATCCCTCCGGTTGCATGATCGCACACGGACGTTTCACGGCCTTGAAGAGAAGGATTACGTGGGTGAGTTCTCCCCAAACTGGTTTGCTCGCGCTACCCCAAAGCGATCAATGATTCTCGCCGATATCGCGCCTCATATTGCAGATTCAGATGCGGCTGCCGTGTTGCGATTCACCATGGGCACAGGCGGCGCAGGGGTTGAGCGCGAGGCCTATTTCACTGGATGGTTAGTCATAAGAGACCTGCTTGAGCATAACTGGACCTTTCCCCGCCTGGCACGCGTTAGCGACGCCGAGATGACTCATCTTGTTGCGGAAAGCCTGGCGCGTTTACAGAAGCAATAGGCCGGTGATATTGCATCAGGCAGATTTCGATTGCCCGAGGCTTGGGTCAGTAGAAGAGGTACTTGCGCCAACGGTCGTCGCCGCGGCCCAGCATGCGCATGATTTGACGGCTGGTGTGCAGCGAAAACGGGCGCGGCTCACGCATTAACCGCATGTCGCTGATCTCCGCCAGCATGCGGTTGCCTTTGCGGCGATTGCAGGAGTGACAACAGGCGACAAGATTTTCCCAGGTGGAGCTTCCACCGCGTGAGCGAGGTATCACATGGTCGAGCGTGAGTTCGGCGGAGGGCAATACCACGCCGCAATACTGGCAGGAATTGCGATCGCGAAGCAGGATATTTTTTCGCGAAAGGGCACGCGTCTGGTGGGGAATGCGACGGTACTCAAGCAAACGAATAACCGAGGGCATGGCGATGCGGCTGCGCTGCGCATGGAGCATCAGGCCATGCTCTTCTTCAGTGCGCGCGATGCCTTTGAGCACCAGCACCAGGGCTCGGCGAGCGCCACATATATTGATGGGCTCATAGGACGCATTGAGCACCAGCACCGGCATCTGCAGCACATGGCTCGGCTGAATGGCAGCGTGGCCCTCAAGGTCACTGGAGCACGCAGCAACCCGGGCAATCGATTTTTGTTTGCGAGCATGAATCATAGATTTTCCCAAAGACATCCTTTTTTGTCCCCTCGCTAAAAAGATGGTTGGTCCGGTGAAGCGTGCAGGCGTTCCGTTGAGTCGTCTGCGTACGGGAAATTGCCAGGCATGTTCTTGATCAGGTTTTCATCGCTGTAGCGCGCCGTGAATCTCTGCCCAATGGGATGGATGCGATGCGCCCTAGCCAGTGTTGCCACCCAGACTGAGGCTGCTCCGGCCGCAAGCAACGCCTCAGCGGCGGCGCGTGCGGTTGCGCCGGTAGTGAGGATATCGTCGATGAGCAGGACATGCTCTTGGAGCACGGATGGGGGATCCTCAACCCTGAATGCGCCGTGCACGTTCCGCCTGCGCTGGTGTGGCGTAAGGCCAGCCTGACTCGCAGTACTTCGTTGCCGCAACAGCGCGTCGGACGCCAAGGTCAGTTGCCATGCAGGGTGAGTTTTGCGCAACAGCGCGACCGCGTGCTGGGCCAGCAATCGCGCCTGGTTGAAGCCTCTCTCGGCGCGTTTTGAACGATGCAGGGGAATGGCAATGACGAGCATCCGATCAGGCGCTTCCCCGTCCAGCATCGCGATGGCTTGAGCGAGCATCGTGCTCAAGCGCTGCACAGCGCCATGCATCCTGTCGTATTTAAGAGCATGGATGGCCGCGCGCATCGTGCCGTCGTAGGGGCCATAAGCCACGGCACGCACGAACGGCGGGGGAACCATGCGGCACACGCGGCAAAGGGAAGATTTTACGGAAGATTGAGCGGGGATTTGAGGACCTTGGTAGTCGAGCGGATGGCCGCAACGATAACAGAGCGAACGTCTTGAGGGCTCGATCTCCGACCAGCAAGCGTCACAGATTGGAGCAGAAGTCAGTTGCGCCAGAGGTGAGCCGCACAGGGTACATAAGTCCGGGAGTAGAGCGCTGCCGAGCGCATCCAGGGGACTTCGAAGGCCGCGAGCCACAGCGCGCCAACGCGAAGTGTTCGATTGTGGACCGTCGATCGTCAGCGAACCGGAGTTCCTGCTGAAGACGCACCTCACTGGGGCCGGGTCGAGGGTGGTTTTTCCGCCCCGCCTTACCTATATCTATAGCTGGTCGAGGATTGTTTAGCAAGCGTATTTGCCCCGCTATGCTTCCATTGGAAGGGGCCGCATTGATCGCTTTGACCGCACGCAAACGGGGGGCCGCCGCGATGCCCCAATGAACTCTTACCACAAACGCCTGAAATACCACGGGGCAGCGCAGAGAATATCTGCGTTGCCCCGCCTAGCTGTGTTGCGCCGCCGTCGACGCTGCTACCCGTTTGCGCTCTTCTTCAACTTTGCGGTTTGGGTTAGCCTTAGCGCTTGGTGCTGTCGTCAATTTTGCGGTCTGCTTTATCTGCGGTGCCGCGAACGGCATCTTTCAAGGCGCCTACAGCCTTTTCGACTTTGCCCTTAACCTGCTGGGCTGCGCCATCCGCCTGGGTTCCTGTATCACCGGTCCACTCGCCAACTTGCCGCTTGGCGCGGCCTGCTGCGTCATCCATCCCGCCTTTAACTTTATCAGTGTTCATCGATCCACCTCCGTGGGTTTGAGAACTTCCAAAAAAATGCAGGGCGGCTTGTTTAGTCCGCCCGGTTGCGTGTTCACGCTTGTTAAGAGCGTTGGGCTAGAGTGCCGCTCTGCGGCCCGATATCAACTGGATGATCAGGACCACAACCGCAAGCACCAGCAGAATGTGAATAAATCCGCCCATCGTATAACTACTCACTAGGCCGAGCAGCCACAGAACCAGAAGGACCACAAAGATTGTCCAAAGCATATAAAACCTCCGCCAACTTTTTTTGCTTTACCTGTATCGACATCAAAAGCTTTGACGCCATGGTGAATAGGGAAGGTTGTTCGTGATGAGAAGAAACGTTGGAAAAACGATGCGGACATCTGCAAGCGTCACAGTGGCATCTCGGGTATCTACCCTGTTTGTATACACAGATAGCGTGTTGACGGTATTCGACGCGCAATACAAACATTTCTAATTGAACCGGGAGTCTCAGGGAATTGACTTAAATTACTACCGTAAAGATGCCGTGAGAGGGGAGACTATCTTGCTTATTATCATTCTGATCGTTCTGATTTTTGGATTTGGATATGGAGGCTATCGTGCGGGTCCTGGATTGGGGTATTACGGTGGGGGCGGACTAAGTCTCGTTCTAGTGATCGTCTTAATACTGCTCCTGTTGCGAGTTATCTGAGCAAAGGCTAAACAATAACCACGCGGAAGCCCAAGACACGTGGCAGTGTATTAGGCTGACGTGACCAGTCGTATCCCAAGCGTTGCAAATACGACAGCCCGTCAGTGAATTGACCATTGAGGCCTAATCCCTAGAGCGCGGACAGCCCCATCGGAACGCGTGCCATGCGATACACTTCACCCGTAGGGGACTGTTTCTTTGCGCTTTCGCGGCTTGGTTTGCACACTACTGATTATTGAGCTCTTGATCCTGAGCCGGGGATGGTCGCAGCAACCAACCCCTCCGCCTGCGAAGCCGCAACAAGGCGGTATGAGCGGTGGTATCTCGTCGGGGGTCGCAGCCGCGCCGATCTACGACAAAGAGAAACGGGCGATCACCAAAGGCGGATTTGTCGACAAGGGAACAGTGGTGTTTCAGGACATCACCAAGGCGGCGGGCCTATCCGGCTGGCAACACAAGATGGGCGTGCCCGAGAAGAATTTCATTATCGAAACCAATGGCTCGGGTGTAGGCCTGATCGACTATGACAATGACGGTTGGCTCGACATTTATCTGGTCAACGGATCGACCTTCAATGCACTCGACGGCAAGGAAGAGACGCCGCACGCTGCCCTGTTTCACAACAACCATGACGGCACATTTACCGATGTGGCTGCAAAGGCTGGAGTGACCAACGATCGTTGGGGATATGGCGTAAGCATCGCCGACTACGACAACGACGGATGGCCCGACATGTATGTTGGCAATTACGGCAAAAACCGCCTCTATCACAACAACCATGACGGTACGTTCACCGATGTGGCCGAAGCCGCACACGTGGCGCTTGGCAACTGGTCTCCTGGCTCCAGTTGGGGCGACTACGACGGGGACGGACTGCTCGATCTGTACGTTACGGGCTACGTGCATTTTGATCGCGACAATCTACCCATCGCCGGCACCAAGGCGGTCAACTTTGCGTCTTGCCTCTATCGCGGAGTGGCAGTCAATTGCGGACCGCGGGGACTTCCCGGCGAGCCGGATCACCTATTTCACAACAACGGCAACGGGACCTTCACCGATGTCACCATAAAAGCGGGAGTCGAGGACAAGGATCGCTACTTTGGTTTTACAGCCATTTTTGTCGATATCAATGGTGACGGTAAACCGGACCTCGTGGTAGGCAACGACTCCGAGCCCAACTTTCTTTACATCAATAAAGGCGATGGCACGTTTGACGACCAGAGCTATATTTCCGGCTTTGCGCTCAACAAGGACGGGCGCGAAATTGCTTCAATGGGAATCGCGGCCGGCGACTATGAAAACAACGGGCTGATCGACTTTTTCGTAACCGACTTTGGGGACGATTACAAAGTGATGTATCACAACGACGGGGACTCCAGCTTCACTGATGTCAGCTACAAGGTAGGGATCGCGCAGACTACGATTCCCTTTGTTGGATGGGGCGACGGCTTCATCGATTTTGATAACGATAGCTGGCTTGATCTGTTCATGGTGAACGGCCACGTCTACCCTGAGGTCGACCAGCATGACTGGGGAACTTCGTTTGCAGAGCGGCCGCTGCTCTTTCGCAACGTGGCAGACGCAACCGGAAAGGGTCGTCGTTTTGAATATGTAGCGCCGGTAAAGGATTCCGGGCTTGCTGTAGTCGCAACAGCGCGAGGAGCTGCTTTTGGCGATCTGTTTAACGATGGCAAAATCGATGTGATTATCAATCCGGTAGACGGACCGCCGGTGCTGCTTCGCAATGTGAATCCCGATCACCACAATTGGGTGGAGATGCAGTTGGTCGGCGCTCCCAAGTCCGACAAGAGCAAAGGCAGCCCGCTGGATGCGACCTGCGCAACGGTCTATCTGCAGGCTAACGGTGCGCGTATGCGCCAAGACGTGCTATCGAGCGGTAGCTACATTTCGTCGAATGATCGACGCCTGCATTTTGGGCTCGGAGACGCAACGGATGCCGGCACCGCTGAGATTCACTGGCCATCGGGAGCGAAGGAGATGGTGAAGCTGCCTGCGGTAGATCGCATTTACACAGTTACCGAGGGTAAAGGCATTACGGGAGCGCTCTGCACCGGCAAACCCTGCGCCAATCCGCAAGCACCGGATCAAGCGGCGTCTAAACCCGTGGCGCATTGAGGCACGAGGAGTTGAGTGCTTGCAGCTTGCTCTCAAGATGGGATTTGTTGAACCTGTTTTCGCTGCCGCATACTCCGATTGCCGCCCGTGTGTCCTGCGTCCGTAAGCTGCGCATGCAAAGCGCATTGTTTTCGTTGTTGTGCGGGGTAGTCGTAGTAGTCAGTTGCCTTCTTATCCCTCTTGTCCTTCTTACCTCGGCGGTGAATGGCTTCGCACAAACACCTGCATCGCCGCTCCCACCCAAGCAGCAACAGGGCGCCATGGGCGGCATCTCATCGGCCGGCACCTTCGCCCCTGTTTATGACTCGCATAAGAGACCGATTACGGCAGGTGGATTCGTCGACAAGGGCACAGTCGTTTTTGAGGATGTGACCAAGGCATCGGGCCTTGCGACGTGGCGTCACGTCATGGGAACAACACAAAAGAAATACATTCTCGAAACCGATGGATCGGGCGTAGGCCTAATCGACTATGACAACGATGGCTGGCTCGATATCTATCTCGTCAACGGTTCGACTTATGACGCGCTCGCGGGCAAGAGCAAGCCTCCGCATGCTGCGCTTTTTCACAACAATCACGACGGAACATTCACAGATGTGACGGCCAAAGCCGGAGTGGCGAACGATCGCTGGGGCTTCGGAGTGGCCATCGCCGATTACGATAACGACGGCTGGCCAGACATTTTTGTTTGCAACTTCGGCAAGAATCGGCTGTACCGAAACAACCACGACGGAACGTTTACCGATGTTGCCGAAAAGGCCGGAGTCACACTAGGCAACTGGTCAGACGGCGCAACCTGGGGCGATTATGACGGCGATGGCCGGCTAGATCTCTTCGTCTCGGGATACGTGCATTACGACTTGAATCATCAACCTGAGCCGGACAACAAAGGCGTGCCTTTCGCGTTTTGCCAGTTGCATGGATTTCCAGTGATGTGCGGGCCGCGCGGATTACCGGGCGAACCGGATCACCTGTTCCACAACAACGGCGACGGCACGTTTACCGATGTGAGCGTCAAGGCCGGCGTTTCAGACCCGGGGGCCTACTACGGATTCACTGCGATCTTTGTTGACGTAAATAACGATGGCAAAGTCGATTTGCTTGTCGCCAACGACTCTAACCCTAACTATCTCTACATCAATAAAGGCAACGGAACCTTTGAAGACCAGAGTTATATTTCTGGTTTCGCTTTGAATAACGAAGGCCGTGAAATTGCCTCCATGGGCCTGGCCGTCGGCGACTACATGAATAACGGCCTTGTAGACCTGCTGGTCACGGATTTCTCAGACGACTACAAGACTCTCTACCACAACGACGGTGAAGGCAGCTTCACCGAAGTCGCAAGTGAAGCGGGCATCGCCCAGATCCCCGTCCCGTTTGTCGGCTGGGGAGACGGATTTCTCGACTTCGACAATGACGGATTCAAAGACTTGATGATGATTAACGGGCACGTTTACCCTCAGGTTGAGAATCATGACTGGGGAACCACGTTTGCCCAGCGGCCTTTGCTTTTTCGCAATACGCATGACGGCAAGTTCGCCTACGTTCCGCCAGTGCGCGGTTCGGGGCTTGCAACGCTTACGTCGGGACGCGGTGCCGCATTCGGTGATCTTTTCAACGATGGAAAAATCGATGTCGTGATCAATCCCATTGATGGCCCGCCGGTACTGCTGCGAAACGTCGATCCCGATCACCACCATTGGGTGGAGTTGAAGTTGGTTGGCGGTGCGAAGAGCCCTCGCGACGCCGTCGGAGCAACCGTGTACCTGACCGCCAACGGAATGCGCCAGCGCGAAGATGTGATGAGCGGCGGCAGCTATATTTCATCGAACGATCAGCGGCCGCATTTCGGTCTGGGCGATGCGACGGATGCCGGGATGGCCGAGATTCACTGGCCCTCAGGCGCCAAGGAGACAGTGAAACTTCCGGCTCTGGATCGCATTTTTACGATCACAGAAAGCAAGGGCATAACCAGTGTGATTTGCGAGAAACAGCCATGCACGTCGAAGCTCGTTCTGAAGGCTCCGCACCTGAGTGCGCCTGGCGTTCACAAGTAAAGCTTTCCATGGTTCTGACGTTGATTGATGCCGGCGTTCACCAAGCAGGAATCTGCGACCCTCCGGGTGGATTCCTCCGCTTTGGAAATCCACCCGGCACCCCGGCTGTCAGCCGGTATGGCCTTAGAACACTCCCGCGAGAAAGACTTCGGCAGGATGTTCTCTGTTGTATTTCACTCCGCAGGACGCCAGCACCGCCGGGGAAAGGGTAATGACGGGGCAATGCGCGTGCGCCAACATCTTGTAGACAACTCCCTGGCGGGCGATGGCTGCGAAGGCCGAGGCACCTTGCGCGCCGAGAAGAATGAGATCGGCCTGCTGTGCCCTGCCTTGATAAAGCAATTCCTCAGTGGGATCGCCTGGCACCACGATGGTCTGTATGGAAACGGTGTCGCGCAGTTCCTGGGGCACCAGCAAGAGCAGATCGGCTTCCATTTGAGCGACGCTGCTACCCGCAAGAACCGCGGCGCGCTGCTGGGGCCGGATCACATGCTGCAGAATCAAACGCGCATTGTGTTGCAGCGCTAATTCAGCGGCAAATGTTGCGACTACGTAGCTGCTCTCAAGCAGGCTGATGGCGCACAGGATGGTGCGCGTCGCGAAGTTGCGAAACGCTCCGTCGACGACATCGGGGCCCACAATGCAGACGGGAACCTTGGCGGTGCGCAGCACAGCTTCCGCAACTGAACCGACGAGGAGCTTGCCGATCGGCCCGGGCGAGTGTGTGCCCATTACGATGCGGTCGACTTCTCGTTCGCGCAGGAAGGTGACAATCTGGTCGGCCGCCAGCCCCGGTCGGACTACGATTTCACACTGGATGCCAGCTTTGCGGGCGCGCTGCGCGAGCGGTTCCAGATGGCTTATTTCAGAACGCGCCGCGGCTGCGTAATCATAATAACGAATGCCTGAAGTCTCGGAAGCAGCTACTACCAGCGTGTCATATGCATGAAAGAGGATGACGTCCGCGCCAAATTCGCTGGCTTGCGCGAGCGCAAAGCTGAATGCTTTTTCATTGGCCGGAATTTCAGAGGCGAACAGAATGGTGGAGGGTTTGCTCCAACCTGGCTTGAGGGCCATGGGAACCTCCTGGATACAACAACATGTTAAAAGGCCTTTAAATTCGTGTGCTGTGCTTTGCGACACAGCGGGGTGGGGAGATCAAATGCGGAGATGCCAACACTTGCATTTTTACTTCTAATTAACGATCGTCCCTCCGCCTCGGCTGCAGGGAGAGGTCAAAAATCGCTCACTTGGCATCGTTCACTTGGCAGTGATTGTGTGCTAATTCCAAAAAATTGTCCAGCAGAATTGTGGGCGTCCTTCCCAATAAAGTTCAACTACGTGATCTGAATCACAGATTTCGCCGCTTTGAGGATGGTCTTCTGAAGCTGGTCGTGATTCCCCTGGGCCTGGCAAAGTGCCAGCGCCAGCCTGGCGCGACTGCTGGAGGTCTCATGGAACCGATGCACAACATTCCCGCGCGCGGCGCATTGAACTTTGATGAAGCACCTTTTTTGGCAATCTGGGAGGTCACGCAATCCTGTGATCTGGCCTGCAAGCATTGCCGCGCGGCCGCCCAACCGATCGCCCATCCTGACCAATTGACGACGGCCGAGGGCAAAGCGCTTATCGATCAGATTGCCGAAATGCATGTGCCTATTTTCGTATTTACCGGCGGCGATCCACTGAAGCGGCAAGATGTGTTCGAACTGATTCGCTACGCAGCGGATAAAGACGTAAAGGTAGCGCTCACGCCGTCCGCAACGCCGCTGCTGACACGCGAAGCGATATTTAAATTCAAAGAAGCAGGGCTGGTGCGGCTGGGTATTTCTCTCGACGGATCAAGCCCTGAGATTCACGACACATTTCGCGGACTGCCGGGTGCCTACGCACGGACCATTCAAGCGATCGGATGGGCCAATGAGGCGGGCATACCGATCCAGGTACACACGACGATCAGCCGTCACAACGCCAATGACCTCGATGCGCTCTGCGCGCTGTTTGAGAAGCTAGCCATCGTGATGTGGAATGTCTTCTTCCTGGTCCCAGTGGGACGCGGGCAGTTGGATGCCATGCTGTCAGGCGAGGAATTTGAACAGGTGTTTGGAAAGATCTATGAGTTGTCGCATCGGGTCGATTTCCAGATCAAGACTACCGAAGCCCTGCACTACCGGCGCTACCTGCTGCAGAACAATCTTGAAGAGCGGCGTATGGGGCACGGGCATCCGGGCGTCGTGGGCCCGAAGCCTGCTTACGAGCCAGGTGCACCCACCAGCGATGTCAAGACACGCACCGCGACCTGGGCCACTCGGCGGGTCAACGATGGCAAGGGATTCCTGTTCGTCTCGCACATGGGGAACGTTTATCCGAGCGGCTTTTTGCCCATACACGCAGGCAATATTCGCGAGACGCCGCTGTCGGAGATTTACCGCAACGCGCCTATCTTCAAAGCACTGCGGGACAGTAGCAAGCTCGAGGGCAAATGCGGCGCCTGCGAATACAAAGAGATTTGCGGCGGTTCGCGGGCCCGAGCCTACGCAGTGACCGGCGATCCCCTAGCGGCGGAGCCTTGCTGCATCTACCAGCCAAAGAACTGGGATGCGCAGCGGGAGAGCGAAGCGGCGGCCTTTAGTCAGGCGCAACTCGCGCCGGTGACTCCGTTTGCGCTGAGCTAGTCTGGGCGATCAATTCGACAAATTGGTCATCGGAAGAACGGCGCTCGGCCGGCATGAGAGACTGCCATGGCGACTAGTGTTGTAATAAGGGTCTGAGGTCAACTATGCGGGCGGCGATCATTGGCGGAGGCATCGCGGGGATGGCGGCAGCCTTCGAACTCGAGAAGGCGCGCGCGGCCGGGGGAGCGATCGAGTACACGCTCTTTGAGGCCCAGGCGCGTTTGGGCGGCTCGCTGGCGTCAGAGACCGTGAATGGCGTGGTGCTCGAACGCGGGCCGGACTCCTTCCTAAGCGAGAAGCCGGCGGCAGCCGAGCTTTGCCGCGAACTGGGACTCGGCGACCAACTTACTCCGTCAAACGACGCCAACCGCAAGACGTATATCGTGGTGCGCAATCGGCTTGTTCCTCTGCCTGACGGGCTGATGTTCCTCATTCCTACTAAACTGATTCCCACCGCGCTGACGCGGCTGTTTGGGCCGGTGACGAAGTTGCGCATGGCCCTGGAACTGCTGCATCCGCCGCGACCGAGCCAGCAGGATGAGTCCGTCGCAGCGCTGGTGGAGAGGCACTTCGGCACCGAAGCAGTGAATCGGCTGGCCGATCCGCTGCTGTCTGGCATTTACGGCGGCGATGCGACCCAACTAAGCGCGCGCGCGGTGCTGCCGAGGCTGGTCGAGATGGAGACTGAGTACGGTTCGCTCACGCGCGGGATGCTCGCGGCACACCGCAAGATGCGGGCCAAGGCGGCAAATGGCGCTGCGGCGGCAAAGTCGCAGGGCGCGCAACGGCCGCGAACCATCTTCACCACGCTGCGCGGAGGGTTGCAGCAACTCGTGGATACGCTTGAGTCGAGGCTGAATCCGGATTGGGTGCGGCGGTCAACGGCTGTCAGCGGACTGGAGAAGGTCGAGGGCGGGTGGCGCGTCAGCTCTCAAGGTAAGAACGAATTTTACGATGCGGTGATTGTGGCTGCGCCGGCGTGGGCCGCGGGGGTGCTACTGGGGGCGGTCGATCCGCTGCTTGGGGAAGATTTGGGCGGCATTCCCTATTCGTCATCGATTACGGTGAACCTGCTTTACGACGAGGCAAAGCTGGGAACGCTGCCGGAGGGTTTTGGCTTCCTGGTTCCCACGGTGGAGGGACGCTCGATGCTGGCCTGTACCTTTGTCCATCGCAAGTTTTTAGGGCGCACCCCGCCGGGCAAGGCGGTGCTGCGGGCGTTCCTCGGTGGCATGCGCCCGGAAGCTTTGCTCGCTCAGAGCGATGAGACGCTGGTGAAAACCGTGCGCCGGGAGTTGAGCGAGATTCTGGGACCGAAGGTCCTCGCACTTGGGACGGAGCCGGAGCACGTGCAGGTTTCGCGGTGGCGACGGGCCATGGCGCAGTATGCCGTGGGCCACCTGGAACGGATGAAGCGCATCAATGGCCGTGTCGCCGAATGGCCGGGCCTGCGGCTGGCCGGTAATGCCTATGACGGGATCGGGATTCCTGATTGCATTCGCCTCGGGCGGAAGGCGGCACAGGAAATCGTCGCTGAAAAGGAACTCGAGGTCGCTCGCCGGTAGTTCCCGGGTCTCAGAATCGAGACCTGGGGCACCCGCCGAGTTGGAGTTGATGCGAGGAGATGATGCTCTCTTATGTCTTCATCTTGGGCACGCCATGTTGATGGCAATCCACACATCCGACCCAATGGATATTGTGCTTGCTCGCAGCAGCGGCAAAGGTGGTATCCATCTTTTCAACGTCGAGCCCGCAATGGGACATCTGCGGATGGCATGACTTGCAGGACGCCCGCGCATTTTCATTGTGACCGACGTGACAGGAGATGCAGCTTAGCCCCTCATGCACGCCTTTGGGAGTGCGGTCGTCGCCCGAGCCCACCTGCGGTCCCCACTGATGCTCCGCGGCCAGCGAACCCGGCTCCGGAATCCGCGGCGCATGGCATTGGTAACAGATGGCCTCACGCTGGTCCTCACTCATTTTCACCGCACGCGCGCCCTCCTGTAGGGGAGGTATGGAAAGCAAAGCCGCGTCAACGTGGGTCTGCTCGCGGCGGTCAAAAAATGCCAGCGAATTATGTACCGCCTCGCCTGCGACCGAGATCCGTTGGGCAGGCTTGGCCTCGGGCACGCCGCCTGCTTTGTGTACCTGGTGGCACGTCTGGCAGGGCATGGTAGGCTGGTCGGCAAAGCCGGCGCGGATTACATGCCACGGTCCGTCGAGATTTTGTGGCTGCACCAAGTCGCGAACGGAGCCGCTGAAGTGCATGCCGTGACAACGCAAACAATCTTCCATGAGGCGGCGCGATGAGTTGTGCGCCGGCGCGGCGAATATCTGACTGTATGTAGCGCTGTGCGGCCCCGCGTGCCAAGTGGCATATTCGTGGCGATGGCATTTCTGACAGTTCGACGCCATCGCGAGCACATCTGTATCGCGCAGATGGATGGCCTCGGGCGGCGTGCCAAAGAAGTGGACCCGCATGTGACGCATCTTGGTACTCATGCCCGCTTCATGGCACTCCATGCAGCCCACGTCCTGGTGATGCGAACCATGCACCGCACTGACGTAGGCGCCCATCTCATGACATCCAGCGCAACCCTGGCCATGCTGCGTGGTGTAGTAATACGAAGCACCATAGCTGCCGCTGACCGCCAATAAGGCAACCGCCCCAAGCGCCATCGCCGCAAGTTTCAACAATCGCATCATGAACGGTAGCCTGTACCCTTCCAGTTGCGGACCAATTCACCTGAGGCGTAAAAGGCAACGGCCATGATGGTGAGCGCCGGATTGAAGCCTCCGTTGGTGACATGCACGCTGGAGTCGATGACGAAAACATTGTCGACGTCGTGAAGCTGGCAGACCTTGTTTACCACTGAACCCTGCGGGTCGTTCCCCATGCGGCAGGTGCCGGCCTGGTGTTGGCCGGCGGAGACGGTATCCGGTCTGCCGGCTGAAATTGACGTATGGATTGCCCCAGCCTCTTTGAGCCACGCCTCGGCTCGTTTGGCCTGCACCTGGCCAATATCGAAGGTGTGCGGGTGCACGTTGCCCTCGAAGCGCACCACGGGAAGGCCCCATTTGTCCTTGACGCTGGGATCGACGGTGACGCGCGCTGAAGCGGTAGGAATCTGTTGCGTTGGCCCGAAGACCACGATGGTTCGCTTGTGCCAATCGCGCATCGCCTGCTTGTGGCCCAGGCCCCACTTTGGAGTGCCCGGCGGCAAACCGTTGACCATGTGAATCGGCAGCCGGATAAATTCATTGGCTAACATGCCTCCACCGCATAGTCCGGGAGTGCCGTGGTTGTAGTCGATGATGGCGATGCTTGCGCCGGGGCCGACATCATCGTACGTATCGAAGTCGAAATAACCCGAGGCGCCGGTGTAGTGGTGGCCTTGCAGGTGACGTCCTACCTGGTCGTACCGGTTCCCGAGGCCGGCGGGAAACAGCCGGCTCTTGGAGTTCAACAGCAGTCGTGCGGACTCGGTAGCACAGCCTGAGACCACGACAATATCGGATAGCTGCTGCTGCAAGTGTCGGTCGGCGTCGAAGTAGGAAACGCCATGCGCGCGGCCCCGGTCATCCAAGAGAATTTCCTTGACCATGCACTCGGTTCGCAGGTCGCAGTTTCCCGTCTTGAGCGCAACCGGAATTACGGTATTTTGCGAGCCGTTTTTGGCATCCACTTCACAGGCAAATCCGCAGCACCAGCGGCAGCGCATACAGGGCCCGCGGCCGTTGTAGGGCACACTGTTGCGCGCCATGGGAAGGTGGAACGGGTGCAGTCCCAGCCGCTTGGCGGCGGACTCGAGGATGCCGAACTCACGATTGGGGACCAGCGGCGGCATGGGCAGATCGCGCTTGCGCGGGCCGTGAAACGGTGTCCCGGAGTAGTCCCCCGAAATGCCGATTTCGTATTCCGCCTGGTCGTAAAAGGGCTCAAGATCGTCGTAGGAGATGGGCCAGTCTTCAAGCGAACTGCCTTGCGGCGCGCCATAGGTCGAGCGCATGCGAAAGTCTTGCGGCATGTAGCGCCAGGCTTGCGCCCCGTAGCTGAGTGTTCCTCCGCCTACGCAGGCAGCGTCGTTTTGATATTGGCCTTCACTGGGCAGCACGATGCTGGGCACGCCCCGGGCATCGACCGCTACGCGGGGGTTGCCTTCGTCGTCCGGACCAAACGCATTGCCCAGCACGGTGACTCTCTGGTTGCGCAAGTCGTCTTTGCGGCAGTCGTTGGCGGTGTACCACTTGCCCCGCTCAATCAGCGCCACGCTCAAGCCCGCAGTCGCCAATTGCTTGGCGACGATGCCGCCTGCCGCGCCGGCGCCCACCACCACAGCGTTTACGCGTTTCAAGAAGCCGCGCCCTTTCTCAAGTCATATTGGGCACGACCGCGCACGGGAGGTTCAGCCAGGCCCAACATTCGCCAACTGACGCCGTCCCGATTGCCGCCGTGGCGCGGCGAGCCGTAATAGCCCTCCATGGTGTGCCTGCGCACCAGGTCGAAGAAGGTTGGATTCTGCTTCTCGACGGCGCTGACAATCGCCAGGTGCTCAAGGGGGGTGGCATCTGCCAGAGCCTTGGCAAAGCTTTTCCGGCTCAAGGCGTCAGCCTGTTCAAGCCCGTCACGATAGGCATCGCGATGACGCCGATAGTGGCGGAATAGCTGGCGGTCGATGTATGTGATCACTCCAGCTTGCGAGGCGCTGGGAAAGCCGTCGGCGGGAATAATCTGATCGCAGAGCGCCGTTAAGTCAAGTGCCTGGGCGTCGGTGAAAAAATCCCAATTGCCTTGGTTGCCCGCCTTGCAGCCCACGGCAAGCGCCGCGCCGCCCAGAACGCCCGCCGCCACAAATTGGCGCCGCGTGAGAGCGGCCTTGTTCCTGGTTTGCATCAGCAAACACCTCGCATGGACTGATCGCGCGGCTCAACTGGGATCCACTTGATCAAGACAAGTTGAATGCCTGGAGTGCGCACCCGACTCGACACAGCGCACTGCGATGAAAAAAGATTGGGTCCATTTTTGAGGGCGCGGGCCATCCCGGTCTGTGTTCGGGAACACATGGTCTCTGGCAGCGAGGGTTCCTGATTGCGAAGGGCCGTAGTATCCGCCTGGGGCTGAAGAGGCCACGCGAAAGCTACGGCTTCGCGATCGCAGGTTTCAGATGCGAAATCTGCGACGCCAGGCACCCGGCAACCTTCGCTCAGGATGACAACTTAGGCGGCAGGTTTGATGCGAGTTATGGATTAGGGTGAATACGAGGAAATGACGCTCTCCCAGGTCTCAGAATCGAGACCTGGGGCACCCCGGCTCAGGATGACAATCTAGAGTCAGGGTGGTGCGAGCTAGGAGTTAGGGTTAGTCGCTGGCGCGACCTTCGCTCAGATGACAGCTTAGAAGTCACGTTCATCTTTCTCAGGATGACAACTGAGAGTCTCGTTTATTTCTATTGAGAGCTTTGAACGTTCATCTGGGCACGATGGGAAGGATCAAGGCGCTGGGGTGTTCCTTGTCGTGGAGGATGGTGTTGATGGCTTTGACGAACTGGCTGTCGGTCGCGGCGGATTTGCCGGTGTTGAGGTTGCGGTCGAAACGTGGGAAGTTGCTCGAGGAGACTTCGACGCGGATGATGTGGCCCTTGAGAAATACGTTGCTGGTCGACCATAGATCGATTTTGTATTCATAGGCCTTGTTGGGC
>JANXYB010000123.1 GCA_025350325.1 Acidobacteriaceae bacterium
TGGTGGGGGCGCACTAGGCGCGTATCAAAAACGGCCGATGAATGGGCGAAAGGCTGCCTAGGAAGTGAATTTTAGAATATCGGAAGCTTAATGGGTCGTCCGAAGGCGAGTCTAGGCTCTTGCCTGACTTGCAACTTCCGCATAGGCGGAGGTACGCCCGAAACTCGAAACCCTAACTGTTAAAGCATTTGACACAACAGCTTCAAACCCTCAACAGATTGTTATTCGCCAGGCGCTTTTTGTCGAACGCCGGGCTAGCCAGGAACTGAGCGAAATTCACCGAGGGCATGGCTCCCGTGGCGAATGTCAGTATTGCCAATCGCGCTTCTCTGCCCTATGGCCCAACCACAATCGTGAGTGCGGAAGAGGAACCGGGATTGAAGTTGGTGTCTCCTGCATACACAGCCACGATTTTATGGGTGCCGGCAGTGAGTTTGGTGGCAATGCGGGCTACCCCCGCACTCAGGTAGACGTTGCCCAGAACGAGTGCCCCATCCATGAAAGTGACCTTGCCAGTGGGCGTGCCCGTCTCACCGTAGCTGGGTGTCACATGGGCGGTGAAGGTGACGGATTGGTTTGCCACTGGCTTGCTTGGGTTGCTCGCCAGCGTGACGTGATCTCCGCCTTGGTTGTAGAAAACGACGAGACTGCCAACGTTATTGAACCCTCGGCCCGTGACGTCGCCTCGGTCGGAGGCCGCGCCGAGGAACGCGAGGTCCGTCGCGCCGTCGTGGTTAAAGTCTCCGGCCACCATCTGCCAGGGATTGCGATCGAGAGGATAAAAAACAGGAGCGATGAAGGTCCCGTCCCCAACGCCCGGCAGCAACACAAAACGTTGCGTTGCAGGGGTGATGCCGATGATGTCCGAGATTCCATCCTCGCGCCAGGAGGCCGTGGCAAGGCTTGTCAACGGGCCAGTCGTCGAGTAGGTCTTCTGTGGCTGGAAAGTGCCGTTGCCGTTGCCCAGAAGCACAGAGACACCTGCGCTGCTTGCCACGGCGATGTCGATCTTTCCGTCGCGGTTCAAGTCGCCGGTCACCACGCTAACCGGAGCCGTTCCGGCAGCAAAGGTCTTTTGTGGCAGGAAGGTTCCGTCTCCCTTCCCCAGCAAGACGCTCACGTCGTTGCTGCCTTGATTGACGACGATGATGTCTTTCTTTCCGTCTCCGTTAAGGTCGCGCTGGAGCACAAAAACCGGATTTGCGCCGACCGCATAGGTGACCGGAGACGCAAATGTTCCATCTCCGTTGCCAATCAGAATCTCGAAAGTCGAGCCATCTAGAGAGGCGAGATCGGCCTTCCCATCGCCGTTAAAGTCACCTGCCGCGAAGAAGTTGGAATTTAGATTGAGTACCGGTCCTGCCCCGGGAAAGTTGCCCTTACCATCCCCAAAGAAAACCTGCGCATAGGGCTGGATATCTCCGTTGCTGTTAAAGGTGCTGCCCGTCGCCCCGATCGCGATGTCCAGTTTGCCATCGTGATTGAAATCGCCGATAGCAGGAGGACCGGAGCTATCGAATCCGAAGGCATAGAACCCAAGACTAAAGCCACCGCTCCGGGTGAATGAATTCTTTGCTCCGCCCAGAAACACGTTAACGCCGGGCTCAAGGTAACCATGCTCATCAAATAAATCCATCACCGCCAGATCCGCATACCCGTCGCCGTTGAAATCGGTGGTGTTCATGATCTTAGACTCATAAAACGCACCACCTATGTCATTGATGGCGAGTGGCGCGCGAAGAACTCCAGTCGCGGCATTAACTACAACCTGCACGCCACCAACAGCGCCGACGGCGATGTCCTGTCTGCCGTCTCCGTTAAAATCGCCCAAAGCCATGGGCCCGCCGCCGACCGCGTACTTACTTGTCGTCATAACGCCTGAGCCATTGTTGAACTGGACCATCATAGGGGCAGATGAGAAGACAAGATCTTGTTTGCCGTTCAGGTTTCCCGCCAGCATCTCTCCGAACGTATACGGTGTACCGGAACAAGTCGCAGCATTTTGATTGAATGTCCCATCTCCGTAGCCGGGGAGAATACACGCCTGCCCGGCGTAGAAAAGGGGATAATCAGTAATAAAGCCCACAGCGATATCCGGTCTGCCATCTCCGGTGAAATCGGCAATCGCTATTCCCGTCGGCAGCGGTTCCGGGGGCTGGTTAAACGTAATGACGGGCTTCAGGTTAAAGTGCCCTGTGCCTGTGCCGATCAAAACCTGTATACCACCGTAAGTATCGTTGGCGGCTATATCCGGGTGCGAGTCGCGATTGACGTCACCGAGCGCCAGAACCAGAGAAGTGGCCGACGAGAGGCCGGTCTTCGTCACGATCGGCGCCTGGAATGTTCCGCCCGACTTTCCCAACAGGACTGCAACCGACGTACCGCTGGCCAAAGCAATGTCTGCCTTGTTGTCTCCGTTGAAATCACCAACGACCATGTCGCCTGCCGACAAGCCGGCTGAGACGCTGACCGGCGCAGCAAACGTACCATCTCCGTGGCCGAGAAAAACCCTGACGAAATTCCCTCCGCTCGGCAACACCACGACATCCTGATTGCCGTCGCCATTGAAATCACCAGCGACCATCTTTACGCCATTGTTTGCGGAATTTGCCGGCAAAGTAAAAATGGTCTTCGACGCCGCGAAGGCGCTGTTCCCGCTGCCCAGAAGGATGCTCAAAACATTGTTGCTGTTCAGCGCCACAATGTCGGCTTTGCCATCGTGATTGAAGTCGGCAGTGACAAGCTTCACCGGAGTGCCGCCCGTAGAGTAAACGGGCAACCGGTAAAACTGGTTGATATCAGATGCCCGGCTTTCCGCTGACCACAACGTAAAGAGCGAAAGGAGTGCGACGGCTGCAAATCGCGGAAGGAGTTGATTGTTGCGATGGAGACTTAAGATGGGGTAGGGCGACTGAGGATACATATATGCTCCTGGGCCTCTACGGATATTTGTTGTGTGACCATTGATCCCGGTGTGTGGTAGGGAGACGACGGGATGCGGCAGTCAAAACTACCGAGCCGGGCAAAAGAATGTGCCCAATGACTTCGGGGTCTGAAGAACAAAAGCCTGAGCCTCAGTCACCATGTACTGCAATTTATTAAGCGATGTCTCCGCGTCTTTTGAATAGCCTTCTTCTCAGCTACGGCACTAATCTACTCCGGGCAGTGCGTAGCGTCAATCCCTGTCCAGCGGTTGATTTTCCGTCATGAAAATGGTTTGCTAATCGCCCGTGGAGATGGCTTCCTAATCGCCGACGACAAGAAATTGCGGCTTTGAGGTTGCGCACAATACGCTGCAACTTCATCGGCTGCTTCACCGCTACCCTCGGGTAGTTCTCCATGCTCGTCAGATGCGCCAGATCACCCGAAACCGGCCCAGCTTTCAAACTTCTGCATAGGCGGTGATTCAGCCGCTACAGAATCATTCGTTCCGGAGGGAAGATCCGAGGATAGCCCCGGGTGAAAATTCGGGGACGTGTCTCCGATTCCTCATCGCGCCCCTTAGGGGCGTGACGATCCACTCGCAGTGTTTCCGATGTAGGCTAGCGGTCAACCGCTGAAGTTCAATTAGCCTTTTGGTGTAAACGCGTCGAGTTGCATCATGAGCCCAAATATGTCCATGATGATGCGCGTGTCTTTGATTCTGCCGTCCTGAAGACGATCCAGCACCATCCCCCAAACCTTTACGGACCGTCCTGTAGCGGGCACACCTAGGAATTCGCTTCGGTGCGTGCCCGTCCACTCGAACCGAGTTAGTACCTTGCCGCCTTCGGCAATCTGCTCTTCGACTGAAAAATGCAAGTCGGGAAACGCCGATCGCATACCTCGCAGAACATCTTTCAATCCTTCCAGGCCGGGGCCTTGGCCTGGAAATGGAACCTGTTCTACGACGTCCTCCCAGACGAACTGTGCGATGGAGTCAATTTTTCCCAGGTTGATGCCTTCTTCAATGAAGCGATTGACCACAGCACAGTTGGGGTTCGTCGGCATGGTTCTCCTTAATGGGCGGGTGTTGTTCGGAATTGTACCGTGCGAAGTCTACTATCGCGAAGAGGCACCGGGCGGTTTGTGGCCATTGCGAGTTTCGAGTGAACTGGATCACGGGAAACCGGCCCAACCGCCCAAACTTCCCGTTTGGCGGTGACACACTCGGAACAGCTAATTGAACGTGGCGAAACCGTGTCGAGAGGCTGAAGACTCTTGTTAGTTGATGTCGCTCTCAGTCCAGATGTTCAGGTCAGCTACGAGGCAAGCTACACCCGTCCATATCTCCATCTTCAACATTCCCTCAACCATTTGAGTATTGTAAGGAACTGGTAGTGCCCGAGTTGTGGCTAATACGGAAGTTACTTTCTCGTCAACCCTGGAAGACCCATGTAGATTTTCACGTACTCGGCCACGATCTGATTGAACTTTAAGAACTTCTCGATCATTGATACTTCTTAGTATTGAAACAATCTGTGCATTTGGATTCGTAAGCACCGGCCAACTTTCCGTTGTTTTGTAAGGGCGTTGACCTGGGCATGTTGCAGGCCCCAACAGTTTCGCTGTAGGCTGGGAGCATTCCCCAGGGAGACTGTTATGGTGGTGCGCTTGCGGTGCGGGCTGGCGCTGATGCTTGTCCTGGCTTCGGCGTGTCTTGCATGGGCGCGGTCGAGGCCATGTATTAGCCCTGAAGACGCCGACAAATTCATTCACAAAGATGTGTGCGTGATGGCGCACGTGTACGACGTGGTGCAATTGCCGGATGGAACGCGCTTTCTCGATATCTGCACGCCGGAGACGCCGGACGAGCGGTGCCGGTTCACCATCGTTAGCCTGGAGCAGGACCACGACGAGGTGGGCGAGCTGCTCAAGTATCGCGACATGGATGTGCGTGTGCGCGGGATCGTGCAACCGCTGCACGGGCGCGCGGGAATCATGCTGAGTCATGCGCGGCAGTTTCATGGGGGGCCGCCGAAATTCCGGCCGAATCCAAAATTGCTGCGCGGTTTTAATGGGGAACAGAGCAAGCCTCCGGTCAGCGATCCTAATTTGCGTTCGCACGGTGGGCATCGCGCTTTTATGAATGTGCGCGATCAGGAACCGCTGCCGAAAAGTGCTGCTCCGGCTAAGTAAGAAGCGCAGGGCTTGAGCGACTTTGCTGACTCAAGTCTCGGTTGCAGCTTCTTCAAGGGTCGGTGCGAAGTGCGAGCCAGTCCACAGAAATGCGCATGACACGACGAGAAAGACCAGCGTCGCGCCAAGGCCAATACGCAAGTTGGAGCGGTCTTTGATGGCGCCAATAATCTGCGGCGAGAATGCATCGCCGAAAGCATGAATGCAAAACAGGTTAAAGGACACGGCTGTGGCGCGAACCGGTGCGGACACGGAGTTAATGATCGCGGCGTTGAGTGGGCCGGTGTTGAGGAACAGGAAAAATTCAGCGGCAAAAAGCGATGGGATGGCCCAGGATGGCGGGCCGAAAAAGACCAGCACGCCGCACGGCAGGGTGAGGGCCACGCTCCAGAACGAGAGCAGGTAAAGGGCGCGGTGATTGGTGCGCAGCCAGCGTTGGGCGATCCAGCCGCCGACGATGGTGCCGAGAATGCCGTCGATCACGGTTGCGGCGCCGACGACGAGGCTGGCGTTTGGGACCGACAGGCCGACCGGGTTGTGCAGAAACTCGGGCATCCATGCGGAGATGCCGCCCATGACAAAAGTGAGTGCAGATAATCCAAAGGTGGCGGTGAGAAAGGCCGGGTTGTGCAGCAGTCCCAAGACAGTGGCGCGCTTGGGGTCGGCCTTGATGTGGTCGCTGGAACCGCGAACCGGCTCGCGACCAAAGATTGCATACAATGCAGCGACGACGAGGCCGGGAATGGCGCAAACAAAAAACGGCGTTCGCCAACCCCAATGCGAGCCCATCTGGCCCCCTGCCATGTAGCCGAGGGCAGCGCCGATTGGAATGGCGAGATAAAAGAGGGAAAGGATGCGATTGCGGTCGCGTTCAGGATAGAAATCGGCGAGCACGGCGGGCGCGAAAATCCCAAAAGTAGCCTCACCTACGCCGACCAGGGCGTGACGGATATAGAGCGTCCAATAGTCGTGAACCCATGCGGTCGAGAGGGTGGCCAGGCTCCAGAGCACCGCGCCAAAAATGATGAGCGGCTTGCGCGGGTAGCGGTCACCCAGCCAGCCGGTTAACGGCGCGACCAGCATGTACACCACGAACAAGGCTGTCGTGAGCGCGCCCATCTGCTGACCGGTCGCATGAAATTCAGACTGAATCAGGGACAGTTCGCCGGGCAGAATGTAGCGATCGATGTAATTGAGCAGGTTGAGGGCAATGAGCAGCAACAACGTGCCCAGCGCGGGGTCGATACGGCGAAGAGGTTTTGACTTTGCCAGCAAGCGGTATCCGTCTCGAAGAAGCCGAGCGTACTCATGAATATCACAGCGGGCAGTGGGATTTGCCTGGATTACGACGGGGACGGCCTGTCAAACCGCGAGCTGTTTATTCCGTAGAGGAATGGAAACCTTGAGTTCTGTTGTCTCCCACCCTTGCCGCGATGACACTACGGCAAGGATGGGGCACCCGGCGGGTTATTCTTTGGGGCGGGGCCAACGGGCTTCGATGGTGGTGGCGATGCCTCCGCGAGGGCGGAATATGCCATGCACGACAGCCCAGACCGGGTCGCAGGCTTTTACGACGTCTTCGAGGACCTGGTTGACGATGTTTTCCTGAAAGATGCCGAGATTGCGGTAGCTGAAGAGGTACTCCTTGAGCGATCTAAGTTCAAGGCAGCGGTCACGCGGCATGTAGCGAATAGATAACGCACCAAAGTCGGGCAAGCCGGTTTTAGGGCAGACTGAGGTTAATTCGGGGTCATCGATAAGGATTTCATAACCGGGAAACTGATTTTGCCAGGTCTCGATGGCCGGAAATGCAAAATCGAGGCCAGCCTTCGCGTGGTCGTCTGTGTACCTCGGTTCCTGTGCCATGCGTCAATTGTACGAGGCTTGCGCCGGGCTGGCCACCTGGGTACTCGCAGCGATTTTCATGCGCCCTTGGCCAAGTTGTTGAGTCCTATATACTGACTCAGGTTGCATGCATGATGGATGAAAGAAAGCCGTTTAACCGGCGCTGGCTTTGGCTGGGGGTTGCGGTGATCATCGTAGCGGTTTATTTCACGGTCCACTCGCTCACCCGGGAGCACTTGCCGGTGCGTGCCGCAGAGGTGTCGCACGAGCCGTTGGCAAGTACGCTGAGCACTAACGGCAAGGTTGAGCCGGAAAAGAATTACGAAGCGCACGCTCCCATGGCAGGCATCGTCAAGACAGTTTATGTGCAGCCGGGCGACCTGGTTAAAGCGGGTCAACTGCTGCTGACAATGGACGATGTGCAGGCCCGTGCCCGCCTCGCGACAGCGGAGAGCGCCGTGAAAGCTGCCCAAGCGTCTCTCGAATCGACCACTCAGAATGGAACCGTGGAGCAGCGCCAGGCGGCAACGGCCGATGTGGCCCGGAACAAGTTGGAACGCGAGCAGGCGCAAAGAGATCTCGATGCGCTGGTGAAATTGAATGCATCGGGAGCGGCCTCGCAGAGCGAAGTGGCTGCGGCGCGCCAGCGGCTGGCTACCGCAGAGGCCAACCTGCACGCATCGAGTATCAGCGTCGAAAGCCGCTATTCTGCTGCGGACGTGACGCGAGCCAGAGCCGCGCTGGCTGACGCTGAGGCTAGCCGCGCGGCTGCCAGTCAACTGGTGGCGCAAACGGCGGTTCGTGCTCCTTTTGCGGGTACCGTTTACAGCCTTAATACCAAGAGCACCGAGTTTGCCGAGGATGGTAAGTTGCTGTTGCAGCTTGCCGACCTGCACCATGAACAAGTGCGGGCTTATTTCGATGAGCCTGAAATTGGCAAGCTTGCGGTGGGACAAAAGATCAACATAAAGTGGGATGCTAAACCGACCGAAAGCTGGCACGGACACATCGAGCGCACTCCCATTACGGTCATCACTTACGGAACGCGGACGGTTGGTGAAGTGCTGATTCACGTCGACGATGTAGATGGCCAATTGCTGCCCGACACAAACGTGACGACGACGGTCATCACTTCAAGTGAGTCAAACGTATTGAACGTGCCGCGCGAAGCCCTGCACTCTGAGAACGGCAAATCGTATGTATTCAAAATCGTGAACGACGAGTTGCAACGCACGCCCGTCGTTATCGGAACTACAAATCTGACCCAAGTGGCCATCCTCTCCGGACTCAAGGACGGGGATTGGGTGGCTACGGGATCAACCAACGGGGCGCCGCTGCAAGAGGGCATTCCGATCACGAGAGTCCGTTGAGTAAAGTGCTGCATGTGGCCTTGCTGGCCATGATCATTTCAACCGCACTGCGGGCACAAGGGCCTAAAGATAAGGTGCCCCTTGCGAATGGCGCGCTCCAGGGTGCGAATACCGCGCTGCAGGCCGGGGAGGCAGACAAGGCGCTGTCGTTGATCGATTCCCTGCCCCCATCCGCGCAGTCACACAATCTTAAGTGCCGCGTATGGCTGACCCTCGGCCGCACCGATGAAGCAGCCGGGGAGTGTGAGCAAGCGGTGAAGCTGGATGAGCAGAATTCAAATGATCATATGTGGCTTGGCCGCGCGCTTGGTGGCAAGGCGGAGAAGGCATCGTTTTTGAGTGCATACGGTTTGGCCAAGCGCGTCAGGGCCGAGTTTGAAGAGGCCGTAAAACTCAATCCGCACAACGCGGACGCACTGGCTGATCTTGGCGAGTTTTACACCGAGGCTCCGGGGGCAGTTGGCGGCGGCGTCGATAAGGCACAGGGCGTGGCTGCACGGCTGGACAAGGTTGACGTTGCGCGCGCCCACGAGTTGCGCGCGCGCCTCGCAGAAAAAGCGAAGGATTATGCGGCGGCAGAGCGGGAATACAAGGCGGCAGTCAGCACCAGCGATCGGCCTGCCTTGCAATGGATGACGCTGGCCGGATTTTATGGCCGGCGTGAGAACTTTACAGAGATGAATGCTGCCGCGCAGAGCGGCACCGTCGCTGTGAAGAGAGACAAGCGCTCTGCGGTCGCGTTCTATAACGGTGCCTCGGTGTTGAGTAAAGGCAACCGAAACGTTGCGCTTGCTGCGAAGTTGCTTGAACAATATTTGGCGAGTGGTGCGAAGACAGAAGAGGCGCCGGCGTTTGAGGCGCACACGCGACTCGCGCGACTCAAGGCGCAGCTTGGCGATAGAGCGGGCGCACTAGCGGAACGGACCGCGGCACTCGCGCTTGCCCACGATTACAAACCTGCGCAGGGACTGAAATTTTGATCGGCATACAACACGTTACGATAGCAAACAATTCGCGTGCAGCCGTGCTCTGCCTGCTTACCGGCTTGCTGCTCACGGGTGCGGCGACGACGATGCACGCGCAGGTTTCACTGTCTACAGTTGTTGACCTGGCCCGCCGTAATAGCCCCGTTGTCAGGATTGCAGAAGCCGATTTGAACAAGAGCAAAGCCGTGTTGTCAGAAACCAGAGACGTGCTCATTCCGTCGCTGCTGTTTGGCACCGGGCTGCCGGTTTTTCCGGAGGTTGGATTTACCGGATCGCCGCCATCTTTGTGGACTGCGACGGTGCAATCGGTAGTCTTCAGCCTACCGCAAAAGAGGTACATCGATGCTTCCCGCGCGGGATTAGAAGCAGCGGCTTTTCGATTGAAAGACGCCCGCGAACAAGTTGCACTCGACGCCTCGACCGCCTATATCGAACTGGACACCGTCGATCGCGAACTGGGCGCTGCGCATCAACAAGAATCCTTTGCCGAGCGCCTCGTCGCGATCGAGCAGGAACGCACCGAGGCAGGAGTCGATCCACTCAGAGAGCTGTTGCAGGCAAAACTTTCCGCGGCCGAAATCAAGTTGAAACGCCAGCATCTTGATTCGCGCAGCGGCACGCTTGCCAACCAAGTGGCGGCGCTGACAGGTCTGCCGGTTGGGTCGATTCTTCCCGATCATGCGAGCATTCCCGAAATTCCGCTGGTGCATGGAGACAAGGCCGCACCGAGTCGGATTGGCGTTCGTGCGGCCCACGTACTGGCTCGCTCGCGACTACTGCAAGCAAAGGGCGACCAGGAAGCAAGCTACATGCCGCAACTGAATTTTGTGGCGCAGTACAACCGCAACACGACAATTTTGAATAACGTTAACTTCTACTTCAAGAATCCTTTACCCCCGAATAACTTCAGCTCAGGCATTTCAGTGCAAATACCCATATTTGATATGGGACATCGGTCCAAAGCGAAGGAAAGCGCGGCCGATGCCCTGCGCGCCACGGTCGAAGCGGAGCAGGCTGAAAACCAGAATGAGATTGAAATCGCTGAATTGACAGGGACGCTCAGAGAACTGGATACCCAAGCTGAAATTGCGAGTCTAAAACAACAGATCGCCGCGGAGGAGTTGCAGACTGTGTTGACACAATTGGAGTTAGGAAATGGTGGTGGTGCCAGCTCGAATTCTCCGCCCCAGCTCAGCCCGAAATCTGAGCAGTTGGCCCGTATCGATGAGCGCCAGAAATTTCAGGAAGCGACGGACGCCGGGTTTGACTTGGCGAAAGCTCGCCTAAGCCTACTGCGCGCCCTCGGTCACATGGACGACTGGTTGCACGAAGTGCGAGCCAAATAGTTTGCAGAGCATGTTGAAACCACCCGAAAAAACGCTGCGATGTTAGAATAAGAGAGATGCCTATGCCTTTGAAAACGCTTCTTCTGAACCCGCCCTCGTTTGAGAATTTCGACGGTGGCGCAAGCTCGCGCTGGCCGGCGACGCGCGAGATTGAATCTTACTGGTACCCGGTTTGGCTTGCTTATCCGGCTGGCTTACTTGAGGGTTCGCGCCTGCTCGATGCGCCCCCGCACCACGTGTCGGCCGATGAGACGATCAAGATTTGCAAGGGCTATGAGTTCCTGGTCCTCTTTACCTCAACGGTAGGTTGGGAAGGAGATCAGCGACTGGCTGAGGCAATCAAGAAAGAGAACCCCGCAATCAAGATTGCATTTGTCGGACCGCCGGTGACGACGGCTCCTGATAAAGCGCTCAATGAATGCTCGGCGCTCGACTTCATTTGCCGCCGCGAATTCGATTATTCCGTGGTTGAGTTTGCGCAGGGCAAGCCGTTAAGCGACATTCTTGGTATCAGCTATAAGAAGGACGGCGTGGTTGTCCACACGCCCGATCGCCCGCAGGTTGAAGACCTCGACGCGATGCCGTGGGCAACGAAAATTTACAAACGCGACATGGACGTTACGCGCTACAACGTACCGTTCCTGCTGCATCCGTATATCGCCCTTTATTCGACGCGTGGCTGCCCGGCGCAATGCACCTTCTGCTTGTGGCCGCAAACGCTGAGTGGACATGCTTGGCGCAAACGCTCTACCGATGATGTCGCTGCAGAGTTGAAGTGGGCGAAGGAGAATTTTCCTGAAGTCAAGGAATTCTTTTTCGATGACGACACTTTCAATATTCAAAAGGTACGCACCATCGAGCTTTGTGAAAAGCTCAAGCCGTTGGGTCTGACGTGGAGCTGCACATCGCGCGTAACCACGGATTATGACACGCTCAAGGCAATGAAAGAAGCTGGTTGCCGCCTGCTGATTGTCGGGTTTGAATCAGGCGATCCGCAGATCCTCAAGAACATTAAGAAGGGCGCAACCGTTGAACGTGCACGCGCTTTTGCGAAGGATTGCCACGACCTCGGCCTGACGATTCACGGCGACTTTATTCTTGGCCTGCCCGGGGAGACGAAGGAATCGATTCGCAACACGATCAACTTTGCGAAGTCGCTGGATGTCGAAACGATTCAAGTGTCGATTGCACACGCATATCCGGGGACGGAATTTTACGATTTTGCGAAGGCGAATGGATTCATCAAGAATCAGACGGCGATGAGCGATGAAGGCGGCCACCAGATGGCGCACATCGAATATCCCGGTCTGCCTACGGACTACGTGCTTGAGATGGTGCATCGCTTCTACGACGAATATTATTTCCGGCCCAAACAGGCATTCCGCGTGGTCTGGAAGGCATTTGTCAATCGCGATCTGCCCCGCCTTTACGTTGAGGCCAAGGCTTTTATGAAGCTCCGCTCGCAGCGTAACAAGATGGTCAAGGTAGCGCGTAACAATCAGGCCGATCCGCCGGCGACGGTTGGCGCCGGCGCGTAATTGTAGATGTTTCAAACGGAGGGCGGCGCGATGCGTCCGCCCTTCTTTTCTGCCGGTTTAACGAAGAGAGATTTGAAGTCGGATGGCGCAACACAGCCTCACCGCACGACAATATGCAATTTTAGGTTCGGTCGCGGTGTGCGCGCCCCTAGGCGACACATGCCTTTCGCGTGGCATGACTGCCCTGCCTCCTATTTCGCTCGCGCATCCTTTGACGCTGGTTGCCGCAGTCTTCACTCCGTGGATCGGCGCGGGAATCGCACTGCTGATCGGATTCTTCGCCAGCTATCTTACGGCGTTGTCGTGGGCCGATCTCACCTTCGTTTTGCCGGCCACGGCGTTCGGCAACGTAATTGTTGCGTTGCTTTCGCGCTTCTGGTTGCATGAGCCGATCTCTTGGCAGCGGTGGACAGGAATCCTGCTCATCACGATGGGCGTGGGATTTGTCGCGCAGGGGCCTTCATTGACGGAAAGAACTGAAGCATCGAACGCTGCGATTGAGCGGAGCGTCGTCGAGGAGATACCGCAGTGATGCTGCTCTTGCCTGCAACGCATGCGGGACCGTGGACCGCGGCGGCGATGATTGGGACGGTTGTGCTCTGTTCGACGGCTGGCGAAGTGCTCACTGCATCGGCGATGAAATCAATCGGCGACCTGGACGACATTCGCGCACACGCGGGAATGAAGGGCGCAATCCTGGCAGTGGTGACCTGTCCGCGATTTTATGCAGGAGTAGGCTTTCTCGCGTTAGCTTTTTTTGCGTTGCTGCTTGCACTGAATCATCTGAATCTGAGCTTGGTCGCACCGGCGGCGGCATCGCTCACGCTGGTGACGAATGCGGTGGCAGCGCGATTCTTTCTCAATGAGAATGTGGATCGGCGACGGTGGACGGCCGCTCTGCTGGTTTGCGTTGGCGTGTATTTTTTAGCGCATTAACGCCGAGCGCTGGACTGCGATAGAAAACGCATCAGGCCATGAGGCTTCAAGTCCGGCTCGAAGCATTGCAGCGACTTCCCTGCATATGCGCCGAGCGCCTCAGCGGATAAATGGCCGGAGCGCGCGGCGCTTTCCATCGTAGACGGCCAACCGGTGTTGATCCAATCGCCTGCGAGATACAAGTTCGGCCACGGCGACTTAACAGATGGTCGCGCCTCATCGATACGCGGTGGCACGCCGAACGTTGCAGTTACCTCTTTGACCAGCACCGCTTTTTCGAGCCTTGCATCTTTTGTTGCGGGAAAGAACTCTGCGAGCTCCGCTAGAGCTTGCGCGATAGCCTGTTCGCGTGGCAGCGCTGCGAACCGCCGCGACGCTGACTGAACGAGTTCTATATAGCTGCCGTTGAGTTTGCGCCACGGCTGCAGCAGGCCCTTGTTGTACATCCAGTGGATTTCACGATCGAGCAATACAGCGTGTTTGAGCTCTGTGATTTCACGATCAAACCAGAGGTGTACGCTGCAGATGGGCCAGTGTTGATGTTGGGCAATTTGATTTGCCAGTGTCTCCGCGCCTTTGGCGGCAGGCATGTGCACAAGCAGTTTACCCATCGCCTCGAAGGGAAGCGCTACGACAACGTAATCAGACGTGAGTGCGCCTGTGCGTGTCTCGATCGTCCACTTACCTGCTGGTCCGTCCCACGAGAGCGATTCGACCTTGCCATTCAAGAGGACTTTGGCATTGTGCTGGGTGAGAAATTCAGCGGCGCTTGCGTAGAGTTCACTGAGCGGAACGGAACTCATGCCCATCGCGCCAGCCTCTGCGGAATTCATGAAGAGTTCGCGAATAACCTTTGCCGCATAGGGCACCGCGATCGTGTCGAGGTCGGCGTTGAGCGCGCTGGCTATGACGAGACGCCAGAAGCGTTCGATTGCGCCCGTCGTTTGCTTGTGGCGGCGCAGCCAGTTTGACAACTTTTCACCGGGGTCGTCGGCGGTTCCGAGTTTGATCATTGCCTTGAAAGCGCGTGCGAGCGCGGCTTTGTCGGCGATAGTAAAGGCGTGTGCGGAGAGGAGTTTCGGAAGTCCGTGCAAAGGGGCGGGCAATGGTGAAGGACCGAGTGTAGAGCGGCGTCCCCCCGGCTCAATCATGGTCATTTCGCTGGTCCAATGAATGCGGTCGGCTGCGCCGATGCGGCGATAGAAGCCGAGCAGATTGGTACAGCAACCAAAGAGCACGTGCTGGCAGTTGTCGATGACTTCGTTGACGCCGGGATGCAGATAGGACGAGGCGCGACCTCCGAGATAGCCGCGGCGCTCGATCAGTTGCACGCGAAAGTCGACCTCGGCCAATGCGCATGCTGCGCTCATGCCCGCGACGCCTCCGCCGATCACGGTGACGGTGGGGCCACTGGCAGGGTTCGACGCGACGAGTTCTCTGAGTGTCTGCAATTATTCCTCAGTGGCTAAAGCCACACGCCTTTGTATGGCACTTGCGGCACGACTAAAGTCGTGCCCTGATACAAAACCCATTCAATTCTGATGCTGCTACAATTCCCGCTCGTTGCTAAATCATGACCTTAAATAAATGCCAAGCGTTTGCTGATGTCGTTAAAATCATCCCGCCATTTGTGAATTGTGCACTGATACAAATGCGATACATGACGGATGCCGCGTAAGATCGTGCCGCTTTCGAACAAGCCATTCAAACTCTTTTTGATCGAATGCGCACCCGTGCCATCCACACCATGCCCACCGCGAGAATCTCAAGTTTTTGGAACGTAGGGACGACGATGCGGCGCGAAAACACATCGTAATCCGCGCGGCGAATGCGACGTAGCAAACCACGGTATATTCTTACCAGCACCCACAACGCTGGACGGCTTTCGGGGTCGATCAATGGCAGCAACTTTTTCGCAGACGCGTAGTAGCCGTCTGCACGCCGACCGATCTCGGCGAGTAATGCACGTTCGTCCTTTGTGGCTGGTGTGCCCTTGGCGCGATGCAACAGCGAATGCAACGTGACATTGTGCTCAGTCAGATTTTCAAGCGGCAGATAGACTCGTCCCCGCTGTGCATCCTCTTCAACGTCGCGAAGAATGTTGGTGAGTTGGAACGCGATTCCGGTTTCTTCGGCGAGCTTTTCCGCTGCCGGATCGGTGTACCCGAAAATTCTGATGCAGACCAAGCCGACGACGGACGCTACAAGATAGCAGTAGCGATAGAGGTCATCAAAAGTTGCGTATGTATCAGGAGCATCGCTGCGGTTCGGCTTCAAGTCCATGGTGGTGCCCGCGATCAATTCGTCGAGCAATTCATGCGGAATCGCAAAGCGCTTTGTAGCGTCTCGCACGGCGATAAAAACGGGGTCATACGTTTCGCCGCCTTCGCTGACGCGCCGCCATGCGGTTTGCCACTGCTCGAGGCGGCGACGGCGTTCCTCACGCGACAGGCTTTCATCGTCGGCCAGGTCGTCGGCTCGACGCATGAATGCGTAGATCGCGCAGATGGCGTTGCGCCGCGGCTCAGGCAGGGCCACAAATGCATAGTAGAAATTTTTCGCTTCTCGCTTGGCGATAGTCCGGCAAACCAAATATGCTTCGTCCAGTGAGATTGCTCTGGTCAAGCAGCCGATCCTCTCGATGCTGGGCCAAGGCGTAGGAATGGCAACATCTTTCCGCTGACAGCGCGGAACGCGAGCGCCATCTTGGTGCTCTTTGAGATGGAAGGGCGCGCGCTCAGAACGTCGTAGTCCTGGCGCTCAATAGCACGCAAGATCTCGAGGCCGCCGCGACTGAACAGGTCGAGATCGAGAGCTAGTTCGCGGCTCACCATGCCGATGAGCGGAAGGCCTTGTTCAAAAAGCCGACGCGCAAAATCCACTTCATAATCGAGCAGCGCACGGAAGCCGGGAATCGCGATACCCTTGGCAATCGTTTCGTCGCTCACGCCAAAGCGGGTCATGTCGTCTTGTGGCAGGTACACGCGGCCCTTGGCGAAATCGACGCGCACGTCCTGCCAGAAATTCGCAAGTTGCAGCGCGGAGCAGGTCGCGTCGGAAAGGCGGAAGCGCTCTTCATCCGCATAGCCACATGCGTACAGCACCAGACGGCCGACAGGGTTCGCGGAATAGCGGCAGTAGCCAAGCACATCCTGCATTGAGTTATAGCGGGTAACTATTTGGTCGTGGCGAAAAGCAGTGAGCAAATCTGCGAAGGGCTCTTTGGGAATCGAGCAGATGCGAATGGTTTCAGTGAGAGCGACGAAGACCGGGTGGCGCGCGTGGCCTGCATAGCAGGCGTCGAGTTCGCGGCCCCACATATCGAGCAGCGCGAGGGCCTGCGCCTTGTCGCCAACCTCATCGCCTAAATCATCGGACATACGGCAGTAGGCGTAAATGGCGTGAAAATGCGGCTGGAGAGTTTTGGGAAGAAACCATGACGCTACATGGAAATTTTCATAATGCGACTCGGCCAGATGCTTGCACCATGCGCGCGCTTCCTCAAGTGTGGGCGCGACGGCAGGCATGCGATAGGTGGCGGGCAATGCGGCCCAGCCACGAGAGAGCAATTCTTCCTGGGCCAGTTCGTTATTGTCTGAGTGCAGCGCAGTCATAGTCATCGTTCGCCTCAGGGCACGATCGCGGTCTTGATTTCGCTGCTCCGCTTCATCAGCTTCGCAAAGACGCGATTTAATTCGTAGAGGTGAGCATGACCGGTGATAAATGCGCCCGCCTGAAAACGGCCGCTGGCAATCAGGTCGAGAGCCTTGCGGCAGATGGCCGGCGTGTGGTGAAACGTGGCGCGGAGCGTGATATCGCTGTAGTGAATGCGATTGGTGTCGAGGGTGACTTGGGTGCCGACTGCACATCCGCCAAAGAAGTTGACGGTGCCGCCTTTGCGCACCATTTCGACGGCTTCCTGCCAAGCCTCGGGAACGCCCACGGCTTCAATCGCAATGTCGACGCCGCGATCTTTAGGGGTGAGGGCGCGGGTATCGCGAATGGCTTTGCGGATATTGCTGGTCTGGACGACGTGGACTGCGCCGAGTTGGCGGGCCGCTTCTACCTGACCGTCGTGCTTAACGATGGCGATGACTTCGCAGCCGGCCAGGGCCGCGACGTGCAACATCATCAGGCCAAGCGGACCGCCTCCGATAATTGCCACCGTAGCGCCGGGATAAGGACGCGAATCTTCAAAGCCGTGCACAGCGCAGGCCAGAGGCTCAGTGAGAGCCGCGTGTTCAAGAGGAACATGATCGGGAATGCGAAGCGTATTCTTAGCGACGATGCGGGCAGGGATGCGGATGAATTCAGCATAGGCGCCGTTGTTGAAGAGCAGGTCGTCGCAAAGATTTTCCTGGCCGTGCGCACAAAAGTAGCATTGTCCGCAAGGAGCGGAGTTAAGCGCAACAACGCGGTCGCCCGACACGAATCCGGTGACGCCCTCACCAGCTTGCACGACGGTTCCGGCGAGCTCATGACCAAAGAGAGCGGGGGGCACAATCATGCGCGCATGATAGCCGCGACGAAAAACTTTTAAATCTGTTCCGCACGTCAGGGCAGCGCCTACGCGGACGATGAGTTCGCCGGGTGCCGCCTCTGGAATCGGCACTCTTTCAATGCGAACATCTTCGCGTCCGTGCAGGACTGCGGCCTTCATGGTAGTTGCTGCCATCAGGTCCCCTTACTGTGCGCCTGCGCCCAGGACAGGCTCGATCATAATCTTCATCGAATCTGCTTTGGGATGCGATGCTACATCGATCGCCGCAACAGCCTGCTCAAGCGGGAACCGGTGGGAAATCAGTTGTGTCAAATCGAATCCGTTGCGATATCCACTGAAGACCAGGTCTGTCACTTCGTCCAAAATTTCAAACGAAGACGAGTAGGAACCGAGCAGAGTTTTCTCATCCATGCAAACGACTCCGGGATCAAAGCTGGCCTCGGAGCGTTGGGTTTGGGCGAACAGCATGACGTTGCCGCCACAGCGGGCCGCATCCATTGCAGTGCGGATCAACGCATTGCCACCGACAGCGATAACGACGGCGTCCGCACCACGACCGTCCGTCTCTTGCATGACGCGCTCGACTACGTTTTCTGTGCCCGCGTGAATGGGATTGCGCAGGCCAAAACGGGCGGCGATGGCGTGCCGCTCAGGATACAAATCGGAAGTGAGTACACGCGCCCCGCTGCGGCTGGCCAACGCTGCGTGCATGAGACCGATAGGGCCCTGCCCGATTACGAGCACGGTGTCGTCGGGTGCGAGGTTGAGCATCTTCACACCTTTGAGCACTGTATTGACGGGCTCGACGAAGGCGGCCTGCTCAAATGGTACGTCGTCTGGAATGGGAACTACGCCGCGGCTGCCGGCGATCCAATCCATCACGCGAATGTACTCCGCAAAGCCGCCGCCCGAGGGCTCGAAGCCAGCGGTCACGCCAACCTTCTTGTACAGCAGACATTGTGCGGGGGTTTGCTTGCGACAGTAGTAGCATTCGCCGCAGGGCACGTGGTGAAAGACCATCACTCGCTCGCCGCCCCGAAAACGCTTAACCCCGTCGCCGACGGCAACTATGGTACCGGCGATCTCGTGTCCAAAGATGCGCGGCGCGGAGTGTGAACCAGTATGAATCTTCTTGAGGTCGGTACCGCAGATGCCACAGGTGGCGACCTTAATCAGCAATTCACCAGGGCCGATGCGGGGTACCGGTACAGTCTCAACACGCATGTCGTTGACGCCGCGGTAAACCACCGCCTGCATGGTATCGGGAATCCTGGTTTCAACCTGGCTCTCGGCTCTTGAGCTTTGGGTTACCATTCCTTTTTCGATGTCTCCTCATTCATCTAGAAGATCGAGTACGGACTCCGCGATGCTTTGGGAAGCCCTACGACTATTTTCGCCCATCCGCACCAATGCAGGCCAGTGCCAAGGTCTGAATAGTGCGAAAAGAGAGAATTGCCTTGTTCGAAAACGGCCATCCGGAGCGATAAAGCGGTTGAAATCGGGAAGCTGAGCGTCGAGCGAGTCGCTGACGCCCTTTATGCAATAAAACGGAATCTCCCGGGTGGCAGCCAAGCGAGCGATGGCGGCAGCTTCCATATCGACCAGGTCAGCGTTGTAAGCGGCGGCGAGGCGGCGCTTTTCGGCCTCGTCTGCGACTTTGGGACTGGTAACGAGCCACCGTTCGCCCGCTAAAGCATCGCATTGGAAGCGTTCGCCGGTGCGAACGTCGATGACACCGGCGGTGCTGTAGGCTTTGCCAGCCGCGACATCCGTGGTGAGGGCTCCCGCCCAGCCGATGGAGAGAACAAGGTCGATGGGACCGCCGTCTTCGATGGCGGCAAAGGCGCGGGTGGCGGCGGACTGGCCGGCGCCGGCACACGCGGCGATCCATTCTTCTTCTTCGTTCCGCTGCGCCCAGAAATGGATGTTGTTCCGCGTCGAGTTAGGCCATCCGTTGACGAGGGGCTTAAGTTCACCGGGCATGGCAGCGATGATGGCGGTACGGGTCAATCTTTTCCTTTGGGTGCGTATCCGTTGGCGCGGAACCAGTCAATCGCGCCGCGCATGTTCAATGCTGAGGGATCACTAAAGAATCGCCTCTAACCCTTTGCGGCGAATAATATTGAGCAGCGCTAATGAGGGCCCCTTGGGCTGTTTAACGCCGCGCTCCAATTGCGAAAGGTAGCCTACGGTAAGATTCAGGACTTGCGCGAGCGCCGCTTGGCTCAGGTTGGCT
>JANXYB010000014.1 GCA_025350325.1 Acidobacteriaceae bacterium
ACACCTAAGTTTTAGACGCGCGAGGACCGCTCTGGATGCAGAGCTCCGGTACGCCTCATGTTGGGATTGTACAGCGGGACCGTAGTTGGACTGGTGAGATATGCAACCCAATTCTTGCTGCGGTGCATACGCAGCAAGGATTGGAGTACAGATATCGTGCCGAATGAGAGATCAGCCTGCTTTTTCAAGCAGACAGAGCGAGAGGTCGCGGCGCTCCACCATTTCGCGCGTAATCTCAAGGTCGCGGACGCGCTTGTTGCTGGGCAAGTGATACATCAAATCGAGCATCAGTTCTTCGAGGATCATGCGCAGGCCGCGTGCCCCAACTTTGCGCGCAAGAGCCTCGCGTGCGATGGCGCCGATGGCGTCTGCGGTGAAATGCAAGCGCACATTTTCATATTCGAGCAGGCGTTGATACTGCTTGACGATCGCATTGCGCGGCTTGGTAAGAATCTCGGTGAGTGCGGCTTCATCGAGTTCGTCGAGAATGCCCATGACGGGCAGGCGGCCGACGAATTCAGGAATAAGGCCGTACTTGATAAGGTCTTGCGGTTCGGTTCGCCGCAGCAGTTCTGTGTCCCGATGCGAACGAGTGGTTACCGCATCTGCCTCTACATCAACGGCCTTGAATCCTAGTGCCTTTTTGCCTACGCGCCGGCCTACAACGCGTTCGAGACCAACGAATGCACCACCGCAAATGAAGAGAATGTTGGTGGTATCTACGGCGGTGAATTCCTGGTGGGGATGCTTGCGTCCGCCTTGGGGCGGCACGTTGGCAACGGTGCCCTCGAGAATTTTGAGCAGCGCCTGCTGCACGCCCTCACCGGATACATCGCGCGTGATGGACGGGTTCTCGTCCTTGCGGCCGATCTTGTCGATCTCGTCAATGTAGATGATGCCCTGCTGGGCCCGTGTCACATCCCCGTCGGCAGCTTGCAGAAGCTTGAGGATAATGTTCTCGACATCTTCGCCCACGTAGCCAGCCTCGGTGAGAGTTGTGGCATCGACAATGGCGAAAGGCACGTCGAGCATTTTGGCCAGGGTATGGGCAAGCAGAGTTTTGCCCGAACCGGTCGGCCCAACGAGCAGGATGTTGGATTTGGCCAGTTCAACTTCGTTGTTGCGCATGCGATTCATCTGGATGCGCTTGTAGTGGTTGTAGACTGCTACGGCCAGCTTCTTTTTGGTCTGGTCCTGGCCGATGACATAGTCGTCGAGGAAGCTTTTCACTTCCTGCGGCTTGGGCAGATGGCCGGGCGCGGTCGCGGGGTGAGCGGCGTCGCCACGATCGTCCTCCAGAATGGAGTTGCAGACAGCGACGCACTCATCGCAAATGTAAGCACGAGGATAGTCGCTGGGCGACGAGATCAACTTGGCTACGGCGTCCTGCGATTTATGACAGAACGAGCAGCGCAATGCTTCTTCAGGTCCCGTGCGCGTTTTCATTTTTTCCTGCTCCCTTGGACGAGCGTATTCGATTTCATAAACTGTTTGTCGAACGATTACGTGCGCGGCCGATCGATGATTTCGTCGATGATGCCGTATTCCTTGGCTTGCTGCGAGTTCATAATAAAATCGCGCTCGACATCGCGTTCAATTTGGTCAAGCGGCTGGTTGGTGTGCTTAGCCATGAGCGTGTTGGTGATTTCGCGAATGCGCAGAATCTCTCGTGCGTGAATATCGATGTCGGTAGCCTGTCCACTCAACCCGCCCATCGACGGCTGGTGGATCAGGATGCGGGAGTTGGGCAATGCAAAACGCTTGCCCTTGGTTCCGGCAAGCAGAAGAAAGGCGCCCATGCTGGCCGCTTGGCCGATGCAATAGGTAACCACATTATTCTTAATGAATTGCATGGTGTCGTAAATGGCGAGGCCCGCGGTGATCGAACCGCCCGGGGAATTGATGTACAACTGCACGTCCTTCTCGGGGTCTTCGCCAGAGAGAAACAGCATTTGTGCAACGATGAGATTGGCTACCTGATCATCGATCGGCGTGCCGAGGAAAATGATGTTATCGCGAAGCAGACGCGAATAAATGTCGTAGGCGCGCTCGCCTCGACTCGTCTGCTCAACCACCATGGGAACCAATGCCATTGAATGATTCTCGCTCTTCCGTTGGGGGAATGTTTTTCCCCCGTCCTTTTTGGCTACGCAGGCTTCTAAGCGATCCGGCCCGCGTGGCAATTTGCACCGCTTTACCTTAGACCACTCCAGAAACCCGAACCTGTCGCTGGGGAGGAGCCGGGTTACGCGGGTAGTTTCTCGTACAGTAGATTCGCGGTTTTTTCGCGCTTCATTTGCTCCCGGATTCTAGCTAGCCCACCGTCTTGAGTCAAACGCTGACGAAGTACATCGAATGACTCACCGGACTGCATCGCAGCTAACTGCAATTCGCCATCCACTTCTTCATCGCTAACATTAACGCTTTCTGCCTCTGAAATGCGGTCAAGTAGAATGAATGCTTTAACTTCGGTAACAGCACTTTCGCGCTGGGCGCCGCGGAGACGCGAAAAATCGAGCTTTCTCATTTGTTCAGGATTCATTCCCTGGGCAGCAAGAGCACGAAGGCCCCGATCCAGACGCGCATCGATCTGATCCTGCACCATCGACTCCGGCACGGGGAACGTAAACCGTTCAGAAAGAGCGGCAAACAGGCGATCCTTGGTTTCAGCTTCGATACTGCGACGCTTCTGGCTAGCCATGTGCTCGCGGACGCGGGTTTGAAGATCCGCCAAGGTCTCGTAATCGCCCAATTCCTTCGCAAACTCGTCGTTTAGCTCGGGAATAGTTCGCTTTTTGATGGCCTTTACGGTTATATCGTAGGCCACCGTCTTACCTTGCAGCTTTGCATCAGGATAATCGGCAGGATAAATGACCTCGGCTTTCAACTCCTGGCCTACTTTCGCGCCGCGCAGCACCTCATTGAAGGCCTGAACCGTCTCCTTGCCGCCTACCTCGACCAGGGAATTTTCACCCGCGATGGGGGCTGCTTCAGCGTCGTCTGAAATTTGACCGTTGTAGGAAATCTCCGCCCAATCGCCGTCGACGAGGGCACGGTCCTCTTCAACCGGCTCAACGGTGGCACGGGAGTCGCGCAAGTGCTCCAGTTCGTGTGCGAATTCTTCATCCGTCACTTCTACGGATGGCTTCGGCACGGTCACAGACTGGTATCCATCAATCGAAAACTCGGGTAAATACTCAAAGGTGGCCTTTACATGGAGTGGCTCGCCGTCCTCGATGGTCAACTCCGTCACTTGCGGCTGGCCAACGGGCTTTACGTTCAGGTCGCGTACACCCTGGTTAAATCGCTCAGGCAAAAGGCTGTCGACTACTTCTTTGCGGATTTCAGTAGCAAAGCGTCGCCGGATGACCGAATCGGGCACCTTTCCAGGACGAAACCCAGGAATTTTGGCATATTTTTGATAATTGCGGGTGACTTTACGGAAGGCCTGCGAAACTTCATCCGACGGAATATCCAGTACCATCTCGCGGGTGCATTCTGGATTGAGGATCGGGCCATGTTGGTGGGTGTGGTCGTGATCGTGCCCATCATGGGCATGGCCTTCTAGGGCAGCCGGGGGCTCGGTCGTATCGGGTGCGGGATTATTTTCAATAGTGTCTATAGAACTCAACGTTTTGCCTTCCGGGCGCGACAAGCGCCACCAAAATTCTACTGCCGGCTGCGCTTTCCAGCGGTACAGGGTACATTGGCCGGGGACATCCCTCACCTTATGTTAAGAGTGTTTGCGGCACGGGTCAAACCGGCGAGGCGCGGTGGAGCGGAGGACGCACCCCGGAAGGCACGTTATCGCTCAGCGGCCTCTGGTTTACGGACATAAGGCTTGAATCGGGGATGCGCTGCTCCGGAATGCCAATAGTGCTCGCGGGCTTGTCGCAGGCTCAGTTCGCCGTTGACCGTATTCCAAATTTCGCTGGCCTCGGCGTCTTCCTGGCCGTCGTCTTCCCACCAGCAGACAGGGCACAGCGCCAGCGTTGCCGGCGATTCCAGTGTTTTGAAACCGCAGCACGGGCAACGATAAAGAATGGCGGTTGTTGTCCCCATCGTGACAATGGACGAGAAAAGGTGGGGTCGCGTTTACATCAGTTGCGCCCAACTTGATGGAGAGGGATTACCGGCGCGTTTATGGGATCAACTCAAGTTGACCGCTCAAAATCGAAACACGATACCGGTGGAGAAGCGGGCATGGGTCCCGTTGCTGGGCGACTGCGTCGGCGCGCTGATACGGTCGGCTGCGAATCGCCACCCGAAGAACGGCGCTATAGGAACGTCTAGCCCCCCGCCCAAAGCATAAGCGACTGACCCGCCTGAAATGGATGCGCTTGCACCGTTTGCCGAGTGCTCGCCGCCCACCAGCCCGTGGGCGAAAACCTTGACCCCGAGCGCGCCCACAGTGAGCCGGGGCCCCAAGAGCACGGTCGTGGTGCGGGGTACGGCTGCGTTGGCGCCGAGACCATAATGGGCGACGTCGCCCTCGATACCCAAAAATGGGCGCATGTGAATTTGCAGCGCCCCTTCCCATCCGTTAAGGCCACCAACATTGGGGTAGAAGGTGTTGGATCCGGTGCGGCTGTAGCCAAAGAAGGCGTCGCCTTTTGGCCCAAGGGCATGCGCCTTTGGAGGGGCGCTCGATAAACCAAAAAGAGCCAGAAGGCCGAGACACGCAGAAAAAGCAAAAGAACGAGTCGACATGGGATTCCCTTCTCGATAAGCCTAATTCACCTCGCCGAAGGAGATAGCTCTCGAAGACTTCAGTTGCCTTGGATGCGCCTGTTGAGAGTGGGCTTTGCATTTAGTTCGTGCCGTCGGGAGTAAAATCGGGCGGCAGGAGAAAAGCTAAAGACATGAGTGGTTTCCGCAATTTACTTGATCCAGGCAAATGCTTATTAGTGGGTCTGCTGGCAACGATGCCGATGATGGGCAGGGCTCAAGGCCAGCCGGCTCCGCTACGGGTGGCTGTGGTGGGCTTGGAGCATGGGCACGTTGAGGGGTTCCTGGCGCAATTGCCAAAGCATGGAGACGTGCAACTGGTTGGCATTGCGGACGCAGACTCTGCCCTCATCGCAAAATATCAGAAGAAATATTCGCTGCCGGAGACGCTTTTCTTCAAGAGTGAAGCGAACATGATTGAGGTGCAACATCCACAGGCGGTGTTGGTTTACACCTCGATCGCGGAGCATCGCCCTGCCATCGAGATTGCCGCCCGGTATGGCGTTTCAGTGATGGTGGAGAAGCCGCTGACGATTTCGCTCGAGGACGCCCTTGCCATAAGACGTGTGGCGCGGGAAAAGCATATTCAAGTGCTGGTGAATTACGAGACGACCTGGTACGCGAGCAACAAGGCGGCGTATGACGAGGTCAAAAGCGGCCGCATTGGCGAAGTGCGGCGCGTCGTGGTGCACGACGGCCATCAAGGCCCGAAGGAGATCGGCGTTGGCCCTGAATTTCTTGGCTTTCTGACCGATCCCGCGAAAAACGGTGCCGGAGCGCTCTACGACTTCGGCTGTTATGGCGTCGACCTGATGACCTGGCTGATGCATGGCGAGGCTCCGCTGACCGTGACTGCGGTGCTGAATGATGACAAGCCTCTGCTCTACGGCAATGTCGATGATGACGCGACCATTGTGCTCGCTTATCCGCGTGCGCAGGCGGTGATTCAAGGCTCGTGGAACTGGCCTTTTGGGCGTAAGGATATGGAGGTTTACGGGGCTACGGGGTACGCGATCACAGTGGCGGCGGATCAGATCAGGATCCGGCATGAGCATGATGCCGAAGACCATTTGACGACCGCTTCGCCCCTGAGCGGAGCGCAGAAGGACTCGCTCGACTACCTTGCCGCCGTTCTGCGCGGTCAGCTAGTCCCCGGAGGAGATCTGACGGCGCTAGATACGAATGTCGTGGTCATGCAGATTCTCGATGCTGCGCGGGAGTCCGCGCGAACAGGCAGGAGTGTGAAGTTGTCGAGGTTGGGAGCCGACTAAGTTATGCCAGATTGTGGGCCCCGCCTTCTGCAGAGAGCCCACTGGACGGCGATCCTTACGGTACGAAAACGCGCAGGCGGACGTGCCATTTGGTGGATTGTCCGGGTTTGAGCGTCACCATGCCGGTGTCAGTTGAACCCCATTCCTTGCCAAACGGGTCGCCGAAATTGTATTGGTGTTCGATCGCGACGAAGTTCTTGGCAGGCGGCGCATAAACCTGGATGGCCTTGATCTCAGGGGATAGGCCCTCAATTCTTACCCCGTAAGACGCTGCGGGATCGACGAGTTGGACCGTCACCATGCCGTTCTTCCAATCAAGATCATTCCAATTATCGTCGAAGAATTCTTTGCCGAGAGCTTTGCCCCCAGGTGCACGCAGATCGTATCGAGTTCCAGCGACGTGCAGCACTTTCCCGGTAGGGAAGACGTTGTCATAGCCGTCAACCTCTGCCATAGCCAAAGCGGGAACGCTCAGCCGCACCTGCTTACGATCGCCGGAGGGCAGATTGAAATAGGGATGCCAAGCGATGGCCATGGGCTCAGCGATGCTGCCCACGTTCTTTGCTACGATGCTGGCCTCAACCGCGTCCGCGGTGAGAGTAATGGTGAAGGAGAGGTTGGTCATTGAAAGCCAATGGCCGCCAAAGTCTCCAGCATAGATCGTACCGGTGACCTGTTTTCCGCCCGCGATGTTCGTGACCTTGACATCATCCGTCTGCGATTTGAGAATCAGGCCGTGCATGGCATGGCGTTCGGCGGTCGGTTTTGTGCCTATATTGTTAGCGGGCAGCTTGAGCGTGTGGCCTTGCCACTCAGTGGTGAGCGTTTTGCCGTCCTCTGAGAGCTTGCCGCGAATCCGATTGGGGTAGGGAACGAGAAACGCCGAGCCCATGGAATAGCCCTTGGCGCCAATCTCGTTGTCTTCCTGATCGAGCGTCTTGGCTGCGGTGGCCAGGTCAGGCGACGCCAGCACGTCAATCTCCCCTTTGCCGGGGAAGTTGGCGGTGATCTGTAGCACTTCCATACCGCGCCCGGGCAGCACAGTGATGCTGGTGAACTGCGGCTTGGCAGATTTGGTGACCTTGCGGGTCAGAGTGATAACTTTTTGGCCGCCGATTTCAGGGGCGGGCTGGGCTTGGCTGGCTGACGCAAAAGAGGCCGCCAAAATGACCGGCAGCGCCAACGGAAGAAGGTCATGTCTGCGCATTATTAAGTTCATTCTTATCCCATCCTGAACATGCAGGCAAATTTTTCGAGCGCGCCCCGCGCGAGGCAGAGATTCCCTGCGACAGAAAGCACAATCTGAAAGCGGACTCATTCTACGACAGATGGCTCGGTTGCAGCTTAATTTCGCGCACCGCTGCGCCAGCAAGTTGATTGGAGTCGGGTAGATTTGAGCGGACTAGTTGTGGCGCCCAGGTCCGGTTCGCCACGATGCTACGTTATGTGATCAAAAAACAATGCGATTACGTCCTAGAGACAATTGGGCTTGAGGACGGTCCTAGGCTACAAGCATCAAGGCAATCCGAACGGCAGGACGGCATTGTTGGCAGTGTTGCAATCTCCTCAGACAAGATACAATTCCAGCCAACCGGTCAACAACTGAAAACGGTGAAGTGTCACGATTCTCGCCAAATGGCGGCAGTGTTCGCGGTCTTACGATGGTCCGCTCTCAACGAACGTCTCGCCTTATCGGGGCTTCCCCCGAGAGAAAGGCTTCGGGATTATCAATATGCGTTTCCTTGGTAGACTCCTTATCTGTATCAGTGTCCTCTCTTCGCTGTGTTCACTCGGAGCACATTCACAGGTAGTGCCGGCAGCAGTACGGATCGTCGATCGGGTCGATGAAAGCCAATTAGTGACGCTGAAAGGCAACACCCACCCTGCCGCGAATGCCCAAAATGATGTCGGACGCGTGAGCGCTAGGACGCGGATGAGCGATCTCATCCTGCTTCTGAGCCGTAGCCCGGAGCGACAAGCCTCCTTCGACGCCTTTGTTGCGAGTCAGTATGACTCGACTTCCCCGAACTTCCATCAGTGGCTTGAGCCCGCGGAAGTCGGTGTGCAGTTTGGGCCATCTTTGGGCGACATTACGACCGTCTCTAATTGGCTTTCGACCCACGGATTCTCAGTGGATGAAGTGTCGAAAGATCGCATGACCATCCGCTTCAGCGGGAGCGCGGCGCAGGTAGAGAGCGCGTTTCATGTCGAGATGCACAATTTGTCGGTGAACGGTGAAAAGCACATCAGCAACATGATGGATCCGCAAATCCCCATGGCGCTCGAACCGGCGGTCGCCGGCGTGAAAGCGCTGCATAATTTCTTTCCGCGCCCGCAGCATCGGTTGGGCGGAAAAGTGAAGCTCAATCGCGCTACGGGACAATGGGAAAGAGTGGCCGCTGCTCCCACCGGGATAAGTGCGAGTGGTGCACCGGCATCGGGCGTAACACCACGACCTGACTTTGGTGTGGGCGTGCCGGTGTCGACAACTAACACCGCGTATGTTGTCGAGGACCTTGGCCCCTACGATTTTGCTACCATTTACAACATTCTTCCCCTATGGAATGCGGCGACGCCGATTGATGGTAGCGGCCAAACCATCGCGATCGCTGGAACCAGCAACATTAACCTGGCGGATGTAACTTCGTTTCGAGCACTATTTGGGCTGCCGGTGGGGACAGCCCCGAAAATTATCGTCGCTAATGGCGTTGATCCAGGGCTATGTTCATCCACAAGTGTCGGGTGTACCATCGACGACCAAATCGAGAATGCGTTGGACGTCGAGTGGTCGGGCGCAGTGGCGAAGGGAGCCAGTATCGTGCTGGTGGTCTCGGGCGCCACGACTCCCTCAACCGACACCGTTTATAGTTCCGCGAATTATGTTATTGAGAACAACACGGCGAAGATTCTGAATGTGAGTTACGGCGAGTGCGAACTGGGCTTGGGGATAACTGGCAACGCCACGTACAACAATCTGTGGCAGACCGCAGCGACGCAGGGCATCGCAGTATTTGCAGCATCCGGGGATCAAGGCTCGGCTGCCTGCGATGGAGGTAGCTCGCCTCTTACCATTCTTCCGTCTAAGTTTGGCCTGCAGGTAAGCGGTTTGGCTTCGCCTCAGTATGTGACTGCGGTAGGCGGAACGGATTTCAATTGGTGCAACCCGACGGTGACCACCAATTGCTCCAGCGGATCGCCGTTCTGGGGCTCATCCAACGATGTGCATGGGACAAGCGCCTTAGGCTACGTGCCTGAGGTGCCGTGGAATGACAGTTGTGCCACTCCACAATCGACCGCATACCTTAAAACAGTTGGGACGAAGGTCAACTTCACTGGTGTGATGAGCACCGCAGAGGATGCCTGCAATTTCGTTGCGACCAATTTCATTCAGATCAATGCGCAGTTCGGGGTCGACCTTTCTAGTTTTAATGATGTTGTCGGCGGCGGCGGCGGCGTGAGCGCATGCACGTTGACTGACGCAGGCACTGCAGCAAGTTGTGTCGGCGGCTATCCAAAACCGAGTTGGCAGACGGGCGTTACCGGTATTCCCGCGGATGGAAAGCGGGATATCCCGGACGTTTCATTTTTTGCTTCAAACGGGATTTGGGATAGCTCGTACCTGATCTGCGTTGCGGCGGATGGGGCGTGCGTGACGTCGACCTCGATCACCGCCGAGCCCACAGCGCAGGAGATTGGTGGAACCTCGGCAGCATCGCCGGCAATGGCCGGAGTAATGGCTCTGATCAACCAAAACGCTGGCGCGCCGCAGGGTAATCCCAACCCGCAGCTTTACGCGCTTGCCGGGAAGCAAACTTATTCCGGTTGCAAGTCTGAAACTGGTGCGACCACCAATGGTTGCTATTTCAACGATATTGATTCCAGCACGATTGCAGTGCCATGTGGGGCCAATTCGCCGAATTGCACAGTCAACAAGGCGGGCGATCTGCTGGGCATCACATCAGGCTATGCCGCCGGCGCGGGATTCGATCTGGCGACTGGCCTTGGTTCTTTGAATGTGGCGAATGTCGTGACTGGTTGGACTTCATTAACCGGGACAGCGAGAGCAACCGTGACTGTGACGCCCGCAGTAAGCACGTTCCTCGCAAGTGTTCCGCTGACGGTGACGGGTACCGTAACCGGCTCACCAGTAGCGGCGACGGGCACTGTAACCCTTACCGGAGGAGGTTACATTTCCGCACCCACGGCGGTCTCCGCCAGCGGGACCTATTCATTTGTTATCCCAGCGAATAGTTTGAGGGGTGGCTCCGATATGTTGACGGTCACTTACAGCGGAAACCCCACTTACGCTCTAACTACGGCGATGGCGACGGTTACGGTGAAGATACCGACCTACACGGTTACGTCACCGATCGTATCCACGCCTGTCGCTGTCACGCGCGGTAGCTCAGCAACTGCGACGCTGACAGTGAGTGCCACAGACGGCTATGCGGGCACAGTCACACTTAGCTGCTCGCTGACCGGATCACCCACTGGAGCAACCGAAGTTCCAACATGCTCTGCAGCGAACGCTACCGTGACCCTGAGTTCGGGCACAACATCAGGAACCGCTACTGTGACCGTTAGTACGACGGCAGCCACAGCATCGATGGCAAAGCCGAAAATCGGGGGTTGGTCCGAGGCGGGCGGCGGTGCAGTGCTGGCGCTGCTGATGTTCTTCGGGATTCCAGCGCGGCGGCGAAGTTGGCGAGCGATGCTGGGAGTGATGGCTCTGATCGCACTCTTGGGAAGTTTGTCTGCATGCGGCGGTGGGGGCGGCGGCACCGGAGGTGGTAGCACCAAAACACCGGGTACGACTCCGGGAACCTACACGTTCACCGTGACGGGGACCGGAAGCCCTGCCGTCAGCCCGGCACCATCGTCAGCAACATTCCAAGTATCAGTCAAGTAAGGCAGGCGGCGTTTGTGTCACCACGGTCCTTCTCTCGAGAAGGACCGTGGTGCGTCGGAGGTGTTGTACTGTTGTCGCGATCCTACGCGCGACTCTCAATGTGATTTGCAGGATCCAGCTTTAACGGTGTCAAGCCTTTTGTCGAGCAGCCTGCTGTCAAAGTCACGAAAGCCGGTAAGGACCCCACCCGCGCTAGGTACCTCCAGATCAGAGGCAGTAATCAACAGCGTCGGCCAACCTATTTTTGTTTTGCTTTCAATGCCTCGAGCTTGACTTTCAATTGCTCCAGCTTTTGACCGGCCTCACCGAGCTTACCCTCGGATGTCAGACGTTGATAATCGGCGAAATCTTTAGCTGCGCCTGCGATGAGGCTGTCGAGATTATCGCCTGGCTTGCCAACACCAACGGCTGGTGAAGTGGTGGCGCGCGGTTCCGCGGAGGACGTGTCTGCAGTGAGCGATGACGTCTCGCCCGCGAAGAGGGACCGTAACGCGGCTTCAAATGTCGAACCGTAGGCGAGCCTATCCTGCAGAGCGAGCACGACCAATCGCAACTCCGGCATAGGGCTGCGTTCGGCTTGCAGGTAAATGGGCTCGGCATACATCAATGCGCGCCCACATGGAATCACCAACAGCGTTCCACGCCGCACGTGAGAGCCTTGCTGATTCCAAAGCGTGAGTTGGCCTGACAATTGAGCATTCTGATCAATGCGCGCCTCGATTTGCAATGGGCCGTCGACCAGCTTGGTTTTGGGAAAGTTGTAAACCACCGAAGTGCCGTAATTAGCGCCGTCGCTACGGCCTGCGAACCAGCCAATCAGATTGTTTCGATTGGAAGGGGTGAACGGTAGTATCTCCACGAATTCAACATTGGCTTCGCCGGGCAACTTCATCAGGACAAAGTTTGGTTCCATCGCCTGGACTGCTTGCTCGCCGTTTTGCGTGAGGCCCACTTCAGAGGCAACCGTCCAAAGATCTTCACGGTTGTAGAACACGGCGGGATCGGTCATGTGGTATAGACCGTAGGCGGATGCTTGCACCTTCAGCAGCAGTTCAGGGTAACGGACATGTTTGCGCAAATCGGCCGGCATTGCCGAAGCATCTTTGAATAAGCTCGGAAAGATGCCTCGGTAGGCCGCGATGATCGGGTCTTGCGGATCGAACACATAAAATGTCGCCGCTCCGTTGTAGGCGTCGATGACCACCTTGACGCTATTCCGCATGTAATTGATCTGACCGCTGCCGAGAGGATAGTGGGTCGAATAAGGAAAGTCGTCCGAGGTTGTGAACGCGTCGAGCATCCAGGACAATTTGCCATCATCGCCGACCACTATGTATGGGTCGGTGTCGAAGGTTAGATAGGGCGCCAAGGCCTTCACACGTACGAGCACGTTGCGACGCATCAACAAACGGCTCTGATCATTCACGTCGTCGCTGAAGGGTAGTTTGGTCAGATCCCCGCGGTCGTACGCGATCAGCAAACGCCGCACGAATCCTCCGAGCAGGATTCCGCCGTCCCCTTCATACGATGTCATGCTGTTGGTTTGGCCTTGCGGGTAGTCAAATTCTTTTTGCCGCGTCTTAACGTACACATCAGTATCAGTGAGCTGGCCAAAGTAAATTTCGGGGCGCTTCACAGAGAGCGTCGACACCGAGCTCTGAATCGGCATGTTGCTCAACATCAAGGTCGGCAAGCCTTCCGATGTAAATCCGTTGACCGGGTTCAACGTGATGCCATAGCCATGGGTGTAGATAAGCTTTTCGTTGATCCAGTTGCGGCTGCTTTCAGGCAACTTCTCCACGCTGAGTTCGCGCGCAGCAAGCATCACCTGGCGCTCCTCGCCATCAATCTGATAGCGATCGATATCTATGTCGGGAAAATCATAGTAGGTTCGAATCTCTTGTATCTGGCGTAGTGTGTCTTGAAGTGCATGCCAATCCCAGAGGCGAATATTTTTGAGTGTCCCCTGGTTGTTTGCGGGATCAGCGGCTGCGACGGTTGTCTCCGCAGGGAACTCGTGTTGCGACACTTGGTTCAAGCCATAGGCCTGCCGCGTGAAGTCAATGTTGTGACCGATGTAGGGCTGTTCGCGAACAAGCTCATTGGGCTTTACGATGAAGCTGCTGACGTACCACGCGCATATCTGTACAGCGAAGAAGCAAACCACTGCCGGAACCGGAGCGGCAAGGAGGCGGCCCATGCGCGGACGAGTCACCAGGTTGCTGGCAGCAATGGCGGCGCCCAACACGAGCGCGAAGCAGACTACCAGCATGCCCGTCAGAATCACATGCGCATCTGTGTAGGTCACGCCGCCAAAGATCGTATGGTCTGTTACCAGGCGATCAAACCGGCCAAGATAGACGCGCAGGGCGATGGTCAACATCAAGAACGAAACCGCGATCGAGATGGTGCGCCACGGGATGGGAAGGGAGCTATCGATTTCCCCTGAAAAGACACGGGTACTGCCGGTGAGGAGAACGAAAAAAACGGCCATGGCGCAGGCCACGATAGCCAGCATCAGCAACCAGCCAGAAATAAATTGCCAGGCCGGCAGAGCGAACAGATAAAAATTGAGAGATCGCCCGAAGATCGGGTCGGGGAGCAGGCTGGGGGCATTTGGCGCGAACCAATAGAGTGCAAAGCGCGGCCATTCAGCCATAAACTCCGCGGCCGTGATCAAAGCGATTGCCCCGGACACTACCAGCGCACCCAAGCGTAAAACTCCATCGACAGGGACTTGGAAGGTACGCATGCCGATGACCACAGTGCCGGCGTTCCGCAACTGCTCGCGACAGGCTTGTTTGAGAGCCAGGAACCATCCGTAAAGAATCAGGAAGGTGAGCAGGAATGAGGCAGCGAAGATTCCCCACTGCAATCCAAAGGTCTTTGTAAAAACTGCTGCGTAGCCAAGGGAGTCGAACCAGAGAAAGTCGACGTAATACGAGATGGCCGTCTTACTGCAAATAACGAGAATGGCTATGACGGCAAAAATGAAGATGATGGTACGACGATACCGCGGAACGGAAGTTTGACGTTGCGGAAATATTATGGAATCTCGGTTCACACTACCCAGCTTTCAGAAGACTTTTGCTCGCATCTCTTGGACTGGCGCAATTGTACTGGAGGGGAAAAGACTCGGCTGTTCAGATTTGCGCTTGGCGGCTCTTCCGGGAAGTATGGCCGATGCGCCCCTTTTGGGCGGCCATAAGTACGACCTCTTTTTGTTTCTCACAGAGATTAGGGTCCCGCATCACAACTTTTGTTCTGAATGCATCTAATGCTTCGAGAAGTTGAGTTGACGGTGAAGGGAGGACCCCGCGGCGTGAAAACAGCTTTAAATGAAAAAACTGAAGATCGGGATAGAACAGACGACAGGCATAAAACCAAGGATCAGTCCCGAATAGGCGAAGATCGAATTCGAGAAGCCTTTGAATTCGCGGCTTCGGGAATGGCGATCACCGATCTCGAAGGGCGTTTTAAGCAGACAAATTCAGCATACCGAGCCATTGTGTCGCGGAACGAAATGGAGTTAGATGGCGAGACTATCTTGTCGCTGACCCACGAGGCCGATCAGCCAAGATGCAAGGAGCAGCTTGATCAGCTCGTATCCGGCCAGATTCCCAGCTTCGTACTTGAGAAGCGGTATGTACGGCCCAATCTCGAGGCGATCTGGGTTCGGAATTCATTTTCGCTTTTGCGGGGTGGGTCGGAAAAGCCAACTCACATAATTTTGATCTGCCATGACGTCACCGAGAAGCGTCGGGCGGAGCGGATGTTGATAGAGACTGAGAAGCTGACGGTCGCCGGACAACTGGCTGCGTCAATTGCGCACGAGATTAGCAATCCGCTTGAGGGAGTCATCAACCTGCTTTACCTGGTGCGGAACACCGACGAGATTTCCGAGGCGCATGAACTGGCCCGTCAAGCCGAGGACGAGATTCAGCGAGTGGCAAAGATCGCAACTGACACGCTTCGCTTCCATCAACATGACGTTGAGCCTGCCATGGCGAATATTAGCGAGCTGATCGATCCGGTTCTCGCACTCTTCAAGGGAAGACTTAACGAAGCGAGAATCAAAGTGGCGTTAGACAAAAAAGACTCCCCAGATATGTTGTGTTTTCCCGGTGAAATCCGCCAGGTCTTGGCCAATCTGGTTCGAAATGCTGTACAGGCAATGCCGAACGGCGGCAAATTGCGGCTCCGCGTCAGGCCAGCGACAGACTGGCGGACCGCTACCCCGGGTGTGCGCGTGACGGTGAGCGATACAGGTTCGGGGATTAGCGCGGAGACGCGAAAGCGAATTTACGATCCATTTTTCACTACCAAAGGCAATCAGGGTACGGGCCTGGGTCTCTGGGTCACATCCCAAATATTGGCGAAGCATAGCGGGAGCATGCATCTGCGAAGCAGTGAAAAAACCGGCAAAAGCGGGACCGCCTTTACGTTAATTTTTCCGAAGAACGGCGCAGAGGGAAAGACAGCGGGCTTGGGAGATCTATCGTGAAATGGCCCATGGAAGGCCTGGCGCCGGAGCGTCATTGAGTGTTGTAGTCATGGGTGCGCGGACACCGCCAAAGCATAAACGAGACGCGGTTCGAAGTCTGATTTTGCTTGTGGCTGCTGAAATTATTGTTCGGAGGATTTAATGGTTCGTCCATTCTGGTCTGGTCAGATCCGTATCTCACTCGTCTCATTTAGAGTGAAGTTGTTTCCCGCGACGGACGCGAAGAGCGAGATTCACTTTCATCAGCTGAGCAGGAAAACTGGGGAACGCATTCACCATCAAAAGGTGGCTGGAGACGATCAAGAAGTTTCAATGGAAGACATCGTAAAGGGATACGAATACAAGAAGGGCGAATACGTCAGCATCGAGCCTGGGGAGATCGCTCATCTTCGCATCCCATCGCGAAGCACAATCGACGTTACGCAGTTTGCCGGGATGACTGAAATCAGTCCTTCATTCTTTGAGAAGCCATACTTTGTGGTACCCGAGGACGATCAGCAAGCCGAGGCATTTGCTGTCGTTCGGAAAGCGCTTCAGAGCATGGAAAAGGTTGCGCTGGGCAAAATCGCTTTCGGCGGCCGAGAGCACCTGGTGGCGATTGCGAGTCCCTCCGATGACAAGTTAGCCGGCATGATGGCGTACACGATGCGCTATGACGAAGAGTTGCGCGACCCAGCAGAATTCTTCCAAGATATTAAAAAAGTAGAGATCGATTCGGATCAGCTTTCTTTAGCGAAGGAACTTATCAAGCGGCAAGCGTCAAGGTTCAAACCCGAGCAGTTCAAAGATGAATATGAGGCGGCGCTTCGCCAGATGGTCGAGGCCAAACTCGAAAATAAGCCCATACCGAAAGACGAGCCCGCGCAAAAACCCGGAAACGTCATCAGCTTGATGGATGCTTTGCGCCGGAGCGTTAAGGGAGAAGTCGGTGCGAGTGGCTCACCCGCAAGATCCACTTCACCCCGACCGTCGAGGCCTGCCAAAAAGCATGGCATGACGCTTGTGAAGAACAAGAAAGCCGCAAGATCGCGGAAGACCGCGTAGACCACAATGACCACACGGCGCAAAGCGAAAAGTGAAGTGTCGGCCTCTGATGCGGTTGATGAACAATTGTCCCGATATCGAGAGATGCGCGACTTCGCAGTCACAGCGGAGCCTTCTGGAAAAGCAAAAGGTGCGACTCCGCGTAACTCGGGCGAGCTTCCTTTCGTAATACAAAAGCATGCGGCTACTCGCCTTCATTACGACTTCCGCTTAGGGTGGAACGGCGTGCTCAAAAGCTGGGCTGTGGCCAAGGGTCCGAGCTTTTATACGGGTGACAAGCGACTCGCCGTACAAGTTGAAGATCATCCCATGGAATACGGTGGCTTCGAGGGGATCATTCCCAAAGGCCAATACGGCGGCGGCACGGTGATGGTCTGGGATCAGGGGACGTGGTCTCCGCAACCTGGTTATGAGGATGTGGATAAGGGCCTTCGCGGCGGATCGCTGAAGTTCGTTATGCATGGCACAAAGCTCAAAGGCAAGTGGACGCTGGTGCGGATGGGGGGCAAAGCTGCCAACGAACGAAAACCTAACTGGCTGCTGATAAAAGAGCATGATGAATTTGAGCGCGGCAAAGACAAACCGTGCATCACCGATGAATCGCCTAACAGCGCAGTGACCGGACGCTCACTCGACGAGATTGCGCATCACGAAGATCATGTTTGGAACTCGAAGGAAGTTGAAACCCAAGGGAAATCCTGGTATCGCCAAGAGCAAAAGGGTGACCTCCCCGATACGTCGTCCGATTCAAAAGCAAACGGGCCGTTGAAAAAACGTACCTCAAAAAAGTTAAGCGCGAAGTCTTCTTTTGCTTCAGCTTTGAAGCCGTGTCCAAAAGAAAAGCTTCCTGCATTTATAAAGCCTCAATTAGCAGAATCAGCGAGCACGCCGACCAACGGCAGCGGATGGCTGCACGAGTTAAAGCTGGATGGTTATCGCATACAAGCGCGAAAAGACGGAAACAAAGTGCAGTTGCTGACCCGCTCCGGGCTTGACTGGACTCATCGCATGAAAACTATAGCGGCGCAAGTGGGTGAGTTGAATATCGAGTTGGCGGTTCTCGATGGTGAGGTCGTTGTACTGGGCGAGAACGGCACGACCAGCTTCGCCGATTTGCAGGCAGCCTTTCAAGAAGGCGTGACCAAGCCGCTCACCTATTTTGTATTCGACCTGCTGCACTTGAACGGTCACAACGTGCGCCAAATTGAACTGACAGACCGCAAAGCAATTTTGCGTAGAGTGCTTGAGGGTAGCGGGGAATGGCTTCGATTGAGCGAACACATCGAAGGCGGCGGCGAAGCAATCCTAAAAAAAGCCTGCGAACTTCGCGCGGAGGGTATCGTCTCAAAGCGAGCGGCTGGCACTTATATTTCGGGACGAAGCGGCGACTGGCAGAAATTCAAGTGCATTCATGAGCAGGAATTTGTGATCGGCGGTTTCACTTTGCCGAGCAACGGAATTCATGGTATCGGCGCTCTGCTGCTGGGTTATTACGATGGCTCTCGACTGGCCTACGCTGGACGCACCGGAACGGGATTCACGCAAAAGACACACAAGATCATGCGCGATCGACTCGACGGACTGCGCCAGTCACAGACGCCGTTTGACAAGCCCCCTGTCGAAGCGCGGCGCAAGGCGATCTGGGTTAAGCCTGAATTGGTGGCACAAGTAAATTTCGCGACCTGGACCGCAGACAACCTGGTGCGACAGGCGTCCTTTCAGGGTCTGCGAGAAGATAAGGCGGCTCGCGACGTCATACGGGAGGATGCCGGACCCGGCCCTAGGCATCGTGTGGAGAAGTCGGCGGCGCAGCGTAATGAGCCCTCGCAGAATGCCGCAAAAGTTACGCCTACCAAAAAACCTGAGAAGGGTTCGGGACCAAACGCGCCGGTACGGCTTACACATCCAGACAAGGTCTTAGATAATCCGTCAGGCCTGACCAAGCAGATGCTGGCGGATTATTACTGGGCAGTTGCGCTGCACATGTTGCCTCACGTCGAGGGGCGGCCGCTGTCGCTCGTGCGGTGTCCTGAGGGCAGCGGAAAACCGTGTTTCTTTCAAAAACACACAAATCATATGCTCCCGCCCGGCGTTGGCTCCGTCGATGTGCCTGACAAGAAGACGGGGAAACCCGAGCCGTATATAACGCTGTCAACGCAAGAGGCGCTCGCCGGCCTCGCACAGATGGGTGTGCTGGAAGTGCATCCGTGGGGATCGCGAAACGATGACCTTGAACACCCGGACCGAATAATTATCGATCTCGACCCAGATGAAGCCATAGCCTGGAAGACATTGACGGAGAGCGCCGCTGAAGTGCGAAAAGCGCTGCGGAGTCTCGGTCTCGAAAGCTTTCTAAAATTGACAGGCGGAAAAGGTTTGCATGTTGTGGTTCCGATTGCGCCGCAGCACGATTGGAACGAACTGAATGAGTTCGCACATCAGTTTGTGCTCGCGCTAGAACAGCAAAATCCATCCCTCTATCTTACAAAGATGACTAAAGCGGCCCGCAAAGATCGCATTTACCTGGATTATTTACGCAATGAGCGCGGCGCCACGGCGGTCGCGCCATTTTCTCCTAGAGCCCGCGAGGGGGCAGCCGTTTCGTTGCCGCTGGCCTGGAGCGATCTGAAATTGGCAGAGCGTCCCGTATTCCACGTCGCCGACTTTGAGAATTGGAAGTTGCGGCTGGCAAATGATCCCTGGAAGTCGATGCCGTCTGTGAAGCAAAAGCTTTCATGGAATCATTCTGAACATCGGAAGAATAATCGCTAGTCCGAGTCGACGCGGAGGACACTTGGGCCTAGCTTCAATCCGCCCGCCTGGTGTTGACTAGCTTGCGAATCCGCCTGTCGCACGGCCTTGGCTTTAAATCGATCAACACTAGGGCGGCCCGCGTGCAACCGCCAGTAAGGGGGCTATTCAAGTCGCTTTGATTGAAGGAAGCGGGCGACTCGATTTTGTTGACTTTACTGTGCGGAGCATCCGCGCGGCGAACTTATCGCTCCAAGCAAATGAATCTAAATTTTATTGACACAGAGCAAGAGAGACTATGGCGAGCAATTTGCAAAAAACCGCGCCGGGTGCCCTCGACACCGATAGCGGCGCTAACTCCTATCCCGAAGAAATGCGGGCTGCCTCTCGCCTTGGAGTCCCCCTTGCGCTGGGTGAACTGGGATGGATGTCAACCTATATAGTGGACGCGATCATGATTGGCCGTCTACCCCACTCCGCTCTTATGATCGGCGCTTCGTCGGTAGGAAACACCATTTTCTACGCCATCGTGTTCTTTATGATTTACCTGCTCAATGGAATGGAAACCTATATTTCACAGGCTGCTGGGCGCGGCAATCGCTCCGAGTGCGTGGTGATGCTCATGCAAGCGATGTGGATTGTCGTTGTCGGCACACCGCTCGTGATGGCGGCGACGATGGCCAGCCTGTGGCTGCTTCCGTTTTTTGGTACGCCGCCAGACATCACCGCCAGCACCCACAGTTATTTGCACGCGCTTGTCTGGTCGACGCCACCTCTGATGCTGTATATGGCGATCCGACGGTACTTGCAGTCAATCAACCAAGTTGTACTGATAAGTGTGTCGCTGATTACGTCGGGCGCAATGAACTGGTTATTCGATTGGCTTTTCCTGTATGGCCACCGCGGCATTCCCGCAATGGGGATCGCCGGATCAGGCTGGGCAACGGTGGTGGTGCGTTACTGGATGCTGCTTGTGCTCGTTCCGGCTGCGCTCATCAGCTTTCGCAAACTTCAGTTGTGGCCGAGGCTTTCGATGCTCCGTCCCGATCCGAATCGATTGAAGGCGTTGCTGCGTCTCGGCTTCCCGTCTGGAGTCGAGTTTTCCCTGGAACTGGGTATCTCAACATTTATGACTGTGCTCTGTGCGCGGCTGGGCAGCACACTGCTTGCCGCGCACCAGGTCACTTTGGATGTCAATGCGTTCGCCTTTATGGTGCCGACCGGCATGGCTTATGCAGCCATGATCCGCGTTGGTCAGGCGGCGGGTCGCAACAATCTGCGCCAAGTACAACTCGCGGCCAAGGCATCGCTCAATCTGGCCATCGGCTTTAGCGTGTTTGCGGCGGCGTGCTTCATCCTGCTGGCCCATTCGCTCGCGGGTTTATACACCAATGATGCGCAGGTGGTTCAGGCTGCGATTCCGCTCTTTTATCTGTGTGGATTGATGATCCTGTGCGATTCATGCTTTGTCATCTTTGCTTCCGCCATGACTGGATTGGGTGACACGCGGACCCCGATGTGGGTGAGCATCGTGTGCAACTGGGGCGTCGGCATGCCACTTGCCTACTTGCTCGCTTTTCCATTGGGATACGGTTTGCATGGTCTCTGGATTGGCCGGGCAATTGCGTCCCTGACCAGCGGGCTCGCCCTCTCGTTGAGTTGGTATTTTAGAATGCGCCGGGAAGGGAAGTCTGAACAGAAGCAGAGCCTTCAACTATTTGTTCCGCTACAGCCGCGCTCGTCGTCGTTTTCGTGAGACTCAGGTAATAACAGAATCACTGAAGCAATTTCGCATCAAAAATCCGAGCGCCCGATGTCCTTGAGAATCGCCGCACAACACGCTTGACGGGGTCTGCTACGGTCGTCGCGCCGTTCCGCGAGCGAAATGCACTGATGGCGCGTTTGAAATATTGCGCTCCCATCCGGTACCGGTCAAGCGTGTATTTTTTGCTGAGAGCGTCAATACTCGACTCTCGGCCGTGAGGGACCATTAATGCGCCGATCTGCTGAATGTTGCCGTGAGTGTCTCGTGAAAAACGAGGAGATCGGGCAGATGGCAGCGGTAGAAACCGACGAAATTCGGAACATCATCAGCTATGACGTTTGCAGGCATAGAAGCCAGCCGCGGGGCGAAGATAATGCGCGGCGAAGCGAGTCCACTGGCGTCAAGTCATGCATATGGATGCGCTTGAGTTGTCCGGAGCGTTTGCGCGGCAGCCCGTGGCAGTCGTTGCCCTCGAGCCACCGCACGATTGCTTCGCCTATTACAGATGCTTGTTCTGCAATTTGAACCAGACTCCTGACAATCTCGATTTAAGCTGAACCGTTGCGCCGTCCTCCTGGCCAACGTAGTTCTGTGCAGGATAGATGCGCGAATATAACCAGTCTCGAACTTTGACGTTCTGAAGGATCGTTGCCGCGTGTTCTACGTCCTTCTTGAACAAGGCTACGGTGTAGAGGCGCACCAGTCTGTTGACGAGTGGGGGGCGAACGACTCCGTGATCTACGGCATGCAGGGCGGCTTCTACAAGCTCGATGTCGACGCCGGAGGAGTGACTTGGACGCAGCCGATCCAAGACTCGCTCCTTTCCGTTGGCCCCGCCCAGTACGACAAGACCACGGGCCTGCTCTACTGGGCTGACTGGGCGTACGACCCGGTGAGAAATATGCAGGCCGGCAACTATGGAGGTGGCGGTCAGTCGGGTATCAGTCTGTCCGGAGGTTGTCATTCCGTGGGGAAAGGCGGGGCTCGCGTTGCTTACAACACCGACTTGGCCTGCCACGGAGACCGGCGGCATTTTCCTGATTGATGGCAGGGCGGTCAATCCGAATGAACCGCCCGATGTGACGACAGGATCGCCGGCATCGCTACCCTTTGCTTCGCTGGCTACCGTGAGTCCGCAGGAAGCTGCCGCGGGCGGTCCGGATGTGACGCTCACGATCAAAGGATCTGCCTTTACAGAGAGCAGCCTGGCGTTCTCCGACTACGGCCACTCTGTGGCGTGGCCCTGCCCACAACCTACGTCAGCGCTAACCAGTTGTCGGCCGTGCTTCCCGCTTCAGCCATGAAGGCTGCGGGCCCGCTGATCATCACGGTCTGGGATGAGTTCGGGAATCGCCCATCCACGAACTCGCTCGTCTTCACCGTCAATCCGAACTTGGGCAACACGCAGGTGATCGGGATCAACCTCTCTGGTCTGAGCCTGGCGTAGGATTCAGCCGATTCGATCCTTTACGCGGGTACGTCGATGTTCGACGCTGCGCATCCCAACGCCATTGTCGGGGTCGATCCAACCAGCGGCGCGATCGTTGCTTCAACCGTGGTAAGTCCGGAACCAATCCTGCTTGGTATCGCATCCGACCGCGGCCGTCTCTTCGTGGCGTATGCCGGAGCTGAAGCGATGTCGGAGCTCAGCCTTCCCGGCCTCAACTCACTCGTCACATGGCCGCTCCTTGATCCGCAAGGCGGGGGTCCCTCTTTGCCGGCGATATGAAAGCAGCACCGACAGCCCCGCGACGACAGCCGTCACGTCGTTTGATCACCGCTACTCGCCTGGGGCATCCGGCGGCGTCGTCATCTTCGACGACAATGTGGCACGCACCGACTTCGCGGCAGGCTGGACTTCGCAAGGCAACCCCGGGGCGCTCTACGACACGCTCGCCTGGAGCAACTCCAACACAACCCTGGTGGCTGCCGACAATGAGAGCGACGACATAAGCTCGTTGCCCTTCTATGCGCTCAATGTCTATGCAGGAGGGGTCTCCTAGCTCTCCACGACTTACGAAGAACCGGTGCACGTCTTTGCCATGCTTCTGGGGGCGAATAGGAGCAGATCCAATTCCTACTAGGCCATGTTTCGGTGCAAACCGCAGGACGTTACCTTGGTTGCTAGCAGCGAATTCGGTCGGCGGTCAACGATCGCATAAGAATCGAGCCATCCTCCTGAGGTATCGAGGCCGGTTCTGTCCCGATCGGCGGTGACTCACCAGCCGTGCGGAATTTCAATGTCTTCGCCGCGAGGATTCTCCCGGTATGAATGCTGTCGCATGGAGTGCATTCATGTTTGAAAGTGCCGGTCTGTCTACGATATCGGCCGACACCCACCACGGTTACCAGTCGTGTTAATCAAGGTCGTCGGCTTGGCAATTGCGACGCCCCCGTACCCCGCTATCTGCTTCTTACTGCCGAAGAGCTTCAAGATGTAGTTGATCGCTTGAGTGATTGATCGCGGAATGGCGTATCCGGCTCCGCCTCCAACGTCCACCTTCAATGTGGCCGAGTTGCACGGCAACATTCCGATATCCGTATTTCGTGCGACGCCGAGGGCCGAGTAGAAGGAGACGTAGGGACCCGCCGTGAAACCGGCAACGCCCACTCCGGCAATCAAGGTCAGGACGTGCCCAAGATCGATTCCGGTGATCGCAACGGAATTTCCATCCGTGGACTCGACGAGCGATTTGTTCGCGCTGAAGTTACTTGGTGCGTCCGCAATCCAACTGCCATTTTGGTAGCCAACTCTGAAACTGCCCTTGAACGAATAGTCGCCCGTAGCGCTCAGGGTACTCTTGCGGACGCCAAGTGCGGTCTTCACCGACATACGCTGACGAAAGGTAGCTGAAATCGGGAGTGCCGCGGTGGCGGCATCCTTGATGAGGTTCATCACAAAGTCGGTATCCGGTACCAGTAGGTCGTTGGCATCGACGAGCGCACCGACTTGATCCTTGCTGCCCGCATTGAACTTCCACGTGAGTCCGGCCGCACCCCCCAATTCGAGCACAACCGTATTGAGGCCGTGCGCAATGTCAAGGTCCAACCTGACGGTCGGTTTTGTCATGTGCACGAGCACCGCCGCTGATAGAGTCAGTCCGCCACCGTCGGAGGCTATCTGCATGCCGACTCCAGAACCATTGGCCGTCGGAGTTACCTTGAACTTGACCTGGTTCGATACGTTGGTCTGTTCGCTCGCAGGGAGAAAATGCGCATTGGACAGTGCCCCGAAGGTCCTTGCCTGCGGCTGGTAGATGGCGGGCACCACGGAACCGTCGGATGCATGGGTGTTGTCAGCAACATGAATCTGCTGGCCCGGAACTTCCGAAAGTGTATAGGGGATAGCTTCGTTCAGATCGATGGGCGTTTCCGGGATGTGAATATGAGCTTCGCTGACGATTTCGGTGAGATCGACCGGACCAACCGCGACGATCAAGGCATCCCCCTTGCGTTGAAGTGCGAGGATGCGACCCACAGCCCGATTGGTGAGGAAGAGGACGTTGCCTTCCTTCAACTCATCAGCGTGTGGGGCAGAGGCGTCTATCGTCCAGATGAATCCACTGTCGCTTTGAGAGCGAATGACATCTGGACCACCGCCGACGATGATGACATCCGGTTGATACGTCACTGCGTTGCTCGGCACTGGGGCGATGCCGTATTTGATCTCGGCCTCGCTCATCTCGCTTTTTCGTAGCTGGCGAGCGGTTCCGTTGAAGACATGCGGCGCGCTCGTTCGCGCATGTGAGCCTTCAACGCCAGTCTGGCTGCCGGGCGCTCGCCCCTTGCAGCCACTCAACACGATGAATGCCAAGATGGCACTTCCCAGAGCGAAGCGGTGGTTGACGACCTTCATGGAAACCTCAATTCTTGTCCTCAAATAAGATCCCGGTAGCCAGAATTTGCAAGGGCCGTACCAAACACGCTGCGGAGCTCACCTTTTGCATCCGTTTGTTCTCCCAAACTGCGTTTTTTGTTTTATTCCGCTTGAAGTTGAGTGGGGTCATTTCAATTGCTGAGACGGTGCTCCACGCTCATTTCCCTTGCAACGCCGCGCAGGCCGCCTCAAAGTCTGAGCGGCTGCCTTCATGCAGTGTGAGCGATACTCTTTCCTGTATGTCGGAACCCGCGTGATTCTTTTTGGCGAGCCTGCCGTCGGGATCAAACGCCTGGTTGATGGAGCCTTGGTCGTCAAGCACCAAGTAAGGGTTGTTCCACCTCCCGCGGAACTCCAGTGACGGATCGTAGTGTCCCACGTTTTTGCGAAAGAAATTGTGGGGGTAAATTGTCGCGGATCTGCCTTGGAGATCGACGCCCGAACCTTCCCCAAAACTTCCGGCCATGCTGAGACGATAGTTGTCGCCGCGCTGCGTGCAGAGAGCGCCTTTGCCGGTGATATCGGTGAGGGAGTGGCCGCGGCCAAACCAAGGCGAGATCGTGAGATAAATTGCGTAGTTGCCTGAGGTGTTGGAATGCATCCGTCCCCACCCGGCCCATTTCGGATTAAGGTGGAAATGGCCGCCCATAAAGAACGCCCATGGAGTAAAAATTGCATCCAGCGCATAGGGAAGCCCGAGCGCCAGCACTGCGAGCGCCCCCAGTTTGAGCAGCAAGTTGCGGCCTTGGCGCGGGGCAGGAAGTGGAGTGGGAGAAAGGTTCTCGGGTTCTCTCATTGGAGCAAGTCTATCGCCAGAGGGTAGACGCGACAGAACTTTCGCCTCGCGAGCAACTTGTTCATGGCAAAATCATCGGTGGCAGCCTTGCAGCTGCCGCCCGCGGATCATCGAACGAAAAGCGCCGCGCACGCCGCGTCACAAATTCGAGTTTGATGGTTCAAAGCTGAGTTCACCGCTTCTATCGTACTTTTGCTCGAGCTCGTCAGGATCGGTAACCGGTAAACACGTCACAGTTGGCCCGGGAACAGCTAACGCGCTCGACAGACCGCTGAATTTTCATCCATTCAGGGTCAATTGGTTGAGGACTGCGATAGGGACGATTGCGGAGTCGTTAGAACGCAACGGCGATGTCACCCATGTTGACCGGGGTGAGGATTAAAGTTTGGATCGAGACACTTCACGATACGAAAATTTATCTATGCGAAGGCGTCCTGGAAGCTGTAGCATGTCCGAACCGCGCCCGTTGACCGCCGGTTCGGGGCGTCGCAGCCGAAAAAGGCCAACACCACGAGTCGATGGGCGAGCCAATAACCACCGCTTGAAGTTTATGCGTCAATAGCCGGGAGAATTCATGCAAACCAAAGCGCTTGCCCTCTACCTCCTAATCGGTGCTCTGATTCCATGCCTCGGAAGCGGCTGCTCCGCGGGGCAAACAGATGCGAAGAAAACGGCAGCGGCGTTGACGGGCGAAGACAAGATTGCTGCGGACAGGAACCCACAGTGCAAGCTGTTCACCGCAGCCGAGCTGGCAAAGTACGTGGGAGAGCCGTTATCGCCTGGACACGACGCGGCCATGGGGACCGGATGTCAATGGGAGGGGGGCCCTGACGGCGACAGCGCGATGATCCAAATCGTCCCCGCGCGGTATCACGAACCTCACAAGGGCGCGAAGGGGTTCAAGAAGCTGCCCGACGTGGGAACACAGGGATTCGTGGAGATGTCGATGGGCGGATGGAACGCCGGCGCCATCACCGGTCCGCAAGCAGTGGTCGTCGCGGTGCGGGGTCCGGCGGCAAGTGAGGCGACCGCCATAGCTTTGCTCAGAGAAGTGATTAAACGCCGAACGAAGTAGGCTAGTCGAGCTCAAAACATTCAGACCACTCAACAACGAAGGATGGACCAGTCGATCGCTCCGAGGTGGAAGTGTGCGCTACCAACAACAAATAACTGTCAACGGTCCAGAAACTGAGTCGTAGCACTTCAGGAGGCGCGCGCAACGCGCGCGTGTCGAGCTGGTGCAGCAGACCTATACAAACGGAGAGGACATTATGTCTTTCAGGCTTTTGACCATCCCTTCGCGATCCACGGTTGCCATCGCATGTTCCTTGGTAATGCTTGCGATCTTTTTCGCCGAGAGTGCGAGCAGCCAGGGGACGTCTGCAATCAACCAGCAAATCGGCGTGCTTCAGCAACAACTAAGCGCACTGGATCGTCGCGTCAAGACTCTGGAGGAGGCGGCTTCGGCGGCCGCGGCCGCTGACCAGGTGAAGGCCGAGCCCGCCAATGGAGGCAAGCCCAACACTGCCACGCTGGAGAACCGGATCGCGCAGCTCGAAGCGGAAGTGCACAGCCTGCAAAGTCAGGAGCCGGCCGGAGGAGGCGGCGAATCGCAGCCCACCAAGACGCAGGCGGGCGGCCGCCCCGCCGGCTCCCAGGTCCTCACCGTGAGGGCGCCTTTCAAAGTTATGGATGCCAGTGGAAGGAAAGTTATCTTGGAGGTCGGAGGGTCCGCCAACAACCCGACGTTGACATTAGGTGATCCAGCTGCCGGCAGCGTGTTGGTTGGCATCGGTTCATCGGGTTCAGGAGCAGTGATTGTGCATCGCTCCGACGGACAAAAGGGGGCTGCGCTGGGCACTTATCAAGGCGGGATGGGGGTCCACGTATTCGCTAGCGACGGTCAGGCAATCGCGGGAAGTCTCACTCTGAATGACGAGAAGCAGGGCCAATTGCAGGTCGGCCCCGCAGATCAGGGATCGGTCAAGATAAGTGTGGGTCAGGCGGGCGCGGGATACGTCGCGGTTCACACAACAACCGGCAAGACCGGAGTCGGCCTCGGAGTATTTCCAAACGCCCCCATCGGCGTGTACGTGCTTAATTCTGACGGCGTGCATATCGAGGCCAGCATGACAGCGAGTCAGGAGGGCGGAAGCTTTAAGCTCAACACGAACGGCAAGCAGGCTGTCCAGATCGACAAGTCTTCTATGGTTTTTTACGGCGACGGTGGCAGTCCGCTCTCGCTGTTCGGGACAAAGGACCGTGCCAAGGGCTACATGGAGCTCAACGATTCGGGCGGGACGAAAATGGTGGAGGCCGGAATGCTGAAAGCCGGGGTCGGCTATGTCCTGGCCACTCCCTACCGTTCGAGTGTCGACATCAACGGCAATCCCAGCGTGCTGATGGGCGGAGCAGGACGATGAGGCGTGCGCTGCGGATTTAGTCTAACTAACTTGATCTCCCTTACCTTTGAGGGCGGACATCGCGCTGTGAGACCGCCCGGGACTTCCGGACTTGTGAAATTGCCACTACTTACGGAGTGAAGTATGTCGCAGTTCTGTTCGTGGTGCGGAAAGCCATTGCAGCCCGGAGTAGATCGTTGCCCTTCCTGCGGCGGCGCGGTCGCGAGTCCGCCGCCGCAGAATCCCTCCGTTGCCCCTACGTCTGCGGAGAGCGCTCAGTCCGCAGCGCAGTTCACCCCTGTGAGTGACGCTGTACCGGCCGGACAATCGTCCGCCTCGGCTCCTCCGCCTTCGGGCAACAATCAATGGGCGCAGGGGCCGCCAAATGGGGACCCGCCTTCGACGCCAACCCGTACCCCCGGCCAGCCTCCGGCACGCCGCTCTCTGTTACCGATGCTGATAGGCATCGCGTTGGTTTCCATCCTGCTCGTGAGTGCAGTAATTGTCGGTGTATTTCATGCAGGTAACAAGGTGCGCGAGAAAGCGCCAGCCGTGGCTCAAAGCATCCCCCCGAATGCCAATGACAAGCGCGTGGATCCGGCGAAGGAAGGACCGTCGGATATAAATGAAGCGTTGCAGGGTGTGCTGAGCGCACTGGGCGCAAGCGGTAACGTCAGACCCGTACTTTCGTCAAACGATCCGGTCACCCCATGCAGCAAATCCACTTTTGCAGCGCAGGACAACGCGAAGGTGCCCTTCAAACCAGGTACTGTGCTTACCACTGCGTGGGGCATCAAATATGAAGATGCCGAAGCCAGAAATTCCATCGACTCCGTTGATGAAGCGACGGTCACGACCACCACCGCTTACCAGGCCTATAAGAACGACAACGGGAATATGCGGAAGCCGCAGCCACTTACAAATCAGAACTGCAATAGCGACTATGAGGCTGCCAGCGGCTATATGACAGGAAATGGTAAAGATTTGCCCCGCCTGATGCACGACGTAACTCGTTTCCGTCTTTCAAACAAGACCTTTCAGGAGATCAAGTCGAGCGGGCAAACGAACCTTCAATATGTAGACTTCGAGGATGTTCCCAACGGGATAAGGCTGACGCATGAGGGCGGAATGTTTACCCGTGTTGAGCCTCAAGACGTGCAGTATCCGATGATCGTAAATGACCAGCGCGTCGACCTGCCGGTGATCCATCTCATGGCACCCATGACCGTGCTTGACGAAGGTCCACAGCCGACTACGCAAAGCGTCGGCGAAATCTTCGTTCTGGATGATGCGGCCGATCCCCTGGTTCTGAACTTCAGGCTGAAGAATCCGCTCTATCACAACGGCAACTTCCGCCTGGAGATCATCAAGATCAACTTCCCAGTAGCGAAGCCGGAAAATGTCCTGGAGAAGCAGTTAATTCAGAAAAAGCGCGCCGTCACCTATGGCATCTACTTCGACTTCAACGAAGAGACACTGAAGCCCGAGTCTGAGCCAGTGCTGAACGAGATCGCTCAGGCGATGACCGACAATCCAGATTGGAAGCTGACGGTGGAAGGCCATACCGATAACATTGGCGTCGATACTTACAACCTGGATCTTTCCAAACGTCGCGCGGCATCTGTGAAACAAGCCTTGGTCAGTCAGTACAACATCGCTCCCGACCGACTGCTCACTGGCGGCTATGGCGCATCGCGCCCGGTGGAAACCAATGACACGCTCGAAGGTCGGGCGCGCAATCGACGCGTGGAACTAGTGCGCGAATAGGCTCCTCCGGAGGTTCAACGGCGCCTGAGAAAATGCTCGTCTGAAGTTGCCAAGCATTGAGAGCCTCCCGCGGTGTTGTGCCGACGGGGCGGGTCTTTCTTTTGCCGTCCTCCCGCCATTCAAGGTAGAAGGTTCCACCCTTGGACCGCTCCGGCTTGCCGCCGATAAGGACCAGTTCGGGCCTAGGTTTGCCATTCATCCTGACAACCGGGACAAATTGCCATTTGCCCCCCACCGGGCGATACTGTTTAAGGTTGGCCTTGCGGCCAGGCTGCTTACTATCCATTACTATCCATCGCTTCCGGGCATGTACGGCGTATATTGGTGGGCGGCGCCGATCCGGGTAGTAAATATCCGGTATTTGCCTCAATTTCCTGGGCGTATGAAGCCGGATGGATCGTAAGTTGGATAGTAAGGGCTAATCAACCGCGCAAGTGATTGATTCTAATTTGCGGGAGTAGTTCAGTGGTAGAACGTCAGCTTCCCAAGCTGAATGTCGCCGGTTCGATCCCGGTCTCCCGCTCCACAGTCTTGACGCAGGTTCTTGCGGCCCTCCCACATAGGCCTCTCAGGATAATCCAGCCAGAGTTCGCGAACGCTCGAAAATGGCGAGAAACATAGGGCGGGTCAGCTTGCCGGTATTGGTGTTTTGCAGTGAAGGGTGATAACTCGAAATCACCATCAGCCCGCTAGGCAGAATGCATTCGGCACCATGAGCAAAACTAAACTGCGAACGCGACGGCATATGCATGGTGCGCTGCGCGTGGCTGAGCAGCCCCTCGAATGCTATGCGTCCGAGGCAAACAACAACTCGCAGGTCGCGCAGCAAATGCAGTTCCTGATCAAGCCAGGGCGCGCAGTTCCGTTGCTCTTCGGGAGTCGGCTTATTCTCTGGAGGCGCGCAGCGTACAACAGCGCTGATCCAAAGGTCGTGCAACTTCAGTCCATCATCGCGATGCGTGCCTTTGTCCAGCGAAGCGAAGCCGGCCTCGTGAAGCACGGAATAAAGGAAGTTGCCCGAGCCATCGCCGGTGAATGGACGCCCGGTGCGGTTTGATCCGTGTGCGCCCGGCGCGAGGCCCAATGCCAACACGCGTGCATGCGGATCGCCGAACGATGGCACAGGCCGGCCCCAGTATTCCCAGTCGGCATAGGCCCGGCGGCGAACGCGAGCCACCGCAGCGCAATGGCTACGCAGGCGTGGGCAGAGTTCGCAAGACACTATGCGTGCGTTGAGAGTATCGAGGGAGGATGGGAGATCCACCATATGTGTATTTTAGGTCATCGGACGGGTAAGTTTGACGGGCAGCAAGGCGACTTGTCGCAGCCAACCTCATGAATATCTGCGTTAAAAAAACGTGATCATGAAGGCACGAAGAGCGGGACATCCTGCGCCGCTTTGACAGCGAGTTCGAAACTGCAGCAATAAATTCCGAAGCGTTTCGTGATCCGCGCGAGTTATTGCGAAGCCGTTGCCCGTGCAGCGCGAACTTCGCAGAGGGGCTTGCCGCTCGCAGCCCCAATTGTCTTTTGGATCTCAGCCAGAATCGAGAGCGCAATCGCGGCGGGTGTATCTGCGCCAAGGTCAAGGCCGGTCGGCGCATTGATGTTTGCCAGCCATTTTTCGGCATGATCAATCGGGCACGCAATACCAAGCAGGCGCGCTGCCTCTATCAACACCTCGCGCGTTCTGCGTTGCGGGCCTAAGACACCGAGATATGCCAGCGCAGGCTGTGAATCGCTCAGAAGAGAAGCAAGAATGCGAGTGTCCTGCTCGAAGCTGTGGGTCATAACGACGGCGGCATCGGTTGACTGTAAATCAAGATGAGTTAACGCCGCCTCCGGCAGGTCGGCTATCGGCAACACCTTGACAACATCTGCGTTGCTAAAGCGTTCTTTCGTGGCAAGGTGAGTGCGACCGTCGAAAACTGCTACCAACCATCCCAATTCACGCGTCAGGTTTACAAGCGGCCTCGCGTCGTCGCCAGCGCCGAAGATACACAGACATGGTCGAGCCGGACGATAGTCAGACCAGATGTGCGTCGCTGTTCCATCAATAGAAACGATCTGGTCGATTGAAGCTGCGCGTGAGGACGCTACGTCTGCGGCATCTTGGATAATTTCGAGGAGTGTCTTTGGCTCATTAGTCGAGGCCGGCTGCTGAAAAACAGTTAATGGCAGCGCCGAATTATTTCTGGTTGCGATGTGGTGTTCGCCGGTGAAAGCTCTCTGACCTATATTGGGTCCGTCGAGGATCGTGGCGATCGCTAGGGGCGTACGCCGATTGAATGCTTCTTCAAGGGCACTCAGCAACGGTGCGGCGGTTAGACGGCGCTCAAGGAACAGAAAGACTACCCCACCGCAGCCGGAACCAAAAGGCATGTCGCCGTCATCTTCCACGGTCGAGTATCGCTCCACCACCGGTCCAGACTCGGTGAGCCACCATGCGCGGCGCGCCACCTCGGCTTCTAGACATCCACCGCTGACGGTGCCCGCACGGCGGCCGTCGCGTGCTATTAACATGCGCGCGCCGGGCTTGCGGTAGCTCGGTCCCTGCACGGCGACAATCGTCGCCAGTACATAGTCCGCACCGCTTTCCCTTAACTCGCGCCACAGGGGCAAAACGTGTTCGAGATCTGTCATCTATTCACAATCTTTGTCAAACTTCCAGGACCCTCAACTGCAATAACTGTTCGATGCTGGCGGGCAACTTGCCGGTGCGAACACCCGTCGCATGACTAAGCATCTGCATCCTGCAGGGACAAGCGGTCGTTTTTGCGCATTCAAAAGTGCCGCACCCGTAGGGCGGAATCAAGCGCATTGCCTCACCGCGCTCGTTCGCAGTGGATTAGATGTTCAGGAGCGCTTTCATGGCCGGCACATACCGGTCGCCGGCCGCAGCATCGGGCGGAAATGCCTCATTGAGAGCGCGATGTATTTCCGGCGTAAGTACGACTTCAATTGCAGCTGCATTCTCCTCGATGTACTTGCGGCGTTTGGTGCCGGGGATGGGGATAATATCTTCACCTTGCGCTAGCACCCATGCCAGCGCGAGCTGACTAGGAGTTAGATGCAGCTCTGCCGCCATTGCGCGGACCTTGTCGACCAGCTTCAGGTTACGCGTGAAGTTCTCGCCTTGAAAGCGCGGGCTGGAGCGTCGGTAGTCGTCCGATTCAAAATCGTCAGGGCTTTTGAATGCGCCTGTTAAGAAGCCGCGCCCCAGCGGACTATAAGCCACAAAGCCAATACCGAGGCGACGGCAAAGCGGAATCAGCTCGGGCTCGGGATCGCGTGTCCATAAGGAGTACTCCGTTTGCAAAGCGGTAAGGGGATGAGTGCGGTGGGCGCGCTCGATGGTCGCCGGCGCGGCTTCTGACAAACCGAGGAAGCGTACCTTGCCCTCCTCGACCAGCCGACCCATCTCGCCTACGGTTTCTTCGATGGGCGTGTTTGGATCAACCCGGTGCTGGTAATAGAGGTCGATGGTCTCGATGCCCAAACGCTTGAGGCTGCCCTCGACTGAGCGGCGAACGTAGGCGGGACTGCCATCAACGCCGCGCCGGGTCGGGTCGTTGGGATCGCGCACGATGCCGAATTTTGTGGCGACGAGGAACTTGTCTCTACGGGAGTGGATTGCAGTACCGACCAGCACTTCGTTGGTATGAGGCCCGTATACGTTGGATGTGTCGAGGAAATTGATGCCCAGTTCTAATGCGCGATCAATCGTAGCCAGAGATTCGCGATCGTCACGACCTCCGTAAAATTCGCTCATCCCCATACAGCCCAACCCAATCGCCGAAACCGTAGGTCCATTCTTGCCTAATTTGCGGAACTTCATAGCATTCCCCTTCCAGTAATTTCTTTCATCGGCCGAGGCAGCACTATTCCAACGTACATCTTCGAGTGCACTTCAAGTCAAGCCCTCTCAAGCGTGCGTGCAGTGGCTTCTGGTATAGCGCAATCAGTATGTCAATAGAAGCAATAAGATGCTCGAATCCAGCTATGAAACTGTCGATCGGCTCTCTGGAGCGTGCGTGATGGCACAGCAAACAATAGCACCGGGCAATACCGTCCAATGCCACCGCCATCCCGTATGATCAACAACCGTGAGGAACCTTGTGAAAGACGGCGAATGCACTCAGTTCACATCGGACGCGCAACGGTATGAATGCATGCTCAAGGTGGCTATCGAGGAAGCGAAAGCCGGACGTATCGAGGGCGGAATTCCCATCGGTGCCGCAATTTTTAGAAAATCGGGCGAGCTTTTGAGCCGGGGTCACAACCGGCGCGTGCAGCACGGAGACCCGAGTATCCACGGGGAGACCGACGCTTTTCGGCGCGCCGGTCGCCAAACCAGCTACCGCAATTTGATCATGGTAACCACGCTGGCTCCGTGCTGGTATTGCAGCGGGCTGGTACGACAATTTCGATTTGGCACGCTTGTGGTTGGCGAGAGCCGCACGTTTTCAGGCGGTATCGATTGGTTGCGCGAAATCGGAGTTGAAGTGATCGATCTCGACAACCACGAGTGTCGCGAGCTGATCGAAGGCTACATCGCCGGGCACCCCGAGGTTTGGAACGAGGATATAGGCGAGGTTTAGAGCTTTGTATTGCTCTTTGAGTTAGAAGTCGAAGTGCAACGACATTTGAATCTGCCTTGGACTACCGATGGTGTGTGTGACGATGCCTAAGCCCGACGGACACGCATAGAAACCCTCCACCACATTTCCTGTTCCGCAGCCTGTGGATTGGACCTGCTTTGGCGCGCTTTCGCTGGAGTTGGGGGATTGCGGGAACGGGTTGTAGCCAGCGTTCTGCGTCACTTCGTTACCCGGTACGTCGAGGCTTGTTGTGTTGGTCAGATTGTAGACGTCAAATGTAAATTTCAGATTGTACTTTTCCCTGAAGCTGGCAACTTTGACCAGCGAGACGTCGGCGCGTTTCTGGAACGATTGGCGGAAAATGTTGCGCTGCCCACTGGTGAAGCCGGTTTCGTAAGGATCGGTAGTTGGAATTGCGCCATTCAGTCCACCTGCGGGCAGCAAGGGAAGCGTGAAGCAAGACGCTTTCAAAGCAGCTTGACCGCCTGAGGGAGTCCATGCCCCTGATGCATGAGTCAGCGCATTCTTTGGCGTACAGCCCGGGGCGAGAGGAACAATGGGGTTGGTGATGCCGTCGGCGGTGGAGTAATAGATGCTGCCGATCGCACCTGAGAAATCGATGATGCTGTAGGGTTGACCGCTCTGCAATACGGTGAGCCCGATCAATGACCAGCCGTCGACTAACTTGCCTTCTAACGACCTCTTTTGAGCCAAGTCGGGCACCCGGAAAACATAGTTGAAATTGATTACATGGGTGCGATCGAAGTCGGCCGAGCCATAGCCGCTACGCAGGTTGAGCGGATTGTTTCCATTATAAAAAAGACCAAGTCCGCTTTGCTCGTCGAGAGCGTGCGAATAGGTGTAGGACGCGCCGATCTGAATGCCGTGGCTCATACGCTTTTCGACATGCGCTTGAAGCGCGTTGTAAGCGTCAATGCCGGCGGCTTTGTACGTGATCGACTCGGCCGCGTATCCGATATACGGGACACGCAAGTCAACATTCCCGCCTTCGTAGTTCGCCTGGTAGAAGGTGCCATCCGGCAAAGTCACATTGCCTACGTTATAGCCGTAGCTGTAGTTCTGCTGATAGGGGCTACCGCCGAGGGTCGGGTTTGACGCGGAAGCGATATTCGGTTGGTTAAATGGAACCGGAATGATCTGGTGCCGTCCAAGATTGCCGACATATCCTAATTCGATCGCTATATCATTGCGCGGCTGCCACTGAATATCCAATGTGTAGTTGATGGTGTAAGGCAGTTTGTTTCCCCGGTCGTAGACACCAAGAGAAATCGGTTGGCCGTTGTTGATAAGGTCCGACGCGCCTGAGCCGGTATTGGCTATGCTGTAGGCATTCGGAAGATAGTTCGCAAGATCGGACGCCTTCGGATTGGATGGAGCAGTGTGCTGCAGCACTGTGCCGTAGGGATTCTCAAGGTTGCCGGTAACGTCTGTCGGAGGTCCGGTTGGTGGCCCAAAGCCACCATTGCCCCCGCATGTCGGGATGTAGAACTGATATAGCGATTGCGAAGTAGTGGGGCAGCTCGAAACATTCACAAAAGGTAGCTGCTGATTCACTCCGAAGGGGCCGCCGGTTACAGTGCCGATAGCGTAGCCGGGAGAGAAGTAACTGAAAAGCTCTCCGCGGTCGTAGTAGATGCCACCACCCGCACGCACAACAACCTTGTTATGCAAGTGCGCGGGTTGCCATGCCGCTCCGATGCGCGGAGCGATGCCCCATTGGCGCCCCGTGAGGGTGGTGGCGCTTACACCAGCCGTACCGTTTGCATTATTGCCACCAATGATCAAGCCGCTATTTTCGATGGTGTCGGTGGCGACATCGTATTTGTAACGGGCGGGGTCGAAGTTGAAGATGCGGCCGTATTTCTCGGTCAAACCGCCATCCCAGTCATAGCGAAGTCCTGCAGTGAGCGATAGTGTGGGAGTTACCTGCAACTTATCTTGCAGATAAGTGCCAAGCTGGTTGGCCCGGTAGTAGCGGCTCGCGTTCCCTTGTAAGAACGATGTAACGTAAAAGCCTGTCGCGGAGCTTCCCGGCGATACATAGCCCTGGATCATTTGGCTAAAGTCGTCTGTCGCCACCGTCCCGGTTCCCGTGCGCTTATCAATTGTGTTGAGTTGTGTGTAGCTGTAATTAGCACCAAAACTGAACGTATGCTTGCCAATCGTCCAGATTGCATTGCCAGAGGGCGCAAGACGATTCTGGAAGACGCCGGTGTTCGCGGCCTGTCCTTCTGCGTTTGGGCCGATATTGAGAATGGCGGAAGAAAGTCCTGCCGGTTGATAGTCACCCAGCACGTTGTATACCGAGATGCCCGGGAAGTATTTCGAACCGAAAACGTTGATAGAGCCTGTGCCTGCCGCGCCGCCAGGAATGGAATTGGGGCCGAAAGGCTGTTCATTGTTGCCGTAGATCTTTTCGCGCAAAATGCCAAAGGTCTGCGTCGTGCTGAGATTGGGCTTGATGATGAGGCTATTGGTGATTGAAAAGACTTGCGCTCCTGCATCAAGGTGTTCAGTAAAGCCTGGCACGCTTGAGTAAGCGTAAGGGGCGATCGTCGGATCGTGCTGATAGTAGTACTTCAAAGAAAGCGTGTCTTTTGTACTGGCGTTGTAATCGATATCCGCGATGCCCAGGTCAGCCTTGAATCGGCCTGTACCGGGCAGGAACGCGTTGTCCAGGTGCGCAGCGGATGGAGTCTGTCCACGCGCAGAAAGAGCGTCGTTAGGGATCAACCATTTGCCTGGCTCTCCCGGCAGGGCTGGCGAGTTGAAGAGGGCCAAGGCCGTGTGATCGATTTGCGCACTGCTGATTGGGGTGCAACCAAAGTTTGCTTGATCGTAGGCGCTGCAAAACGAATTGTTCGAGATCGCCGCCAGGCCATCTGCTGAGCGATCGTCACTCAAGCCGACCGGGACGTCGAGAAAGGAATCTCCGATTTCCTGATCTGAAACATGCAAATGTTGGTAGGCGAAAAATCCGAACAGCTTGTCTTTGAAAATCGGTCCGCCGACCGATCCGCCGGCCGTATAGCGGTGCAACTGCGGAACTTTTTTGTTCGCAGGAATGTCGGAATCCTGATTGAAGAAGAATGGAGCAGCATTTAACCAGTCGGTACCGCGACGAAAATATGCTGCGCCGTGGTAGACGTTGGTGCCGGCTTTTGTGCTCATGTCGATATGTGCGCCCGAGGTAGATCCCTGCGTCGCGTCATACATAGATGCATTGACCCGGACCTCGGCCAACGTCTCCGGAGCCGGAGTGGGGATCGCGTTGCCGATCGAAAGATAAATTGAGGCGGCCGAAGGAATCACTCCGCCCGCGCCTGTGCTGCTTGATACTCCTGTGCTGTTGATGACACGCGCCGACGGCACCTGGCTGGTGCTTTTGCCGTTGAATAGATTGCTGGCGTCTACGCCATTCAGTGAGAAGCTGTTGCTGGTGTCGCGCTGTCCATTTGCCCAGATAGGGGCGTTGCCAAGCCCGCTGTTCGATCCCGTGCCGCCAGATAGTTCTGCGTTCACGCCCGGGGAGAGAATCGCGACGCCGGTGAAACTGCCGGTGGCCAGGGGCACTGCGTCAATCTGTGCAGTATCCATCACGTAACCGACGGTAGTGTCGACCGCATTCATCAACGGCGAGGCTTCAACTTCGATGGTGGTGGTGGTTTGCCCTACCTTCAAGGCGGCGTTCACCGTGGCGGTACGATTCGCCTGCACGGCAATGTGCTGTGTCTTTTGAACATCAAAACCATCGGCGGTGTAGGTCAGCGTATATGTACCGATGGGCAGGTTTACAAACGTATAGCTGCCGGAGCCATTGGTTTTGGCGGTGCGCGTTAACGAGGTTTGCTCTTCAACAAGTGTGATCGAGGCGTTAGGTATAACGCCCCCGGAAGCATCGGTCACTTCACCCGTGAGGCCGCCAAGGGTCTGTTGTGCCGAGAGAGGCGCAACGAACAGTGCAGCCAAGGCCAAAATCGCGAACAGCCGGAAATGCAGACTGGGAAGGGTACGCATAATACATCTCACGTTGTTAGCCTCAGAGTGGGTGGATTGCTTGTTCGTTTTCGGAGTTTAGAGAACTCTCGATTCGTTTGAAATGCTGATGTTGGGGTTACAAATGATGGGCGGAAAAGTGCACAGATGTTGCGCTGATTGTGCTAACTTTAGTCGGTTTTAGACTTACGGTGTACACCTAGAATAGCAATTCCGGCATAAATTTCACCTAAAGATTCGACTCGGCGTGCCGGATGCCCGCCAGGGGTCAGCTATAAAGCCGCTAAACCGAACGCTTTCTAAGAGGTTGCGAGCACATCGATTTTTTGCCGGTCTTACAGGTGCGCCCGTTAAAGCATAGAGCAAGAGGACTTTGTCCCGGAACACGCGATGCGCCTCAGGTAGCATAAGCCATGTCAAAAAACTATTTGTTGCTGCGGCTGGCTGCCTTCTTGCATCCGATGTCAGCCGGGCAATCGACCGCAATGCACGCGAGGTCGCGGCAATGATCACGCGCGCTGCGAAGCTGCTTCTACTGACCGGTATCGGTCTTTTCTACACTCTTATCGTATTCAACAACCTAACCGATTTTAATTCGAACTATCAATTCGTGCGCCACGTGCTCACGATGGATTCTACATTCCCTGGGAATAGCGGATTATGGAGGGCGCTTCCTTCACCTGCGTTCCATCTGGCTTTCTACTTCTCGATCATAGCGTGGGAAATCGCCACTGGAATTCTGCTGTGGTGGGGTGCGGTCCGCTTATTTCAATCGCTTAAGTTGCCTGCGGACAGGTTCAATGCTGCTAAGAGAGTCGCCATAATGGCTCTCACCCTTTCAATGCTTATGTGGCTCGTAGCATTTCTTTCGGTGGGCTCAGAATGGTTTCTGATGTGGCAATCGCACACGTGGAACGGGCAGGAAGCAGCATTCAGGATGTTTGTAGTGGTTGGTTTGGTACTGTCTTTGCTGTTACACCAAGACGCGGATGCACAGCCTTGAAGATCACTCCAGGACAATCTTTGCTTGCTTTCGCCGCAGCCAATACCAGGCGACACCTGCGCAGATATACGCGAGATAGATGTAGGGGATGCGTGCGTGAACAGCATCCGAGGTTGACCGCAGATCAAAAATCGCAATCAGAATAATCACCACAACCGTCATAGCGCTCATCGCAGCCACGAGATACGAAAGTTGACCGAGAGCTTTGCGCGCAAAAGGCAATGCGATTGCTACCAATGCATACGTCGTGAGAAAACCGAATACTGCAAGCGATCCGAACAGGTCGTACATGTCCGATCCAGAGACGCCTCGCACCGACATGACCGCAGTGGTTGCGATCATGAGGCCAACTGACAAGATGATTGCCGGTCCCGGCGTGCCATGACGCCGGCTAGTACGCTCGAATAATTTCGGAACGAGTGCCCCATGCGCCATCCGAATCATCACGCGAGCTGCGGCGGTGGTGCAGGCCAGCACGCAGGCCACCATGCTGATCAATGCACCGAAGTCCATCGCCATGCCCAGCGGAGCGATGCCAGCCTTGGTTGCCAGCAGATGCATGGGACTAGTAGATTCGCTCAGCTTGCCGCTTTCGCCGCGAAATCCGAGCACCTCGGAATACGAGCACAAGACAAAAAATACCCCGGCCAAAACTGCGCATTGCACGACAGCACGGGGAATTGTTCGCAGCGGATTGCGTGTTTCTCCGCCCAGCGTGGTCGCACTTTCAAAACCGACGAAGCTGAACATCGAAAGGACGAGTGCCGGTCCGAGGGAAGGGAGAGCGACACCCTTAAGCCGGAATTGGTCCATGTCGAAATGGAAACCAAACCGTGTCAGCATGAACACGAGCGTCACTACGATCAGGCTGACCGATCCGACCTCGACCCATAGCATCAATTCCGCAGATAACTTTACGTCTCGATAGGCGACGAGTCCCGCGACAAGACAGACGATCCCTAGGGTGGGCAAAGCGGGCGGCGTTCGGTGAAGAAACTGCTGCGCAAGCAGATTGATGTAATAGAGAGCGCCGCCTGCAACAGACGCACCGGTTGCTAGATAAGCCAACAGAAGTCCCCAGGCCGCGACCACACCGAAAACAGGAGGCAAGGTGCTCGCGGTGTAAGTGTAGAGCGATCCGGGCGAGGCGGTGAGGCGTGCGAATCGACTCACGCAAAAGCCCACCAGCAAAATCGCGCCCATAGCCATGAGATAGACAAACCAGGTCGCGTTGCCTGCCAGGGCAAAGACAAGCGGAATGGTAAGAGATGGCGAGGTGGACGGAGCCATCGCGGACACGGATTGCGCCAGCGTCTCGACGGGCCCTAGAACGCCGGCGTGCAGACCGTAGTTTTCGCCGCCGTCGCCCGACACATACACTGCGCCCGCTGCGCTTGTCTCATTGCTCAAGAACCCGCCTCTCGCTATTCAGATTGATCGTCCGGTTTGTCTTAGTTTTGTCCGTAGCTTGACTCGGAGTCAAGAAACACACGATAAGCTGGCTCCTATGCCTATCGCTGCCATCATTCTTGCCGCTGGGGCTAGCCGCCGCCTAGGCCAGCCAAAGCAGTTAGTTCTGCTGAATGGTGAGACGCTGCTAGAACGCGCCGTACGCTTGGCCAACGAGGCTGGAACTGCGCCCGTGCTGGCCGTTCTCGGCGCTTACCGCGAAACGATTTGCGCGTCGATCCAATTCAAACATGCGACCTTGATCGTGAACGACGATTGGACCGATGGCATCTCCACTTCGATCCATGCGGGTCTGCGGGCGCTCGACGGTGAAACAGTTCGAGTGAGTGGCGCTCTAATCATGAGCTGCGATCAGCCGCGACTCACCTCTGATTATTTGCGGAACTTGATTGCTGCTTTTGCTGCGAACAATAAAACTGCAATCATCGCGTCGTCGTATGCTGGCGGTCAGGGAATTCCCGCGATTTTTCCGCGAGCTGTGTTTCAGGATTTGCGCGCTCTGCGTGGAGATAGAGGCGCCCGTACCTTACTCGGCGACCCCCCTTGCCGTGTACTTACACTCCCGTTTGAGGGCGGAAATATTGACATCGATCTACCTTCGGACCTCGATCAACTCAAGTAAACGCCAGCGCTCGATGGTTGTTTAAATTAACCGTGGGACTCTCCAGAGCCCATCCGGAATCAAAACGCGAGTTGCACGCAAAGCCTGTGCAATACTGAGGTTACTTTCGCCTCTAGTCAGGAGCGAAGCAAATATAGATGCGCAGTCAACCCAATCCGGAATTCCTGCGCCGCGCCATAACGCTGGCGACGGAGAATGTCGTTTCAGGCAGAGGGGGCCCATTTGCCGCGCTGATTGTGCGCGATGGCCGTGTGGTAGCGGAGGGCGTAAACACGGTGACCAGCACCAATGACCCTACTGCACATGGCGAGGTCACTGCCATGCGGGCAGCCTGCAAGGCCCTCAACACCTTCACGCTCGACGGGTGTGAACTGTACACCAGTTGCGAGCCATGCCCTATGTGTCTGGCAGCATCGTATTGGGCGCGCATTACCGCCATTTATTACGGGTGCAGCACGGCTGATGCTGCCCGTGCGGGCTTTGGAGACGCAAATCTTTATACTGAAATCCGCAAAGAGTCGGCAGACCGTTCGCTCCCCGCTAAGCAGTTGCTAGGCGATGAGGCGTGGTCCAGTTTCGCCGCGTGGATCGCCTCGCCGAACAAGATCGACTACTAGTTAGTCGCGCCCAGTCCCGTCTCGGCTTCCTAAATGAAGGCTACGAGACGAGCAATTCCAGCGGTGAATCCCCTAACCGCCCATGCTGGCTCCGAAGTGCTTAAATACAGTAACAATTCATTTGCTCAACCCGCTTCCATCGTTTAACGTCTAATACTTACACTTCTGATCGGAGTTGGCGCGCCATGCCCCGAGCCGTTCGATGTTCGATCATCCAGGCCTCTAACGCCGTGGCTGCGACTGAGCCGCTCGCGATGCAAAAGCAGGCCATGATCGAGAAGCACCTCGGCCTTATTCGGCAAGCGGCCGGCGACGGCGCACAAATTGTCTGCCTGCAGGAAATCTTCAATGGTCCTTACTTCTGTGCCGAGCAATCGACGAAATGGTACGGGACCACGGAGTCAGTCCCAGACGGGCCGACGATTAAACTGATGCAGTCATTAGCCAAAGAACTGCATATCGCCATGGTTGTGCCAGTTTACGAAGTGGAACAGGAAGGCATCTTCTACAACACAGCCGCAGTCCTTCAAAACGACGGCACTTACCTCGGGAAATATCGCAAGACGCACATCCCTCATGTTGCGCCCGGCTTCTGGGAGAAGTTCTATTTTCGTCCCGGCAATCTGGGCTACCCCGTCTTCGATCTTGGCTTCGCCAAAATTGGCATTTACATCTGTTATGACCGGCACTTCCCTGAGGGCGCGCGCTGTCTGGGGCTTAATGGAGCTGAGATCGTTTTTAATCCATCAGCGACTGTCGCCGGTCTCAGCGAATATTTATGGAAGCTCGAACAGCCGGCCCATGCTGCGGCAAACGGCTATTTCATTGCCGCAATCAATCGTGTTGGAATTGAACCGCCCTGGAACATTGGTGAGTTTTACGGATCAAGTTACTTCGCTAACCCCCGCGGGCAGATCGTCGCCCAGGCATCGCGTGACAAAGACGAAGTATTGACGGCAGATTTGAATCTGGATGAAATTGCCGAGGTGCGCCGCACCTGGCAGTTCTATCGCGACCGGCGCCCCGACATGTACGGCCCATTGGTGGCGTCCTGAGTCATACGTGTCACCGAATTCGCCGTCCTGATCATTGATCGAACGGCAATCAAAGTAATTTCCCCGAGGTCTGAATGAGTACGGCAACCCTACCCGACGATCTTCTCCTGCGCGAGCACTTCACTGAACTGAAGCCGCCCCTCGCGCCACAGGCTGCGGTGATCGAAGCCAATCGCTGCCTGAACTGTTTTGACGCGCCCTGCACTGGCGCCTGCCCCACGCACATCGACGTTCCCGGCTTCATTAAACGCATCGCCTCCGGTAATTTGCGCGGCTCGGCGCTGCGCATACTCGATGCCAACATTCTCGGCGCTAGCTGCGCACGTGCATGTCCGGTTGAAGTGCTATGCGAAGGCGCATGCGTGATGCATCGCTACAACCGCGACCCAATTCAAATTGGACAGTTGCAACGTTTTGCAATGGATTCATTCCGCGCCACCGGTGAAGAACTGCTGACGGCACCACGTGCTTCCCGCAACCTGCAGGTTGCATGTATCGGCGGGGGTCCTTCGTCTCTTGCCTGTGCGGCGGAACTATGCCGCCACGGCGCGTCCGCTACGATCATTGAGCGCCAACCATTGCCTGGCGGTCTCAACACCTATGGCGTTGCCGAGTATAAACTGCGTGCCGCCGACAGCCTGCGCGAGGTTGAGATGATTCGGCGCATGGGCGTCTCATTTCGATTTGATAGCGACATTGATTCTGCCGAGACTCTCGAAGAGCTCGAATCGGAGTTTGATTTCATTTTTCTCGGCGTCGGCCTGGGAGCGGTGCAGCGAATGGATATCCCGGGCGAAGATTCGCCAGGTGTGATCAATGCGCTGGAGTTGATCGCTTCATACAAGACCGGGCGCATCCGCGAAATTAAAGGCACAGTGGTCGTTGTCGGCGCTGGAAACACTGCAATCGACGCTGCCAATGCGGCGCGGCGGCTCGGCGCAGAAACGGTGTACCTGCTCTATCGGCGAGGCGAGAGAGATATTTCTGCCTTCGATTTTGAGTACGAACATGCCAAGCAGGAGGGAGTCCAGTTCTTGTGGCGGCGTCAGCCGCACGCCATTCGCTCGAATGAGCGAGGACGCCTACTGCTCGAGACGGTGCAGGTTTGTGAAGTCGATGGCGCGCTGTCGCCGATTCTAGATTCGCACGACACCATCGAATGCGATTTCGTGGTGCCTGCAATCGGTCAGTCGCCCTTCGCGCAACTCGTTCGGGACCTACGACGCATTGAAGTGCACTCCGGCCGCATCGTTGCCGATCCTGCAACGGGACAAACGGGAAATCCGCGCTACTTTGCCGGTGGCGATTGCGTAAACGGCGGTCGCGAAGTGGTGGATGCAGTCGCCGACGGCAAGCGGTCGGCACGAGCCATCCTCAAGATTGCGGAGGCCGCCTATGCCTGATATTCGCGTCCGTGGATTTGCGGGTCGCATCGACGCTCCTAATCCCTTCTGGTTGGCCTCCGCACCCCCTGCCAATTGCGGCGAGCAAATCATGCGTGCCTTCGATGCAGGCTGGGGCGGCGCGGTCTGGAAAACGATTGGCGAGCCGGTAGTCAACGTCTGTTCGCGCTACTCGGCAACCAATTGGAACGGGCAGCGCATCATGGGGCTCAATAATATTGAACTGATCAGCGATCGAAGCGTCGAAGCGAATTTACGCGAGTTGGCAGAAGTAAAAAAGCGCTATCCCTATCACGCTGTTATCGCATCGCTGATGGTTGAGTCAAAGCGTGAGTCGTGGCACGAGATTGTTGCTCGCGCTGAGGATGCGGGTGCGGACGGAGTCGAACTCAATTTCGGCTGCCCGCACGGCATGAGCGAGCGCGGCATGGGTGCGGCGGTCGGCCAGGTGCCCGAGTACACCGAGACGATCACGGCATGGGTTAAAGAAAAAGCTCGCACCCCCGTTCTCGTAAAGCTGACGCCCAATATCACTGACATTCGTACCATAGCGCGTGCGGCAAAGCGCGGCGGTGCCGACGGACTGTGCGCGATTAACACCATCAATTCGATCACTGGAATCGATCTCGACACTTTTGTTCCCCGGCCCAATGTCGATGGAAAGAGTTCGCACGGCGGCTACTGCGGACCCGCGGTAAAACCGATCGCGTTGAACATGGTGCAGCAGATCATGTCCGATCCTGAATCGGCGCTGCCGCTTTCCGGCATTGGCGGCATCTGCTCGTGGCAAGACGCAGTTGAATTCATTCTGCTCGGCTGCGGCACTTTGCAGGTCTGCACTGCAGTGATGCATTACGGCTACCGGGTCGTCGAAGACATGGCCGAAGGACTTGAGAACTGGATGCGCTCGAAAGGGTTCGCGACCATCGAAGACATGCGCGGGCTCTCGATCAATCGCGTTACCGAGTGGAAGCATCTCAACTTGAATTACAAGGTCGTCGCTCAGATTGACGAACAGAAATGTATAGGCTGCGATCTTTGTCATATCGCCTGTTGGGACGGGGCGCATCAGTGTATTCATCTAGATCGTGTTGAAGGCCCCATGAATGGCCACGTCGAGTTGCATGCAACGCCAGCTGCAATCGAGGAGCGGAGCCGCACATCGATCACCATTACGCCCGTGACGCGTAATGAACGGGCTGCGGCTGCATCGGGACACGGGCCCTATCCCACGCCGCTCGAAAAAATTCCCCGCGTGGATGAGACCGAGTGCGTAGGCTGCAATCTATGTGCGTTGGTTTGCCCGGTTGACGATTGCATCACCATGGTCAAAGTCGATAATGGTCTTCCGCCTGAAACGTGGGAAGAGCGCAACCACGGAGCAGAATGCCTTGAGCCGCAGCGATCATAAAGGATCAAGATTGCTGAAATTCGGTGCCTCAAAGAACATTTGCAATGTCCTCAGTTCTCATTCAAAACGGAACCATCGTCAACGCCGACGCGACCGCGCGGGCAGATATTCTGATCGATGGCGCGGTGATTAAAGAAGTGCGCCACGGCATTCCTGCAAGCGCTGCCGACACCGTTGTTGACGCTACAGGCCTGTTGTTGCTACCCGGTGGCATCGATGCTCACACGCATCTCGACATGCCTTTCGGTGGAACCAATTCCGCCGACGATTTTGAAACAGGTACGAGGGCCGCGGCCATCGGCGGAACAACCACGATTATTGACTTCGCCATCCAGGCTCGTGGAACGAAGATGCGGACAGCCCTCGATACCTGGTGGAAAAAGGCTGAGGGCAAAGCCTGCATCGATTATGGCCTGCACATGATCGTCACCGACCTTGCCGATGCTGGTCTTGAGGATATGGACGATCTTGTCCGGGAAGGTGTGGCAAGCTTCAAGCTCTTCATGGCCTATCCCAATGTGTTGATGGTCGATGACGCAACCATCTTCAAAGCCATGCGACAGACTGCAAAAAATGGTGCCCTGATCTGCATGCATGCTGAGAATGGGTCGGTGATCGACGTCCTCGTGCAGCAGGCATTGGCAGAGGGAAAGACAGCGCCGATCTACCATGCACTCACGCGACCAACACTGGCGGAGTCCGAAGCCGTACACCGCGCCATCGCCATGGCCGAGATGGCTGCAGTGCCGGTTTACATCGTGCATCTCTCCAGCGAAGATGCGCTGAATCAGGTTCGAGAGGCCCGCGACCGCGGTCTGCCAGCCTTCGCTGAAACCTGCCCGCAATATCTGTTGCTCGCGCTTGAGGATGTTGCCGATAAGGGTTGGGAAGGAGCGAAGTATGTCTTCACTCCCCCGTTGCGCAAGCGGCGCAATCAGCCAAAGCTGTGGGAAGGGTTACGCCAAGATAATCTTCAGGTGGTGTCGACGGATCACTGCCCATTTTGCTTTGAAGATCAAAAGGCGCTCGGGAAAGATGACTTCACCAAAATTCCTAACGGCGGCCCCGGCATTGAGAACCGTTTGCAACTGCTTCATCATCATGGAGTCGGGCTAGGCAATCTCACATTGAATCGCTTTGTGGAGTTGGTATCGACAGCCCCAGCGCGCATCTTCGGTATGTATCCGAAAAAAGGTGTGCTCGCCGCAGGCAGCGACGCCGACATTGTGCTGTGGGATCCGGTGGTGCCGCATACCATCAGTGCAGCGACGCATCACATGCGCGTCGACTACTCCATGTTCGAGGGCTTTCACGTCAAGGGCAATGCGCGCGACGTTTACTCGCGTGGTGAACTGATTGTCTCGAACGGCCGTTTCATCGGCAGGCCGGGTCGCGGCAAGTATCTGCGGCGCGAAGCGCGCGGCGGTGCGTGGAAGTAGGCACCCTACAATCGAATCGAATTCCCTCGGTGTGCCATACTTTCGCAGAGCTGCTCTGGCGCTTCACGGTCAAAAACGTTTTGGGTGATACCTGAAGCTCATTGAACGCTATGTATTCGATTGAGGTTTGATCCAGCACAAGTCCACTATGAGGCCAATTGCTGCACCTACCTCGGTGTGAATGGCACCGCGTTAAAATAGACAAAGCGGATGATTGAAAGCACTCCAGCGACCGGCAGCCAGACCTTCAACTCTTCGCAGGCGCATGGGTTGCAGTCAATGAAGACTCCACCGATGATCCTTGTTCAGAACCTTGAAAAAACCTACCATACCGCGCGCGGCACTCTCACCCTGTTCAAAGGACTTGACTTAGAAGTCGCGGCGGGTGAATTGGTAGCGATCGTAGGACAATCGGGGGCAGGCAAGAGCACTCTTTTGCACATCCTCGGTGCTCTTGATGTTCCCACCGTCGGGGCGGTACACTGCGCCTCAACCAACGTGGCAGCTCTTTCGCAACGGGAAGCATCGATTTTTCGCAATCGTGAGATTGGCTATGTTTGGCAGTTTCATTACCTTTTGCCCGAATTTACGGCGCTGGAGAATGTTGCGATGCCATTGTTGGCGCGCGGCATGAGTCGCCGTCAAGCTCTGGATATCGCTTCAAATTGGCTCAAGGAGGTCGATCTGGAGGAGCGCAGTGAACATCGGCCGGGTGAGCTCTCTGGCGGTGAACAACAGCGTGTGGCGCTGGCGCGAGCTCTGGTAGGGAATCCCAAGCTGTTGTTGGCCGATGAACCCACGGGAGACTTGGACGAGACGACTTCTGGACGTGTTTTTGACTTGCTTGAGAAACTGCACGATTCCCACGGGCTCACTTCGATCTTAGTGACCCATAATCTGGACCTGGCCGCGCGATGCACCAGGGCTTTGCGGCTCGAGAGTGGGCGGCTCGTCGAGATTGACAACACGTCTAAAAACAGGCCTTGACTTGGAAATTGCGACTTCAAGCACCTTTCCGGTCGGTTTGTGAGTCTCATTGTAGTAAGCAGTCTGGCAATGTGGATGCAAATCCTCTCCAGGCGGCAAACGTAGGGTGGATGTTCGTGGTATTCCATCCAAAAGAGCTGTTCGGGGCAGTCACGGCATTTCAAGGTGTCTCCGGCGGCGAGGTTAAAGAGGGGCGCGTGTGGTTGGGCTGAGGCCGGTAGGATAATCGGACGGCTATTACCACTCGAAAGCCTGCTTCAAGGGGGAACTTCATGTTCGAACGCTATACGGAAAAGGCACGGCGCGTAATCTTCTTTGCGCGGTATGAGGCTAGCCAATTTGGATCGCCTTATATCGAGACTGAACACCTTTTGTTAGGTCTGTTGCGCGAAGACAAGGCGTTAACCAACCGCTTCCTGCGTTCGCACGCCTCGGTAGAGTCGATTCGAAAGCAGATTGAGGCTCACACGACGATTCGCGAGAAGGTTTCTACTTCGGTAGACCTTCCGCTCTCAAATGAATGCAAGCGGGTCTTGGCGTACGCGGCGGAGGAAGCCGAGCGGCTGGGTCATAAACATATTGGCACAGAACATCTCTTACTCGGTTTGTTGCGCGAAGAGAAATGCTTCGCATCAGAAATACTGCAGGAGCGCGGGTTAAAGCTCGCTCAGATTCGTGATGAGCTGGCCCGTGTAACGCAAGAGAAGGCGCCGACACAGCAGCGTCAGCGCGAGTCGAGCCTGCTCGCCGAGTTTAGCCGGGACTTGACCCAAGCGGCTATGGATGGGCAGCTAGATCCACTCGTTGGCCGCGATAGTGAACTAGAGCGGGTCGTGCAGATCCTCTGCCGCCGCACCAAAAACAACCCGGTTTTGATCGGCGAACCAGGCGTTGGCAAGACGGCAATCGTCGAGGGTTTGGCGCAGCGCATTGCCGATGGCGAGGTGCCAAGTTTCCTAGCCGATAAGCGCGTACTGGCTCTTGACCTCTCCCTGATCGTGGCCGGCACGAAGTATCGAGGGCAGTTTGAGGAGCGGCTCAAAACCATCATGAAAGAGTTGATGGAAAATCAGAACTCCATCGTCTTTATCGATGAGTTGCATACCCTGGTCGGTGCAGGATCGGCCGAGGGATCGCTCGATGCGGCCAACATTCTCAAGCCGGCACTTTCGCGCGGTGAGATCCAGTGCATCGGGGCAACCACCCCAGCGGAGTTTCGCAAATCCATTGAGAAAGATCGTTCGCTCGAGCGGCGCTTCCAAGCCGTCAAGGTGCCGCCGCCCAATGAGGCGGACGCCATCAAAATCATCAACGGCATCAAGGACCGTTATGAAAAATTCCACGCGGTCAGTTACACCGATGCGGCTATTGAATTTGCCGTGTCCCATTCAAATCGTTACATCCCCGATCGCTTCCTGCCCGACAAAGCCATCGATCTCATCGACGAAGCCGGCGCCCGCGTTAAGCTGCGCCAGACCTCCCTACCCGAAGAGATCACCGAGGTGCAGAAGCGCATCAAGTTCATCGTGCATCGCATGGACTCCGCGATAGCTAACCATGAATTTGAGAAGGCGCGTTTCTACTCCGACGAAGAGCGCAAGGAACGCGAGAACCTGCGCGCCCTCCGCGACAAATATCATCTCGACGACTCCGCCGCCGGCATCGTAGGCCGCGAAGACATCGAGGACGTAGTGAGCCGCTGGACTGGCGTACCTGTTACCAGCATCAAGGAAGAAGAAACGCAGAAGCTGCTGCGGGTGGAAGAAGAACTGCACAAGCGCATCATCTCGCAGGAAAAGGCGATCAGTGCATTGGCGCGCGCTATCCGGCGCTCCAGGGCTGGACTCAAATCGCCGGCGCGGCCTATCGGAAGCTTCCTGTTCCTCGGGCCAACCGGCGTCGGCAAGACTGAAGTAGCACGCACCCTGGCCAACTTCCTGTTTGGCTCCGACAAGGCCCTCATCCGCTTCGATATGTCGGAGTTCATGGAGAAGCATTCCGTCTCAAAGCTGATCGGTTCGCCTCCGGGCTACGTGGGCTATGAAGAGGGCGGTCAGTTGACGGAACGCGTCAAGCGCTCGCCCTATTCGGTTGTCCTGCTCGACGAAATTGAGAAGGCACATCCGGATGTGTTCAATATTTTGTTGCAGGTCTTTGAAGACGGCCAGTTGACCGACGGTCTCGGCAATACGGTTGACTTCAAAAACACCATCCTGATCATGACTTCGAACATCGGCGCAAGGCACTTGCAAAAGAAGCAGGGCCTGGGATTCCAAAGTGATCGCGAAGACCTCGTCAACGAGAAAATCGAAGAATTGGTTAAGCAGGAAGTCAAGAAGACTTTCAACCCTGAATTTCTAAACCGCATCGACGAAATCATTCTGTTTATGTCGCTGTCGGATGCGGACCTGATCCAAATTGTGGAACTGCTGGTGCAAAGCCTCAACGCGAACCTTGCGCAAAAGGCGATTACCATTTCCGTCACTGAGGACGCCAAAAAGTGGATTCTCGACAAGACGGTTGGCGACCGGAGCTACGGAGCACGTCCCTTACGTCGCGCGCTGCAACGGTACGTTGAAGATCCTTTGTCAGAAGCCTTGATCGCAGGGCAGATCACGGCACGCCCTGCCTTCCTTGAGGTCTACCTCAACAACAACCAGCTGTTCTATCGGCCGGTTAGTGCGGATGAAACAGCAACGGAAGAAAAAGCGGCGGGCGTACTGCTCTTCAGCGCCTGATAGTTTTGAAGCAGTAGCATATCCCGGGTCTGGTCTAAAGCGGCCGAAGACCCGGGACCTAGGCTCCCCGAGACCCCGGCCAAACCAGCCGGGGTTTTCGTTCTAGATATAGAATTCGCTACGCGCTTTCAATCCGTCTTGTTGTTGATCTTCGATCGCTGTGCGGTTTCGATGTAATCTCTCCGCAGCCTGTCCGTTCTCCACTCATTAAATTTAGTCACCGCACTTGTCGAAAGAAGATTCCAAAAGGTCATTTGATGTCGGCTATTCCATGGGCTGCCGCGTGGTTCTCGACCGCGAGAGGGCACCATGAATTCAGCCACCAAGTGCTAGCATGATCTGACACTTTCCGCCGCGAGGTCCTCCATGAGCGACATCCTCAGCACCCCAGAGTTAACCAGCGAACAAATCTCCACCATCACGCGTCAGACCAACTACGGTACATGGCGCTTCCAAAAAACCTGGAAGCCGCTGCACATCGCCGACGCCGAAGGGTGCTGGATGATCGATGGCGCGGGCAAGCGCTACCTCGATTTTTCGTCGCAGTTGATGTGCGTCAACCTTGGTCACAAGAATCCACGCGTTATCGACGCTATCGCCGAGCAGGCAAGGGAACTGGCTTATGTGGCTCCCGGCTATGCGACCTCCGCTCGTGCGCGGCTCAGCGAAAAATTGCTCGAAGTACTGCCTGCGGGGATCAACAAATTCTTCTTCGCAACGAGCGGCACCGAGGCTAACGAGGCCGCTTTCAAGATTGCGCGCATGTATACCGGCAAGACCAAGATCATTTCGCGCTACCGTTCCTATCACGGCTCGACCAGCGCTTCTATCGCTGCCACCGGCGATCCGCGACGCTGGGCCATGGAGCCGGGAGGCAAGGCCAATGGATTTGTCTTCGCTCCTGAAACGAACTGCTACAACTGCCCTATCAAGCACACCTATCCCGGCTGCAACATCGCCTGCGCCGACTACATCGAACACATGATTCGCAACGAAAGCGATGTGGCCGCGATCCTTGTCGAGCCGGTCGTCGGTACCAACGGGGTGCTGATTCCTCCTCCTGAATATTTCCCGCGCCTGCGCAAGATTTGCGACGCTCACGGCGTGCTGATGATTGCCGATGAAGTGATGGCGGGGTGGGGCCGCACCGGCAAGTGGTTTTCAGTGGATCACTGGAACGTCAAACCCGATATTCTGGTCACCGCCAAGGGCATCACTTCGGCCTACCTGCCGCTCGGTCTCTGTGCTACCACCACGCCGATCGCCGACTATTTTGAAGACCACTATTTCTCGCACGGCCACACCTACGAGGCGCACCCCCTCACCCTCGGGCCCGCCGTCGCCACCATCGAAGAGATGCAGCGACTCAAGCTCGTCGAGCGCGCCGCGGAACTTGAGCCGTATGTCCGCGAAAAGCTTGAAGCCCTTAAGGCAAAGCATCCGGCTGTAGGCGACGTGCGCGGTCTGGGCCTGTTTTTTGCGGTCGAAATCGTAAAGAACCGCAGCACCAAAGAACCTTTCAACAGCATGCGCGACAAAGTCGAAGGCAAACCGCTGATTGTCGATCAGATCGTTGCGAAGATGATGGCGGACGGTGTCGCTCAGCAGGCTTGGATAAGCCATTTTGTGATTGCTCCGCCCCTAATCGTGACCAAAGAAGAATTGGACCTCGGTATCGCCGCTCTCGATGAACACCTTGGTATCGCCGACGCGCTGGTGCAGCCGTAGACGGCATCGCTCAGCAATCGCACAGTTATTCGAGCTTCGCCCAATTTCCGTAACGCCAGGGATCAAGGGACAGTACACAAAAAATCGCCGGAGCAATTCCGCTCCGGCGGTGCGCGTGCGGCGCAATAAATTTCCGTCCTTATGCTCCGGCGCCGGTTCCGTTGTGAGTGCGTGAGGGCATGTTGAGTTGCTGACGCAGACTGCTGGCGAGATCCGCCACTAAACGCAGCTTTTCGGATAAGGGACTGGCGATCTCCTGTTCTGAAAGTGCCAGTTGCGAATGCAGCAACAATCCTGCCAAGGTGGTCTTGAATTCCGTTTCGATTGCCACCGTCGCAGCAAGCCGCGCTACTTTCTGCTCGCGTTCGCGACGGTGCAGGGCCGCCCGAATCTCGCGGATGAGGCGAGCAGTTCCAGAAAGTGCGAAGTTGATCTGCAATGGAATGGCCAGACCGGCACGCTCCCAAATAGACTCGGCCGCAGCAGGATCGCATTCCGCCAGCGTCTCGTCTACCAAGATCACGGCAAACTCGCGATGGCGCAGCGCAGCCAACGCCTGCTTTCTGCCTTCGGCTACTTCCACTTCAGTGTCCAGTTGTGAACCCACCAGCTTGGCGCAATTGCGCGCGCCTTCAATTCCAGTGACCATCAAAATGCTCATGCCAACTCCCCATCCATGGGCCCCCGGCGGGTGCGCGGGAGAATCTCAAACTTGTCTATTTAAAGTATCGTGAGGTCGCGCTTCGGCGGTATTTCCTACGCGGGGCGCACACTCTATTCGTCCTCAAGAGCATCCGTGATCCCGTATTCCTTCAGCTTTCGATACAGTGTCGTCTTGCCGATACCGAGCAATTTCGCAGCCTGCAGCTTGTCGCCGTTCAAGGTGCGAATCGCTCCCAGGATTGCCTGGCGCTCCAGATCGGCCAGCGACATTACTCGTTCAATCCCGGTGTCGATGACGCCGGTGTCGCCGGCGACGGCAGCCGCCCGGTGAGCCGCCAGTCCTTCCTGTTGCAACTGTGTTGGAAGATCGCCAAGGTGAAGAATCGGGCCTGAAGAAAGAGCGCAAGCGCGCTCCACGGCATTTTCAAGCTCACGCACGTTGCCTGGCCAGTCGTGGCGCATCATGGTCTTCAACGCCTCATCGCTGAGGGTGTACTTGGTGCTGTGCTCCCGACTGATGCGGGTCAGAAAGTGGGCCGTAAGCAGCGGAATGTCTTCGCGGCGATCCCGCAGCGCAGGCAAGCGAAGGTTTACTACATTGAGCCGATAAAACAAATCTTTGCGAAAAGTGCCTTTCTCAACCATGTCGGCGAGATCGCGGTTGGTGGCGGCGATGATGCGCGCTTTGATCGCAACCCGATGCGTGGCGCCGACTGGCCGCACTTCCTTTTCCTGTAATGCCCGCAACAGCTTGGCCTGCAAGTCAAGCGATAACTCCCCGATCTCGTCGAGAAAAACTGTGCCGCCTTCCGCCGAGACGAGCAGCCCATCCTTGGAATGATTGGCGCCTGTAAATGCTCCCTTGACGTAACCGAAGAGCTCGCTCTCGATGAGCGTGGGCACCAGCGAACCGCAGTCGACCGGCAAGAAAGGCTTTTGCGCATTGGGACCAAAGGCATGCACGGTCCGTGCCACCAATTCTTTTCCGGTTCCGCTCTCGCCGAGAACCAGCAAAGGGTGCGTGCTCTGCGCCACCTTGGACAAAATGCGATACAGCTTCTCCATTTCGGCTGAACGGCCGATGATCGAGCCCAGGCCTTCAGAGAGCCGGAGCCTTTCCCGCAGTTGGCGTGAAGCAGTGTCGGCAGTGTGATTCAGCGCCGCGCGGTCAAGCACCGTGGATAGCTCATCGATGGCGAATGGCTTTGTCAGGTAGTCCGAGGCTCCGCAGCGCATTGCCTCCACTGCTGCATTGACCGACCCTGATGCGGTCATGGCGATGACTGACAGTTGTGGATACAGCAGTTTGACTTCTGAAACCAGGTCAAGCCCCTGATTGCCGCTGGCAGGCAGATTGACCAGCAAGATATCGGCGGAGTGGCCGCGCAGCAGGCTGCGGGCCTGCCCCAGATCGCCCGTAGTGTCGACCGCGTAGCCAAGGCTGGCGGCAATTTCGGCGCAAGCCGACCGTGTGGCAGGATCTGCGTCTACTACCAGCAGATGCAGCTTCGGTGTCGGCACCGCAAATTGAGGGATAAAGTCCATGACTCTGGTGTGATGAACGGTCTCGAGCATTGTATTCGCCTCGCACGCACTTAGCTAAATGAAGGTTCGTGATCCAGTTATCTAGGGCTTAAATGTCTGGGGTAGCGGCTTAAATCCCTGCGAAGTGCGGACAGGCAATTCAATCTGAAAACATGCGCCCGCAGGGTCCCGATTGGCAGCGTGGATCACGCCGCCGGCGGCATTGACAATGTTGCGCGTGATCGACAAACCCAATCCCCGGTGCGCGACCGGCCACCCGCCGTTCCGGAATGTCGAACGGGACATATCTGCCAGAGAATGACCCGCCTCGAAGATTGTCTCGAGTGCCCGGTCGGGGATTCCCGGCCCGCTGTCTTCAACATTCAGAGTCAGCCAGGCAGGGCTATCCGACTCGCTGCTGCTTTCCCACAGGGTCAGGTGCACTTTTCCCACACCGGCCATCGCTTCAGATGCATTCTTGACCAGGTTCACCAGAATCCGCGTAAAGTCTTCACTGATCATCGACACTGGCAGAGCGCCGCCTTGGGCGTCGATAGTAAGGGATACCGCAGGTCCGGCGAGAGCGGCCAGTAGGTTCCTGTTGGCCAGAAGTTCTTCCGCGAGATTGTCGATGGGAACGGTGGCTTGGCCACGGAGTGCGCGGCTATCGCGGGTTATTGCCGGTTCAACCGCATGGCCCAGCCAGTCAGAAACAGAGCCGTGGGTTCTACGCCCCGTGCCGTGAATTTGAGCTTGAGGCGGGTCGAGTGCTACCAGCTTTTCAACCAGCCTGCTGCTGGCAGCGGAAACCAGCTTCAATTCGGCGGCATAGTGGGCAAAAGGTGAACTAAGCACGCCCGGCTCTCGCAAAAGATCGCAGTACAGATCGAGCGCTGTGACCATGTTGCGGGCATCGTGCGCTAACTCAGCCAAACTCTCCCCGCGAGGGCTTGAGGCGGACAGCGTCTTCCCAACCGCATACTCCGAACTCATCTCCGTCACGCCTAGTTCCGACAACTGCTCAAGCTGCTGCATCAATTTCCTCTCGTCTCCCGTTGCTTTGTATCGGGCGGGATTCCCGTTGTTACGCTTTCTGCTTTCTTCCTACGCTAGTATTTGTCTTTCCTTATTACACGCAGCGTGCCAAACCCGAACGGTATCGTAAGATGCTCATAGATAAAGGCTTACTGGGTAAGGGTATCCAATCGGCTGGGGGGAATTAGGTCTGCTCTGTCCCGATTTGGGACGGCGACCCTGCATCTTCGGTCCGCATCCTGTTGATCTATAACCTGTTACAAGTAAAATCCTATTTTGGTCAGACAAAGGCGCTTTCCCGTTCCGGGACTAAAGGCCAATCGTGGAGCGGGCATACCGCCGCATTTACAATCCACTCATGCACGACCCTCGCTCCTCCCTCATCTTTCGCCCCGGTGATCGCAAAGCCGACCAGATGCGCTGTCTTACTTTGGTCCCAGGTTTTGTTCAGACCGCCGAGGGCTCCGTACTGGTTTCCCTCGGCAATACGCGGGTTTTAACAAACGCGACTATTGAACAGGGCGTCCCAGGCTGGCTGCGCAACTCCGGCCGCGGCTGGGTGACGGCAGAATATTCCATGCTGCCGCGCGCCACGGTTACACGCACCCCGCGCGAGAGTGAGAAGGGGAAAATTGGCGGTCGCACGCACGAGATTCAGCGGCTCATTGGGCGCAGCCTGCGTTCAGTCGTTGATATGCAAGCGCTTGGCGAGCGGACGGTGATTCTCGATTGCGATGTGATCCAGGCCGACGGCGGCACGCGTACGGCAGCCATCACGGGCGCGGCGGTGGCGCTCGGTATTGCGCTGAACGCACTGGTCAAGGCTGGAACCCTGAAGCGATCCCCCCTGAAACAGCTGATCGCCGCGACATCAGTCGGTATTGTGGACGGCAACGCGTTGCTTGATCTGTGTTACGAAGAGGATTCGCAAGCCGAAGTGGACATGAACGTGGTGATGACTGAAGACGGCGGGCTGGTCGAAACCCAGGCGACGGCCGAAAAGGGCAGCTACTCCCGAAGCCAGTTGAATGCTTTGATCGATCTCGCTGAGGCGGGAATTCGGGATATCTTTCAGTCGCAGCGAGCGGTGCTTGAGGGCTAGGGATCAGAGCACGTCGCCGGCATGCGGATCGATCCTAAGGTACGGGCAACAGGCTTCAACTTTCAACGCAACACGGCGGCCAGCACCAGCGTTCCACCCAGCCCGGCGATGGACAGGATGGTTTCAAGCACCGTCCATGTGCTCAGAGTCTCCTTCATCTCCAGTTTGAAGAAAGACTGAATCATCCAAAAGCCGGGGTCGTTGACGTGCGACAGGATGAGCGAGCCGGTTCCCGTAGCCAGCACCAGCAGTTCCGGGCGGACGCCGAGATGACCGACGGTGGGTGCGAGGACCGCCGATGCAACGGCCATTGCCACGGTCGCCGAACCCATGGAAACCCGTACCACGGCGGCCAGGAGCCACGCCAGGACCAAGGGTGGCATGTGCGCGCCGAGAGCAAGGCTGATCGTAGCTTGGGCCGCGCCCGAGTCCCGCAGGATGCCGCTCAGCCCTCCCGCGGCAGCCAGGATCACGAGCACGTTCGCGATTGGCTCGAACGATTCAGTTGTCACTTGCCGCAGCAGTTCTCTGCCGTGGTGCCGGCCAGTCTGGATGCGACCGCCGAGAGTTACAAGCGCCACTAGAACCGCGACGAGAAGAGCGACGTCCGGGCTTCCGATGAACCGGAACACCAGATTCGCCCCACTGCCTGGCGCAGAAAGCGAATCGGCCCAACTGCCCAGGAAAATCAGGGCGATTGGCAACAAAATGGCGCAAGTTGCGCGCAGCGGCCCGGCGGGGGGCGGGATCGGCTCCACGGGTTCAGATTTGACCTGCGAATTTGCCTCCTCGTTATCTGCATCCAAATTCAGTTGCGCTGGAACGCCAAAGATGGCCGCTTCCTGCTCGACGACCCCGACCGATTTTTTTGAATGTTTTGTAGTCCAGCGTCGGATAAGAAACCAGCTCAGACCGGGGCCGGCCAGGGCAGCAGCGGGCAGGCCGACGATGAGTCCCCACAGAATAGTGCGGCCGAGGTCCGCATGAAACTGCGTGGCCGCGAGCATGGCCGCGGGGTGCGGCGGAAGCGTGCCATGGACGATGGAGAGGCCAGCAAGGAGGGGAAGGCCCACCAGCATGGGTGGACGGGCGCTGCGGCTGGCTGCGGCAGCCACGATTGGCATCAGCAGCACCAGTCCCACTTCGAAAAACACCGGCATCCCCACCAGGATGCCAAGGCCCAGCAACGCCCAAGGCAGACCCCGTTCGCCGCAATTGTCAACCAGCAATCTGCCGAGAGCGGTTGCCCCCCCGGATCGCGCCAACAGATTGCCGAGGATGGCACCCAGTCCCAACACAATCGCGATGTGGCCCATCAGGTTGCCGACGCCAGCCGAAAAAGAGAGGGGAATTTGCTTGAGCGGCATGCCGGATGCGACTCCCAAAAACAGGGCTGCGACGACCAGGGCCAGTGCTGGATGGAGGCGCACTCGGGCGATCAGTACCAGGAGCAGCAGCACCGCTCCCGCGGCGCAGAGGAGTAGAAACCAGCTTGGGGATGCAGTAGCGGCGGCGAGAGGCACGGACGGATTATTCCACAAGTAGCGGTCCAAAGGACTTCCAACCGTGTGTTCGATGACACACTTCGACGTTGCACGCCTCTGCTACCATAGGGACGATTGCAAGACCAGTCGCGCGACAGGCTGATTTCCCGCCCTCAAACGGGCCCGAGCAAAGCGGCGGCCGGATTTCAAGAAGGAGATTTCTTATGCCTTTAGTTTCCATGCGGCAGTTGCTCGACGAGGCCGCCAAGGGCGGATACGGTGTCGGTGCATTCAACGTCAACGATATGGAACAGATTCAGGCCATCATGGGCGCGGCAGTCGAGACCAAATCCCCGGTGGTCATTCAAGCCAGCCGAGGCGCGCGCCAGTTTGCGCAAGACCGTTACCTGTTTCACCTCATCCTGGCGGCCAGCGAATTACATCCGGAAATTCCGATCGCCATGCACCAGGATCACGGCAACAGCTTTGAGACCTGCAAAAGCGCGATTGAACTTGGCTACACTTCTGTAATGATGGACGGATCGCTCAAGGAAGATGGCAAAACTCCGTCGTCATTTGAAGAGAACGTCGAAGTGACTCGCAAGGTGGTTGAATTTGCGCATGCGCGCGGCGTCACAGTTGAAGGTGAAATCGGCGTGTTGGGCGGCGTTGAAGACGGCCATGGCGCGGGCGGTACCGGACTCGAGCACATCACGGATCCTGACCAGGCTGTCGAATTTGCCGAGCGAACCGGCGTGGATGCGCTGGCCATCGCCATCGGCACCAGCCATGGGGCATACAAGTTCACCAAGAAGCCAGACGGCTCCGTACTCAAGATGGATGTGCTGCTGGCTATTCACAAGCGCCTGCCCCACACCCATCTGGTGATGCATGGCAGCTCTTCGGTTCCGAAAGACTTACAGGATGTTATCAACCAATACGGCGGCAAGTTGAAGGAGACGTGGGGCGTGCCGGTTGAAGAGATTCAGCTCGGCATTCGCAACGGCGTGCGAAAGATCAACGTCGACACCGACAATCGTCTGGCCATCACCGGCGCCATCCGCAAGGTGCTCTGGACAACCCCGGAAAAATTCGATCCGCGCGATTACATGAAGCCCGCCCGCGAAGCTATGCAAAAGGTAGTTGCGCAACGCATGACCCAGTTTGGGCAGGCCGGGCACGCGGGGGACTACAAGCCGCTCACGATTACCGAGATCGCGAAGGGCTATGCCAATGGATCGCTGGACACGCGGCCTTCTTTGACTGCGGCTCACTAAGCAGCGATAGTTTCCGCTTCATCACAAAGGCCACTTCGCGCTCACTGGGTGGCCTTTTCCTTTGCTTGCACAGAGGTAAAGGAAAAAATATCGGCTGAATGATTGCCTTTGATAGGAATGAAGACGGCAAGACTGAGTGTGTAGCTCGAGAGCACCGCCTTCATGCTGAGCGGCGCGACATGGAGCGCGTTGGATATTGCAGGCACAGCGGTGTTGAGAATCGTGGTGTCGAGCGACTTCATAAAAAACGCCACTGCAACCAGCCACGGTAGTAGCCGCTTGCTAACATCGCAGGGTGCGAGAGATTTGAGTTGGACGCCAGGGGGGTCGGATGAACTCATCAGGGAAGTGGCTTACGAAGAAAGACTAATTATCTCACCAGCCTTGCATAGTCGTTTGTGATTAGATGCGTCGGGATTCATGCGCCGCTAAATCGTTAAAGATGTGCGAACGTCTGTTGAGACTTGACCGTGTCTGGTGATGGCACTAATTCGAACGACTGCTTGATATAAATCCGCAGATAAAAGACTGCCATTGCAAGAAGAATGAGCGGAACAGGAAAAGCCAGCATGGCAATCACTAAAAATCCCTGTATGCCGGTCGCTGCCATGTGGAGTTTGGGCAGGAACGCAAGGAAGAATGCCCAAGGCAAATCCGCGGTCAAGATGAATCCGATCGAAGTGATCAGCAACGCGAGTCGCGCTGTCAGACCGCCTCTGGCCCAAAGCCATGCGCAAGCGGGAATGGTCAGAATAATGAGCCGCGCATCATATTGACGGTGGTAGAGAGGCAGTAAGGTGAGCGCCGAGATCGCCGCAATCGCAAGCCACGTCTTATGGATTTCGACTTTCGTTTGGAGCGTTACGAACATCCAGGTTAATAGGAGGGCTCCGCAGATCGCGTAACTAGCTAAATTGTAGAAATGCGGATTGTCCCAGAAAATGCTAAGTACCGCTTGCAGGTCGGTGATCACAAAAGTGCCGCGATGCAAAACGGAAGCCGGGCCTGGATCGCTCACGCCACCGCGCATCGAGAGCGCCCCCACATTGAAGCGCATCTCCTGAGTCCAACGCGGTGCAATATAAGTGAGCCACACGACAACCGGTATGGTCGCGCCGACCAGGGCTGCGAATGTCTGCACTGCGCGTCTGCGATAAGTACCGCCGGCCAGGAGAAAGTACAGCCACACTAGGCCGGAATCATGTGGCTTGAGTGCGAGACTCGCTGCAAGACACAAGATTCCGGCGAGCGCGAAGCGTTCGCGATAGAAACACCACACTGCGATCGCACATAAACTTACGCACAGGCCTGCCGGATTTCCCGCGGAGATCAGTGATCCACTATTAGCAAGGTAGAAACAAAGCAATGCCGCGGAGAGCAAGGGCGCATGGTCAGCGCCCAGGTCCCACATCAAAAAGGCGGCAAGGATGAAGCTGAATGCGATGAGAGCGATCCATAATATCCTTGCCGCGGCGAAGGGCATCAGTGAAAGCGGCAGCGTGACAGTGAATACGGTTGGCAAGTAAATGTAGCGAGTTTCGAAATCGAGTGTCGCCCGATCAGCGGGCGTGATGGGGATGGCTGCGCCCTCTTCATGGTAGATCCGCATCACGTCGCTTTGTTTGTAGGGATCGCAATGTTCAAACAAGCATCGCGCTGCACAGTGCGCCATTCTGAAATCCAACTGTGCATCATGCTGCATACTCAACATTGCCAGGCCAAGCAAGAGAAATGTTAAGCATCCGAGCCGCATCAAGTGCAGTCCGTCTGTTCGCGCTCGGGGCTTATTCATTGGCCACAAGACTACCACTGTAAACGTGGTCGACGGCAGCCGATAAAAGGGGGCGTACTCAGAGGATAGCTTGAGCGGCGGCTGGCTGCCCTACGGACGAAGGCGTGATTCCGGCTTCCTGGTCCTTGTATTGCAACTGGTAGAGCTTCCAGTAAAGGCCGCGTTGCGCGAGCAATTGTTGATGTGAGCCTGATTCGCGCAACTGGCCTTTGTGCATCACCAGAATGACTTCTGCGCGCTGTACCGTCGAGAGGCGGTGCGCGACCAGCACGCTGGTGCGACCCTCAACCATGCGCTCAAGGGCGCCGCGAATGCGAAGTTCGGTGTCGGTGTCAACGCTTGACGTTGCTTCGTCGAGGATCAGGATGCGCGGATTGTAAGCCAGAGCACGTGCAAAATTAATGAGCTGCTTCTGTCCTGTGGAGAGAGAATTTCCCCGCTCCTGCACGGGCTCGTCAAACTGACCTGGCAACCCTTCGATGAAGTCGAGCACGTTCACATCGCGGGCCGCCTGGCGCATTTCAGCCGCGGTTATCTTTTCATTGCCAAATCGTATGTTCTCCGCCAATGTGCCGGTGAAGAGAAAAGGGTCCTGTAAAACCACGGCGTAATGATTGCGAAGCGCGGCCAGATCCTGTTCGCGAAGGTCGACTCCATCTAGAAGGATCTGCCCAGCCGTCACATCGTAGAAGCGCATCATCAGGCTGGTGAGCGTGGTTTTACCGGCGCCGGTGTGTCCGACAATCGCAACAGTTTGCCCGGGTTCAATGGTGAACGAAACGTCCTTTAGAATCCACTCTATGTCTTTAATCCCAGTGAGTTCAGCGGCTGGGCTGCGCAAACCGGCGGCCGTGTCAACTACTTGCTGCTGTTCAGGCGTGAGCTTTTGGTAGGTGAACCACACATGGCGAAACTCAATCTTGTTTGAGCCGTCGCCCGTACGGGGATGAGCGGGGCTGACGATTTCAGGTGCAGTGTCGAGCAGCTTGAAGATGCGTTCGCAGGCAGCCATCGCAGCTTGCAAAATGTTGTACTTGTCGCTTAAATCCTGAATTGGGCGCCAGAAACGCTGCGAATACATGTTGAACATGGCCAGCATGCCGATGGTTACCGACCCGGAAAGCACGCCAAAGCCGCCGCGCCAGATAACCAGTGCGATGGCGACCGAAGACAACAGTTCAACTGCGGGGTAGTACAGTGCATAGGCAAAAATGGTGTCTTTGAACGCGATCATGTGCAGGCGATTCACCGCCTCAAAATCGTTGTAAGCGCGCTGTTCCCGATTAAAAAGTTGGACCACCGTCATGCCGCTGACGTGTTCCTGGGTAAAGCTGTTGATGCGCGCAATAGCGGCGCGTACACGGCGGTAGCTCTCGCGTACGCTGTTGCGGAACAAGCGCGTGACAATCAAGATCAGCGGTAAGACTGCGAACGCCAATAGGGCAAGCCACCAGTTGATGCTGAGCATCACGATGGCCATGATGGTGAGAGTGAAAAAGTCATCGACGATGGCGAGAATGCCGCCGGTAAACATCTCGTTGATGGCATCTACGTCCGATGTAATGCGCGTGACGAGGCGGCCCACTGCGTGATTGTCAAAGAACCCAATGTGCATGCGTTGCATGTGGCGAAAAATATCGCGGCGCAGATCAAACATGATTTTCTGCCCGGTCCACTGCATTAGGTAGGTCTGTATAAATTCAAACAGATAAGCCGAAACGAGTGCGATGAGGTAAACGAGAGCGAGGCGGGTGATGCCTTGCACGGGGTCCGATGGTAAATGACGCGTAAGCAGATTGGTCGGTCCGCCCCCGTGCGTCAAAATGCTTGTCGGCAAGCCACTCTGTGTCTGGGTTGGAAAATAACGATCGATTCCCACCATGACAAGGTATGGGCCCGCCACGTCGCTGAGCGACTTGAGAGATATGGCTAGGGAAGAAATCGCCGCCTGCCACCAATACGGGCGCAAGTAATAACCGAGCCGCCGGATCAACCGGGAATCGTAGACCTTGCCAACCGGATCTTCCTCTGCCTTGCGGGGCGATTCCGGATTGCGCTGGGCGGTTTGCTTCGGATTGGACTGGCTTGATTTTTGTGCTTCGTCCGGCATCGGTCGGGGCGTCTTCCACCTTTATTGTACGGGCCGCGGTGGATTCAGCGCCGGCGGCGCTTCACGATTGATCGTGGCAGGCACCCATACGGTAGGTCTTGGGCTGCCGATGCTCTAAACTCGAAAGGTGGGATTTCGAGATTTTCTGGGCAACTCGGTCACCGTCACACGCCTGCGCGAAAGCGTGCAGACTGACCATTTTCCTCAGGCTCTAATCCTGGCCGGTCCCGGAGGCGCGGGCAAGTACACGCTCGCCCTGATGCTGGCGCGAGCGGTGAATTGTCTCGAACCGACGGAGAGCGACGGCTTGCCGGACTTCTGCGGACGATGCCGCAATTGCCTGCGAATCGCCGAGGCGTCCAATCTTGAAGACCACGTAGCGGAGGCGGTAGCGGCGCGCGAAGACATGCGCGACGCAGACAAGCGCGAGACCCGAATCCTCATTCAGACCCATCCCGATGTGCTGATCGTGCCGCCCGACCCGCCGCAGTTGATGATCAAGATGGGCCAGGTGCGGCAGGTCATTCACGTCGCATATTATCGTCCACCGGTCGAATCGAAGAGGACGTTTACAATCTTCACTTCTTCGGCCTTTATGAAAGAGGCGGCGAACAGCCTGCTCAAGGTTTTGGAGGAGCCCCCGCCGCACACGTCGTTGATTTTGCTCACCGAAAATCCGCAGGAACTACTTCCAACCATCCGCTCACGCGCGATAGTGTACAGGCTGGCGGCATTGCCAGCGAAGGACCTGGAAGCGCTGCTGGCCGAGCGGCGTCCGGAACTGAAGCCCCCGGATCGTGCGCTGGCTGCGCGGCTGGCGCAGGGCGCTGTAGGCCGCGCCCTGACGATCGATCTTGGGGTCTACCTTGCCAGCCGCCAAGATGCCCTGATCGTGCTGCGAACCGCGTTGCGCGAACCGGACTACTCCCAACTTTTTCACGCAACTGAAAGTTACCGCGCAGGTGCGGATGGACAGCAGAAAACGCTCAATTTACTGCGCGCGCTGAATTGCCTGGTAGAGGATTTACTGCTCCTGATCGCAGGCACGCCCAGCCTTCTGCGCAATCTTGACATGGCTGCAGAACTTGAGCGCATGGCGCAGGGTCTGACTGTTGCGTGGATCGATGGGGCCGCAAAAGCGCTCATTCAGGTTGAAGAGGGCATGCGCCGCAATCTGCTGCGATCTTTGTCCCTTGATGCCATGGCGGTGGGATTAGGGGACCGCTGATTCCTGATAGCGTCGTACTCAAATACTTGGGTGGCTAACGTCGAGAACTTGAGCTCGAAAATCAGATGGTGAGATCGCCCAGAATTTGAAGTGAGCTTCACCAAAATTCCAGCAGACACTTTGTGCTGAGCGATGTTTGTGACATCGATGCGACCGCGTCGTGTCCTCGAACGAGGCAACCCGGGGGCATGTGCAGGGCATCCCTTGAGTAGAATCAGAACACTACCTACAGGAAGCGTTTCAAACGGGCTTGGTTTGCATTGTTCGTGACCACCGGCTGCTCTCCGTCTTCGTAGTTGTGGTTATCCGGCGCGAAGATGCTCAACATGCGCCGGATGCAAGCGACGTCCTAGCACCATACTTCTTTTTGGTTGAGTCTGGCATCAGTTGCTAAGCAGTTCCCCTGGAGAACGTTCTCTTATGAATAGTCAGGCGATATCACCCAGCGTTACTAGTCGGCGGCGCGATGTGCCGGCCTCGACATACTCTATGCATCGCCATAACAAAAGTCCGCTTCCCCCAACGTCTTTCAGGCTTACGACGCATGCCGCGCAAGAGGGCGTCGCCCAAGGACAGGCAGAACTGTTTTACCTGCAAAAGCAAATCCAGTCGCAAACGCCGATGGTCATTGTGCTTGAGGATGGCGAGCAGGTCGAGGGATGCATCGAATGGTACGACCTAGGCGCGCTCAAGGTGCGCGGCCGCGCAAAAACGCTCATCTACAAGTCCGCCATTAAATATATGTACAAATTAGGCGAGGCGGGCAGGTAGCCTGCCGCTAGCCATTTTTATCAGCAGAATAGCTCGCTTTTAGAAGGCGATCGCGGATGGCCCTGCCCACCCCCCCGGGGGGCGGCATGGGACACAAAATCACGCTGCATCCCTGGGCGTCGAGCGCCCGCAATCCGGCATAAAGGCAAGACGCCATTTCGTCCGGTGCTGCCCATCGACCCCATTGAAATTCCGCAGCTGCGCGCAGCGGCGACCCGAGATCGATGTTCGCAAGCTCTGCCGGCAACATAAGGCCCAAGCGCTCTTTTGCATATCCACGTGCTGCTTCGGCCAGACAAGTGGCCAATTCATTTAGAGGCGCATCAACCAGGACCAGTCGCGCTCGCGGCGCGTAATGGCGGAGTCCAACGCCAGGCGACGGCAGAGCCTCGGGAGCCGCTGAAGCCGCGCCGGGCTGAAAGATCACCACTGGTCCGGCAACCTCCCGGATCTGCTCGGTCGTGACGGCTCCAGGGCGATAGACGACCATGGGACTTTGCGTCGGGTCGATCACGGTGGATTCCACGCCGCAGCGCGTGGGCCCACCGTCCAGCACAATTTCGATGCGTCCGTCGAGATCTTCCATGACGTGCTGAGCGGTAGTCGGGCTAATGTGACCAAAGAGGTTGGCGCTGGGCGCGGCAACGGGCACGCCTGACTGGCTGATCAGGTGCAGTGCGACCGGATGCTGCGGCATACGGATACCAACCAACTGCCTGCCAGCAGTGACCGCGTCAGGAACGGCGGTCGAGCGGGGCAGCAGCAGGGTAAGCGGGCCGGGCCAGAAGGCCTCCATGAGGCTTTGTGCGGCGTCGGGGATCTGCGTGACGAGAGCGCCAAGCATTGCATTTCCCGACGTCGGGCCAGCGATGTGAACGATGATCGGGTCCCACGAAGGACGCTGCTTCGCCACAAAGATGCGCGCCACGGCCGAAGGATCGAGGGCATTCGCGCCCAATCCATAAACAGTCTCCGTGGGGAAAGCGACCAGGCCGCCCGTAATGAGAGCCTGCGCCGCCTGCGCCATGGCATGTTGTGCTTCTGGGGCGTCGAGTCGGGCTGGGTCCACAACCAGGCGGAGAGTTTTCACGCATTCATTGTCGCCTTTTAGCGGCGGCGACGCTACTGGCAGTCGGGCAGGGGTTCCTCGTACGGGGTTAAAGGCGCAGCGGGCATCGCGGCGATCCAGCCGGGTTCGCTCTGCCGTATACTCGCTTCTTATCATGGCAATCGAAACTGAAATCAAATTTCGGGTAAACGATGTAGTTGGATTAGCAGAGCGGCTTAAAAATGCCGGATTCAATCTGCAGACTGCGCGGGAATTTGAAAGTAATGTTTTATACGACACGCCGGATCGCCAGATGCGTGCCCGCACGGAGATTTTGCGCCTGCGCAAGTATGCAGGGCGCTGGTTGCTGACCCATAAGCGCTTGCCCGATTCAGGGCTTGGCGAAGACACGCACAAACATCGCGTCGAGACCGAGACCGAAATCTCAAACGGCGATGCGCTGGAACAGGTATTCATTTCCTTGGGCCTCGTCGCCGCGTTTCGTTATGAAAAATGGCGTAGCGAATGGACCGATGGCGAAGGCCATTGCGTGATTGACGAAACACCAATCGGCGATTACGCAGAGCTTGAAGGGGCAGCGGAGTGGATCGATAAAGCAGCCGTTAAATTACAGGTGGCGCGATCTGAATACATCACGCTGAGTTACGGGCGTCTGTTTGAATTGTGGCGCGACGAGCATCGCTCAAACGCGAACGACCTCACGTTTGCAGCAGTGGCGGAGCACGCTAAAAGATAAGTTGAAATGGCGTCTCCGCGGCCCATTTGGCTCGCAAATCGCAGGACTAAAAAGCGCCATTGCGCAGACCCCACTCCCTCAAATTTCCTCTAAAGTAACACGCATTGCCGCCGATACCCTTAATTAGTAGGAGCGAGCAATGCAGGGACTGCGGATTGAGATGAGTGGGTTTTGGCAACGGACGCTGCTGATCAAGCTAGCGATGTGGATAGTGTTGGTGGGTCTCGCGTTTCCCGGGTTAAGTGCGCAGCGCTCCATCAAAATGAGAACAGCGCCCGTCTATCCCGAGATTGCCAGGCGCATGAAAATTGAGGGGATCGTTAAGATTTCAGCTTCAGTGACCGCCGATGGCAAGGTGAGCGATGTTAAGACGCTAAGTGGCAGTCGCATGCTTGCACCCGCCGCCGAAGAGGCCGTGCGTAAATGGAAATTTTCAGGCGGCGACGGAGACTCGACCGTGGATGTAGAGGTCTATTTCACCCTGACGCGGTAGTGGCGTTGCAAGGCGATAAGGGCGTCGTAGACAACGACGCATGGCCCGCTCGGCAACTACGCTAAGGCTCGGCGCCGTGGCACTTCTTGTATTTCTTGCCGGATCCGCAGGGGCAAGGGTCGTTGCGGCCTACTTTTTCGCCGCTGCGCCGCTGGGTCGGCTGGCTGCCGTCGCTGGCCCCAGCGCGCGTGGCAACTTCGAGTTCGCGCTGCTTCTTGCGGGCAAACTCCTTTTCGAGAACGTCGATGGTCGTCGATGGTCGCCGGGTAGGAAGAGAAACTTCTCGCGGTGGTGCAGCGTCAAAAGGTGCCGGCAGGGCAGCGCTAGCCACGGGCGGTGCAGGCGGAACCGGCTTGCGCGGCTCGGGAGCCATCTTTACTGGCTGCCCGTCGGGGCCGAGAATCTGCATGCGGAACAAGAAGCGCACAGTGTCTTCCTGGAATTTGGCCATCATGGCCTCGAACATGTCGAATGACTCGCGCTTGTAAGCTACCAGCGGGTCCTGCTGTGCGTAACCGCGCAGACCAATGCCTTCCTTGAGGTGATCCATTGAGAGCAGATGGTCTTTCCACAGGCCATCGATCACACTCAGCATCACCATACGTTCGTGGTAACGCATCGTATCGGCGCTGAGTATTCGCTCCTTCATTTCGTAGTCCTGCTTCAGCTTTTCAAAGACGGCGTCGCCTAACTCGTGGCGAGCCAATTCACGCGGCTTGATTTCCGCTGCTGCAAGGCTCAGGCCAAATTGCCCGATGAGCTTTTCATCCAATTCCTTGATGTGCCATTGATCCGGATGCAGATTTTCAGGAGCAGTTTCGTCGAGGATACCGCTGAGAATACCGCCCACATAATCTTCAAGAATAAGTTCGCGCTGATCGACGTCTTCGAGCAGTTGACGGCGCAGGCCGTAGACGGCTTCGCGCTGCTTGTTCATCACGTCGTCATATTCGAGCAGGTGTTTGCGGGATTCGAAGTTTTGCGATTCGACCGCCTTTTGCGCACCTTCAATGCGGTTTGAAATCATGCGCGACTCGATGGGCACGCCTTCTTCCATGCCAAGACGCTCGAGTAGCGTGCTGATCCACTGCTTGGCAAAGATGCGCATGAGATCGTCTTCAAGCGAAAGGTAGAATCGCGATTCACCGGGATCGCCCTGGCGACCGGCGCGTCCCCGTAATTGGTTGTCGATACGCCGCGACTCGTGGCGTTCGGTGCCGAGAATGAATAGCCCGCCCACCGCTATGACCTGTTCATGTTCCAGTTGCACCGCGTCGTTGTGGACTTTGAATGCTTCAGCCCACTCCGGCTCGCCGATCTCAAATTCCTGACCTTGGTAGTAAAAGCGCAGAAATCCTGGGGGCGCCATCGGATTGATGGCTCCCTCAGCAACGCTGAGAGCACGCGCATGATTCTTTTTGACTAGTTCCTGGCGGGTCATGAAGTCGGGATTGCCGCCGAGCAGAATGTCGGTGCCGCGGCCCGCCATGTTGGTGGCGATGGTGACCATGCCGAAGCGTCCAGCCTGCGCCACGATTTCTGCTTCACGCTCGTGAAACTTGGCGTTCAAAACCACGTGCTGGACGCCCTGCCGCGCGAGAATGTTAGAGAGTCGCTCGCTCTTCTCAATGGAAGTTGTGCCGACCAGAACCGGCTGCATTTTCTCGTGCAGAATGTTGATGTCGTCGGCGACCGCTTTGTATTTTTCCTTCTCGGTGCGATAGACGACGTCGGCATTCTCAAGACGCCGCATTGGCTTGTTGGTCGGGATGACCACGATTTCAAGTTTGTATATCTTTTCGAATTCGGCAGCTTCTGTTTCAGCTGTGCCGGTCATGCCGCTGAGCTTCTTGTATAAGCGAAAATAATTCTGGAAGGTGATCGTTGCGAGGGTCTGATCTTCCTTGCGGATGTTGACGCCTTCTTTGGCTTCGATGGACTGATGCAGTCCATCCGACCAGCGGCGGCCGGGCATCAGGCGACCGGTGAAAGTATCGACGATAATGACCTCGCCGTCCTTGACCACGTAGTCGACATCGCGCTTGTAAAGCGCATGCGCCTTGATGCCGGTTTCAACGTAGTGCTTGAGTTCCCAATTTTCAGCGTCAGCAATGTTGTCGATGCCGAGCGCTTTTTCGATGGTGATCCAGCCTTCATCGGTGACACCGATGGTGCGATGTTTTTCATCGACCACGTAATCGCCGGAAAACGTCTTCCCCTCAATGCTTTCAACTTCTTCGCCGAGTTCAAGCGCAGGAATGATTTTGCGGACGCGCGCATATTTGTCGGTGGTCTGGTCGGTCGGCCCGGAAATGATCAGAGGAGTGCGCGCCTCATCGATGAGGATGGAATCAACCTCGTCGACGATGGCGTAGTAGTGCCCGCGCTGCACGCAATCCTTGAGATCGAACTTCATGTTGTCGCGCAGGTAGTCAAAGCCGAATTCATTGTTGGTGCCGTACGTAATGTCGGCTGCGTAGGCTGCCCGACGTTCGCTGTCGTCGAGGTCATGGACAATGACCCCCACGGTAAGGCCGAGAAACTCGTAAATCTTGCCCATCCACTCCGCATCGCGCTTGGCAAGGTAATCGTTAACGGTCACCACGTGAACGCCGTGGCCCACGAGGGCATTCAGGTAGCAGGCAAGTGTGGCGACGAGGGTTTTGCCTTCCCCGGTCTTCATTTCGCTGATCTTGCCCTGGTGCAGGACCATGCCGCCGATAAGCTGCACATCGAAGTGGCGCATTTTGACGGCGCGCCATCCGGCCTCGCGCACGACGGCAAAGGCTTCGGGCAATATTTCCTCAAGCGCGGCGCCTTCCGCGGCTTTAATCGCTTCGGCGTCGGTGATTCCCTCGAGGCGGGAAGCGATGCGGGCTCGGAATTCGACCGTCTTGGCGCGCAATTCTTCGTCCGAAAGCTTTTGTATCTCCGGTTCAAAGGCGCTGATGGTGGCAACTACGGGCACAAGCTTCTTGATGACGCGCTCGTTGGCGGTGCCAAATACTTTGGTTAGTACCTTATCGAAAACCACGGTGTCTCCATCTTTGAGTGTAAATGGCGAGGGCATCAAGGGGCGTAAGCGCTCCGTTTGCGGCGATTTGAGGGGCGCACCGGTATTTAAAGCTTCAGCACGAGGGTGTCTACGGGATCGCCCCGTCGAATCCGCCTCAGTTGTCGATGCAGATGTTTCGCCGGAGTTTCGGGGTCGCCCTCATCGTCATCTTCCGCATTGTTTTCAAGCTTTGCTTCGATCACGTATGCGACCGTTGGGCGGTAGAAGGCCTGCAATATCTGAAAGGAGATTCCGAACGACGACGAGGATGGCAGGAATGCGGGCAGTGGCTTTCCGGAGCGCAGGGCTTGCCGGTATGCGGCCCGGCGCAGGTGGTAGTGAAGAATGATCACCACAATGCTGAGAAAAGGAGCAGATACCGCGAATGCGCCGGCGGCATAGAACAGGGAGTCGCTCACAAATGTCCTTCAAAATCAGAGGCAGACTTCGCAAAGGGTGGGCCGGAGCCACGTTCAAGCTAGATTGGCGATTTAGAGCCGGGCTTGAGTGCTGGGACCGATTCTGGCGAACTAGGCGATGCTGAAGGGCGGCGGGCGCTGGAAGGATGCGGGGCGCACAGGAGCTTGTGGCGCGTCGCAAATGTAAAGAAATACGAGCGGCGCCAGCAGGCTAAGCGGCGAAATGACGCCGACGAAAAGCAACGGCAGAATGAAAGCTAAGACGCCGTCACTTGCGCTATGCGCATGAGGCACAAGCAGCAGCACAACGGCGGCCACGATTGCGATTGCTGCAATCCATAGCCACGCCCGAGGGTGCCGATGCCGCATCATTCTGGAAGCAATCTCTACTGATGTTGTGCCATACGGCGTGCTGTCTGCTCAAGCAATGCCGGTTAAAAGGCATCTTATTGCTCGACTTGTGAATCACTTGATGCGGAGACGATTCATGGCAAATGATCACGACGCGACGTTGCGCGGACATCTGGTGAAGCTACTAACGGGCGGGGAAGCCCATGCGGACTTTGACGCTGCGGTCAACGCCCTTCCTGTCGAACTGCGCGGCAAGACGCCTGACGGCGCCGAACACTCCCCCTGGCAATTGCTGGAGCATTTACGGATCGCGCAATGGGACATCGTTGAGTTTTCGAGGGACGCGAAACACGTTTCGCCGAAGTGGCCAGAAGGGTATTGGCCAGAAACAAAGATGCCTCCTGACGAGAAGGCGTGGGGCGAGAGTTTGCTGGCATTTCGCCGCGACCTGCAAGCAATGTGCGACCTGGTGACCAACAAGGCCACCGATCTTTACGCTCCAATTCCACATGGACAAGGACAGACAGTTTTGCGCCAGGCGCTGCTCACAGCAGACCATAATGCGTACCACATTGGTCAATTGATAATGGTGCGGAGACTGCTGGGCGCCTGGAAGTAGGCAGATTACAAACCCTCTAATCCGTTTGGCAGGTTGCTAGACGGGGCTTCGCGCAACACAAGCCGTTCCGAGACAGCTTTGACGACCTGCTCACAAACCTCGTCTATGTTCAGATTGCCCTCGATAAGCACGACGCGCTCCGATTCGCGGGATCCGATCGCGCGGTATTTGTTCCAAACGCGGCTGTAAAAGGCGTCCTGCTCCTGTTCAAACCTGTTCTCATCCTTGCCCGTCTGTTCGGCGGCACGTTCATTGCGGTGGCGAGCCCGTGCCAAGCTGGCTTTGAGCGGCGGCAACAAAAGAAGTGTGAGGTCGGGCTGCAAATCGCCGCACACTATCTGGTGCAGCGCCAGCACGAGTTCGGAGCCTAATTCTCGCCCACCGCCTTGGTACGCCTCTGTTGAGTCGGTGAATCGGTCGCAAAGTACGACCTTCCCGGCCGCGAGGGCAGGGTTGATCACTTCGCCTACAGCCTGGGCGCGGTCGGCAAACATCAGGGCCAATTCCGTCATCGATGCAATCTGCGATGAACTTGACTCCAATAGCAGCGTGCGAATGCGTTCGCCGGTGGCAGTGCCCCCGGGTTGCCGGGTCACCACCGGATCAAGCCCACGTTTCTGCATCCAGGCCGCTAAACGCTTGATTTGCGTGGTTTTGCCAGAGCCATCGAGGCCCTCAAATGTGATAAAAATTCCGCGCGGCATGGGCTGAGTTTACCACCCAATGTCAGTAGGCAGACGGGTCAGTTTGCGATGTGTTACAAACAGTTGATTCACCACACGAGGATGAGCCAATCGTCTTGAACATCAACGCTTTAACGCGTCGACTCGCTGCGAGCGATAATGAAGCCGGTACGCCTGAACTCCTCAGAGCGCATCAGACTGATTGGGCAGGTGGTGACTTGGCGGGCGGATTCGGGCCCGGCTTATCACCTCATGTATTTTGCAGCAAAATCGGCCGCATGAATGGGAGTTTATTCGTGAGTCTATCGTCCTTTAAATCCGTTGCTGTGTGCGCTGGCCTGGCTGCCGCTTTACTCACCTCGAGCCGTGCGACGGCCCAAAATCTCACACTTGAGGGACAAACCGGCGGATTCATTACACCGACTGCTTACGTCGTGTACTCAGAAAAGGGGCACACGTTTTCTCATCCCGCACTCGGATATCACTTCGTTAACGCGTCGAAGGTGATCGGCAATGTGCACACGTTCAGCATCGCGGAGGGATTTGCGAACCGCGCTGAAGTGGGCTATACGCGCAGCGTTCACACCGATGGCAATAGCCCGGCGTTCAGCAGCCTGTGGCATTTCTCGGGCATGAACATTTTCAACGGCAAGGTCGTGGTGTTGAAGGATGGCACAGGCGGCTGGACGCCTGGGGTGGGTGCCGGCTTTGTGGTGCGAACCAACGACCGCTTTGTGACCGGAGCGTTAGATGGAGAATTCACCGGAAAGATTAAGTCCTATACCAATGAAGATCTCTACGTCGCAGTTACCAAAACGTGGCTGCATCCTCCGGTGCCCTTCCTCGTGAACCTTGGCTGGAAAGCGACCAACGCTGAAATCTACGGTTTGGGCGGGCAGGCGACGCGCTTCGGTGGCAGGCTGTTCGGCGGCTTAGGAATTCCCTTGCCGGCGCCGTTCCACACGGCAATCGTGCCCGCCGTGGGTTTCACCCAAGAGCCGCCTACAGCAAAGAACCTAGGGGCAATTCTAGTTGGGGGCCGGGCGCACATCCCGACCACGCTCGACTATGCAGTGCGCGTGACTCAAAGAGGCAATCCTCATTTCGCATTCGACATCGGCATTGGCCAGGTGGCAGGCCTGATCGGCACAACAGCGCTTCCGACCGGTCTACCAGCCCCTTATCCCCGGTGGTACTTGTGCCTGTCAATCTTGAGGCGCGCCACGTTGTCGGAGTGGGCTTGAGCGTGCGTTATTAAGAAGCGGGGATTCTCGGCAGGAACGCTCGACGAGGCCTGGGCCGGCTCTGGCTTCGCGAAGTGTAGGTGGATTTAGTGAAGTTTGTTTATGCAAGTATACAAACTGCTTTCGCCGGCAAGTACAACTTCTGCTTGGCGATGGTGTTGCTACAAGAGTAGCCTGACCGCAACTTCAAGAGGGCGTCAGACGCTGGCCTGCAGTTGGAATAGTTGACCTGGGGCATACCTTCCCTCGCCAAATCCGCCTGCGGAAACACCGGTTGACCGCACTGAGAAGCTGAGGCAAAGCGACGAAGCCGCCGGAGCACGTGGCAATGTTCACAGCTAAGCCGGCACGAAATTAAGGAGGATTTTGTATGCGATTTTTACGTACTTTGCGCTGGACTTTGTTGGCGCTCCTGCTCACTGTGATTCCCGCATCGTCGTTTGCGGGGATATTTATCAGCGTTGGATTTGCACCACCGATTCTCCCTATTTATGAACAACCGCTATGCCCTGAGGCGGGATGGATGTGGTCTCCCGGCTACTGGGCTTATGGCGAAGACGGCTACTACTGGGTGCCGGGTGCCTGGGTTCCAGCGCCCTATGAAGGTGCACTGTGGACACCACCGTATTGGGGCTATGAAGGCGGTAACTACCTTTTCCATGATGGCTATTGGGGTCGCCATGTCGGATACTACGGCGGCGTAAATTACGGTTTCGGCTACATGGGTATCGGATTTGTGGGCGGCGAATGGCGCGGTCACGATTTTGCTTATAACACCGCAGTGATGCGCGTAAATACGACCGTCATTCGCAACACGTATGTGAATACGACGATCGTAAACAACACCACCATCGTAAACAATCATGTGGCATATAGCGGCGGGCCTGGCGGAGTTCGTCATGACCCCACTCCGCAGGAAAGAACTGCCATGCACGAGTCGCATGCGGCCCCAACCCACTTCCAGCAACAACATGTCCAGGCTGCCCGCGCTGATCGTACATTGTATGTGAAAGCCAACAACGGCCATCCCCAAACGTTGGCAGTGGCTCGACCGCTAACACCTGGCCGAAATGCTGGTCCTGGGAACAACAGGCCCGGTGCAGTTGGTGAAGCAGGCGCAATGAACCGTCCGCAGCCTGGTGGCGCAACGCCGAATGCTCGTCCGGGCTTCCAGAACCGCCCGAATACGCAGCCAGGCACGGGCTCGCGGACAAATCCGGCATATGAGCCTCGCAACAACCAGGCACGGCCCATGCCGGAATCTCGCACCGCACCAACGATGCGAAATCAGCCTCAGGCGCGCCCTGCACCGGAATCGCGTCCCGCGCCCAGCTATCGTCCGCAGACAGAGTCACGCCCCGCCCCAGCAACGCGCCCGCAGATGGAATCGCGTCCCGCGCCGGAGCGTTCCTATCCTCAGTCACGGCCTGCTCCCGAGTACCGCCCCGCACCTCAGTCACGGCCCGCTCCCGAGTATCACCCCGCACCTCAATCACGGCCGGCACCCGAAGCGAGACCTGCTCCGCAACGCGCAGCTCCGCAAGAGCGCCCAGCACCCGCGCCTCGGCAGCAAGAAAGGCCAAACTCTAAAGAGCCTCACGGTCGGTAATTTGCAAGTTTTGTGGATCTAGAAAGCCCGCGGTTCGCCGCGGGCTTTTCCTGCGTTATGTGTGGGCTGGTTCAATGCCGGCGATTTCAATTTCAAGTCCGCCATAGCCCGAGTGCAGGTTTTCGCGGATGCGATAAGCGAGATCAATGACCGATCCCTGCACCAGGTCCAACGCCTTGGCGCGCGCCGCCATGTGCCATCCGATTGCCCGCACCGCTCCGCCGCGGCCAGAGATTGTGGGTTTAGACTCGGGAGCCAATTCCAGCCGGATGTGACGCTCCTTCATCACGCGCGGCGCTGCCAGCAGGCGCGCATTGCGCGCCACAAAAACCGGCTCCTGGTTGCCATGGCCAAGTGGCTCAAGCTTGGCAAGCCATCCAGCTAGTACAGGCGTGATGCGATCCAGGGGAAGTTCGGCATGAATGCGAAGCATCCGCTCAGGCTCGCAATCTGCAAGCCGCTCGTTGGCGCAGAGACCGAGGCGACGCTTGAGTTCAGGCAAAGCGGCGGCGGGCATGGCGAACCCCACTGCAAATGTATGACCCCCAAATCGTGTAAACAAATCAGCGCACGTCTCGATGGCTTCGAGCAGCATAAATCCGTCTACGGACCGGCCTGAGCCGTGCGCCACTCCATCTTCGACGCTGATCACAATGGCGGGGCGGGCGGTACGTTCAACTACGCGTGCTGCGAGGATGCCGATGACGCCGCGATGCCAGCCGTCGCCGTCTATGATGAGCAGGCGTGCGTGGACCAGCTCAGGATCAACTGCGAGACGCTGCTCAATTGCGGTGAGGGCCATGGCCTCCGTATCGCGCCGTTCATGATTGAGTCTCTCTAGCTTCTCTGCCAATTCAGTTGCCCGGCCGAGATCCCGGGTGCAGAAAAGCTCGACAATTTCCGATGCAATATCCATGCGACCCGCGGCGTTAATGCGCGGAGCGAGACGAAATCCGACATCGTAGCCGGTGAGCGGTTTAGCCGCAGGGTCTATACCGGCGGTCGCGAAGAGGGCTCGCAAACCGACGCTGACGGGGCGGCGCAACCCGCGTAACCCGAGCGCGGCGATCACGCGATTTTCGCCGCGCAGAGGTACGGCGTCCGCAATGGTGGCGATGGCCGCCATCTTAAGAAAGCTGGGCAGTATTTTTTCGCGCGTGCGCGTAGGGTCATGCCGCTCAAGCACTGCCTGCGCAAGCTTGAGCGCGATGGCCGCGCCGCACAAGAATTTTTCAGGATAGCCACAACCGGACTGGTTGGGATTGAGAATGGCCAGTGCGATGGGCGTGGATTCGTCCGCCTGACAAAGGTGATGGTCGGTGATAATGAGGTCCACGCCGAGTCGCTGCGCGGTTTGAGCCGGTTCAAACGCTCTCATCCCCGTATCGACCGTGATGACTAAGCGCACACCGTCGGCATATGCAGTTTCGAGCACGGACGATTGCAATCCGTAACCCTCGCGAAGACGATGCGGCACGTGGAAGCGCACCGTGCCGCCGAGCATTTCGATTGCGGTTTTGAGAAGAACAACAGCGGTGGTGCCATCCACGTCATAGTCGCCGTACAGCAGGATAAGCTCACGCGCTGCAATTGCCGCCTCGAGTCGATTTACCGCAGCCTGCATGCCGAGCATAAGAAATGGATCGTGCAGATGGGCGATCTCAGGATTGAGAAATGCGAAAGCTTCGGGCGCCTGCGTGATGCCGCGTGCCACTAGCAATTCTGCAAGAACCAGCGGCAGGCGTGCTTCTCTGGCGAGAGTCTCTGCTTGCTGGGGGTGCGCAGCCGCGACCATCCAGCGCTGAGGAGGAATGCTGCGGATTGCAGGAGGGCCTTGGTCAATTGCTCCCGCTGCGCTCACTCCGCTTACTCGTCCTCGTCGTCGTGCTCGTGCTCATGGCCGTCGATCACAATGTCCTGGAAGCTTTCGATGTCTTCAAGGAGAGACTGAAAGCGCTCATACCATTCGGTCGTGGTCTCATGCAAAAAGACCAGACCCTGATAGACGAATCCAAGCTGAATATAACCGACCATGCCTGCATATTTGCGCAGCCATTGAGCCTCGACGAGTTCAGTAGCTTCTTCGTCGGGAAAATTCATTTCCCCGGCTTCCTCAACGAGCGCATCGAGCTCTTCACGCTCCAACGCCATCTCGCTGAAGGTGACAAAGGGAGCGCCGACGCGCTTGGCCATCTCTACGAAATCTTTCCATGCGTCGGGGTTCTTGTTTCCCTCCCACACGATGGAGGGAATGTCTTCAGTCACGTACCCGGGAAGGCGGCTGAGGCCATGGCCCTCGATAAAGGCCACCATGTCATCTTTCAGCGAGAGTAGGTTGTCCGTGCTCATAGTCAAGGAATCATTCTCTCAGATGAGGCTGGGCAGGGTGCGCGCAATTGTGGAAACTTTACGCTGGCCGCGCCTTGTAGTCTGAAAGGGAGAAGGAGCACCGAATTGCCACCATTCGAGCATCACGTCTTTGTCTGCCATAACATGCGCCCGGAGGGCGCTCCGCGTCCTTCGTGTACGAGAGACGGCAAGAGTGAACTGCACACGCAGCTACAGCAGCTTGTTAAGGCGGCTGGCCTGGGCAACACAGTGCGCATCAACAAATCCGCCTGTCTAGACCAGTGTGAGCACGGACCGACGGTAGTGGTTTATCCGGATGCGGTTTGGTACGGCCATGTGAAGCCAGAAGACGCTGCAGCCATAGTTGAGGAGCACCTCATAGGTGGACGCCCAGTCGAGCGGTTACGGCTGGCCGATGAATGCATCAACACCAAGACCTGCCCGCATCGCGCATGAGTGGGCGCTTCACGCAGGTGTACACCCTGCGGTCAAATGCGGTATCTTAATAACTTAGCCCATGATTTTTTCTCGTGAATATATTGGGTATCTGGCCCGCCGCACGGTCAAGCACCTTATCGATGCCAAACTGATTACTGCAGGCGATTTGAAAGATACCGAATCGCGTGTAGCGAGTAGTTTGATTGAGGAACTGTCGCTTGAAGATCGCATCAACGACGAGGTGCGCGTCATTCTCGATGCGTACTCCGACGAGATGCGCAAATCGGGAGCGCAATACGCCGAGATGTTCAAGAAAGTCAAGACAGAACTGGCGCGCAAATACAAGGCGGTGCTATGAGGATTAGCCGCGACAAACTCAATAAGCTGGCCCACACGACTGCGGACACGCTGGCCGAGATTGACGCGGTAGGCTTCATGGAGGATCGCAACACCATTCGCCAGGAAGCTCGCAAGGCGCTCGAGGCTCTGCTCGAACAAGAAGCTGGAATCGATGCAGCCGCCCGCGCCAAGATCGCCTCGCAGCGCAAGATCATCCTAGAAGGCTCGCAGGAGTGGGAAATCCTGTATCGCAAATACTACAACGACGAAGTCCGCAAACTCGGCATCTAGGGCGCCTTAAGCAATTTAGGGTTTTGGCAGCAGATCGATATTTGATAGATTAAACGGGCGGCCGCAACGGCCGTCTTATGCAAATGTGGCGCTATCGTCTAGGGGTTAGGACGTGAGATTCTCAATCTTAAAACCCGGGTTCGATTCCCGGTAGCGCTACCAAATAAGATTCGCCGAGGCGCGATGCCTGAGCGGCCTTTTGTTTTGCTGCATAAAGGGTCACCACACGGTTTCGGCGCGCCATTTTTCGAACGCACGACCACCAAAAGCAGCGAAGCCGACTGGTTGCAGTTCGAATCCGCCTCAAGGATCACCGTCGCTGCGGCCCACGCCTTATAGTGCAGTGGATGCCGATAATGGGTCACTCCAAAAGAATTCGATTCCGAAACCGT
>JANXYB010000035.1 GCA_025350325.1 Acidobacteriaceae bacterium
GTCGGGCGCTCTCCACCATTAGCCACATACATGCGCATCAGATCTGCTTCGTTGTATGGATCGCAATGCTGGATCAGACAGCGCGCACCGTAGTACACAATTTTGTAATCGACCATTACACCACGAGCCGACTGCTCAAGCAGAAATCCCCAAACAACTGAGATTCCACTGCAAATTACAAGGAGGATTAGAGTTATAAAGCTGCGTTTTGTCATGCTCAATTCCTCCTTCCCTCAAACAGCGCTAAACTGCAAGTTAGAATTGCAAGTTCAGAGGCTTGCTGATTGCGATCCCTGCTCAGTTAGCGAGGTGTGATTCTCAGCTTTTATCGGTGTCAAGCGCAGGGCCATCTTTCGGCTTAGCGCAAATGTTGCTAGCCACGCGCTCGCCGTCCACCATAAGAACATGTAACCAAAGCCAAAGTTTCCAGCGAGTTTGAAAATGTACATGCCATATCCGATGTTGGTGACGACGAAGCCCGTAAGAAAGACTGTGCGATTTCCATAGAAATACACTCCGATCAGTGCTGGCAATAGAACGACCTCATCGAATGGGAAGCTGTAGTAGCTGCACGCTACGGATACGAGGAGAACCACCATTCCATTGGTCTTCCAATCCCAGGCAAGTCTATTCTTCCTCCAATAGAAAATAAGCCAAATCAATCCGATTGCCTGTGGCAAAAATGCCAATCGGTGCTGTCCGGACAACCTGAAAAGGATCCCGCCAACGTTTGGATACGGTGTCGTTTCGCCTATAAATTGGCTGGCAAACGTTAGATACTGCGTAAAGATATGCGGGTTAATTACGAGTGCTACGACGCTCGACACGACGGTTGTAAGCCCCGCGGCTGCGAGGACCGCCCATCTTTTGCTGTGAATTGTCCAAAGCGTGATGGCGATGAGAAAAATGAGCGCCACATGCGGCTTAACCGACACCAAAGAGAGAGATGCGCCAGCGAGCCAATCGCGCTTGTGTTCTGTCAAACAGAGGAAGAACGTAACTCCGAGAAGCACCAGGATCGCGATCTGTCCGAGCATCAACAGGCACAGGGTTGGTCCAAAAAGAAGGGACAACAGTGCAGGGACAGTCGACTCTTCGGTGCTGTTCAACCTCCAAGATGCTCGCGCACAACCCGCCAACACGGTAACGCTAAAAACCGTCCACAGCGCGAATGCACCCTGGTAGTTCAGAAGACGAAGAGGTAGCACGAATACCATGGCCCACGGTGGGTTTCGCATGACGATCGGCGCCCCGGAAGTAATAATTCCCGCAGATTTTTCAAACTGAGAGACCAGCGCCGACGAGTACGGATTCTTCCCGACGAGATGCGCTGCCGCCCAGTACTGGGCCAGATCCTGCACTGGCAAGACTGACGCTGCTACCAGCGCGCCTACGAAGATAAATCCCACCGTCAATGCAATCAGAAAAACCGTTAGGATGTTGCGCAACTGCATTGACTGTGATCTCCGTCCGGGCAAACCTTGTTTGCAGTTGAAGAGTGCGTATTGATCTGAACCGGATTTATTTGCCGAATCTTATTCAGTCCGGCTTGGTCGCCGACTCCGCAGGTATGAGTTCGATCAGATCTCCGGGCCGAGTCTGAGAATCGCGGATCGCGCCCGCGGGAAGCTCGAGAATTGAGTGCGCTGTGAAACAAGCTGAGATGCGCCACGGCGGCACAGCGTTTTTGACTTTCTTTACGCGATATCTGCGATCAAGGTAAACGAGGTCGATAGAGAATTGCATGCCAAACGTATGAACAGATTCGCAGGGCACAATCCACATGCCCTCACCTGCCGCCAGTCCCTTGCGGCCCAGCAACCCCTTCGTGCGCTTGGCGCCACTGCAGGCGATTTCGGCCTTGTTGGCAAGTTCAGTATTGCGGGTTCGATTGAGGATCTGCATCCGGCTGGTTGAATTGGCCAAAACTCGCTTCGCATTTTCACTTCGCGACAACAGGCCTAGCCATTTAGGAAGATGCATTGCAATATCCTGTGACATTATTTGACCCGAGCATAGATGGAACAATCAACAGCGTCGGTCACGCCTAAATCACACTGATAGTTTCGGTAGAAGTGCTCTAAAAATTACTTTGCCAGACTGCGGAGTGCCCCAGCACGACATGTCGCTGGGGCATTCCCGATTACATCATTCGAACGCAACCTATACATGGTCCGATCCAATTTATGGGCCGGAGCTCGTGACGGCACCGCCGCCTCCGCCGCCGCCACCAACGCCCATGCCAGTTTCCGGCACAAGAGGCGTCTCTGGCTTCATGCTTTCAATCAGCTTCTCGATTGGAATGGTTGCAGGCGGAGGTACAGGCGTTGATCCCGCCGCCTTTATATCCGGAGTATGCATCGGGATCGGCGAAAGTGGAGGCAGAAATCCTTGCGGGAACTTAAGCTCAGGTATCGCCACGCCGGCCTCAATGGGAGTGACAATCTCAGGGGTCACAATCACAATTAGCTCAGTGTTACTCCGAGTCCGTTGAATCGATTGAAAAAACTTACCCAAAATCGGAATGTCGCCAAGAAATGGGATTTTATTGAACGTTTCGCTTTCGCGATTGTCGAGCAAACCGCCGATCGCGAAGCTCTGTCCGTCACTGAGTTCCACCTCAGTCTTAACTCTGCGCACCGTAAGTGCAGGCACAGTAAATCCGCCGATATTGACCGCATTACCGAAATCGAGGGCACTGACTTCCGGCGCCACTTGAAGACGAATGGTTCCACGTGTCGTGATGGTGGGAATAAACGAGAGCAAGACGCCATACTCTTTGAACTGAATGGTTACAGGGGCCGCACCGCCCACGCCACCGCTGGTCTGAGCAACAGGAACAGGATATTCACCGCCCGCGAGGAAGCTGGCCTGATGGCCGTTCTTGGCCAACAAGTTCGGCTCGGCAAGAACCTCGCCCAATCCCCTTGATTCAAGTGCTTCGATGGTCGCACCCAGGTTGATGCCCGGATAAAAAGCGAAGAGGTTAAGAGCATTCGAAACAGTCGCGGTGGGAGCAGCACCGGCAGTCGGCGTTGCAACTCCCGGCGGGCTAAATTGACCGGTGCTTATCGTACCTATGGTATTGCCGAAACCCGTGCTGAATATATTTATGCCCAAGGATTTGCTTTTGGTGCGGTCGATACTGGCAAAGCGCACCTTGAGAAGAATCTGCGGGTCTGCAGTCGGCACATTTACATTGAGTAGGTTGACGACCTTGCCCCCGGTTGACGCGATCAACACAGCTCGCTCAGAGCTGTTCAAGCTATTGACTGTGCCGCGAAGAAAGACCGAGCCATTCTCCTGGCTGACCCTCAACGTCTGGCCGGGCAGCTCTGCTCTCAACTCGCGCCGGACAGAATCCAGTTGATCATTGGCGGCAAAAGAGCTAGGTCGTACCGTGACATTGAAGAATTGCCGACCACCGCTTCTGTCCCAGATGATCAGGCTGGTTTCTCCGGGCGCTTTGCCACTGAGCAGGAGTTGCGTCGGACTCACCGCTTGAGCCTGGGCAAAGTCGCCCAGTCCCACTACGATGCGCGTTACCGGTCGAGCAAGGTCGAGTACTACCGATTTGCCGACCGCAAGAGACAGATCATTAGTGGAGTCCTGGCTTGCGTTCGCTGCCGGCGGAGTTACGGGCTGAGGTGTCTGTGCCCACACGGCGGCTTTAGCACAAAAGATGAATGTCAAAGCGCTGACAAGGGCGATAGCGGTCCCAGTTCTCGCGTTCACTGTTTTCCCCCGGGATTAGCGAATTTTTGTTCAGTCTTTGTTGCGCCGTTGATTACCGTCACAGAGAACATTTCGGCAGGCTTAGGATGAGGTTTAGGATGGCCTGTCAATACCGGCTTAGCGAACGGCGCATTGCCTTCCCCGAAGAGATTGGTCATGGCTGTCCCTTGAACCGTCGAAACTTTCGTATCAAGGGGATTGCGAAGCACTAACTGAATGCGTGTCTCGTTGCTGGCGAGAGCCAGGACTTGTGCTTGCTCCGGAGTAACCAAAAGGTTGACTACCTGCACTTGTTGCGGCTTGCCTTCCTGGTCCTTTTGAATATCGGTGCCCGCGGAAAGTACTTCGATGTTTTGCAAAACCGTCCGCACCTCGGTGTTATTCGATCCGCCTGAAGCGCCAGCATGGGACGGCGGCACACCGGAGATTAGTATGTCGACGCGCATGCCGGGAAGCACAAACCCGGCCACGCCCACAACCTGATCAACTTTTACTGCGATGGCGCGCATGCCGTCGCGAATCGTAGCCGCTAAGCCTCCGCCTGAACCCATCGGCGCCAACCGATCATCGAGAATCGGCTCGCCACTATATAGACTCGAGGTCACGCCGCGTCCAATGGCATTCTTGGGATCGCTGATAGATCCCTTGGGAACTGCCCCCACAATCTGAATGGTCGTGAGATTTGTGGCCGCCAAAACTGTTCCGATTTTCAGATCCTGAGCCGCGGCAACGACGCTTTTGGTTGGCTGCTGTTTATTTGACTCAATGCGGTTGCCGACCAACCGGTACACGAGCACAGAGCACAGTGCCGCAACGAGGAATGCGCTGAGGAGGATGGTTACCAGTCTTCGGTTCATGCATAGTCCTGTCTTCAACAGGTGAACGGCCGAAACTAATTTCCGTAACCAGTCCTAAACACTGGCCTGGAAACAAGCGGGCCCTGTCACAAAGAGTTAGTGTCAAAATCGTGAATATCATGCAAGGTGAATGCGGCTCAAGTATACCATTCTGACGTTTGCTGAGCTCACACAACTTGAAGGCGTAAAACCGAAGTACCTAGAGAGCCAATTGATTCTGTTCAACCGTTTAGTTAGCCGCAAACGACACCGATTGCAAGCTTTGAAATCATCTTTTCCAGTCGTAATCGGAGGGTCAACCATAGCATGGTAAAGAAACCATACGGCAGAAAATACGCAGCCTGAGGTTACGATTGGGACCAGTGGCCGGAGCCTGAAACCAGATTCATCAAAGCTATCGTCACTGCGCGCAGGTCCCAACGTTGCTTTGACGCTTGGATAAATCCGTAAAGGATGCGGACGACTCTACGCACGTGTAGCACTTTATAACTTCAAGTGGCATTGGTTACGATTGGAGTGTCCTGGAATAAACCTCGACATATTAGAAGGTCAACCCCATGTAAAGTAAGGACAGGCAAGCGCCTAGAGAGGTCATCCGGCGAATGAGGTCTTCCCGCACCATTTCCCTGTTTACGGAGCAACCGGAGCCACCCAAAGCGCTAAGTGCGTTCGTTGCTTCTATGGTGGCCCACTCCGCCGTCATTGCATCGGTCATCGTTGCGTTTATGTATTCTCCACAATTCAGACTTCGCACTCCTGACGTATACATGCTGCAGCACGTGGAATTGAATCATCCCGATTCGCCGTTCCGTGCGCCGGGAGGAAGTGGCAGCATGTCTCAAATGTCTCCGTCAGCTGGCGGCACCACTTCTGCTCATGAAAAGATAGCTGCCCCTGCGTCGAGCCGGTTGCAATTAGATCGCAGGAAGCTGGCGCCGCAGACTCTGGTGCAGCCCGACATCGATCCTGACAAGATGCTGCCAAAGGCAGTACCGCTTCCGTCCCTCATGTTATGGTCCGCAGCAAAATTGAAAGTGAAGGTGATCACACCGCCCCCTCCGCAACCGCTGTCAACTACTTTCGACAAGCCGAAACTCAGCATGCCTAATAAGGAGGTGCAGCTTGCCGAACTCAACCTGGCGTCGACGCAATTTCAATCAAAGCTTCCTATGCCATTGCCCAGCAACACCACGCCCATTGTGGTGCATCAGGACGCGCCCGCACAACGTGCTCCCGAAACGACATCAGTCTCGGCTAAGCAACCCACCGCAGCCGCAATTTTGTCGGCATCCGATCTTCACATGGCACAAGGCAGCGCATCGATGCCTCCTGCCAATGAATCCGCCATGGGCAATGTTCGGGGAGGGCTTGGCACGGGGCAATCCGCAGCCTCTGCACAGCCGGGCCATGGCGACTCAGGAAGCACAGGCACTGACCACGGCTCAGGAAAAGGTGAAAGCAACTCTGGCGGTCAAGCTGCTGGACCGGGAAATGCCGGTGCACAAAAAGGTTCCGGCAACGGATCGAACGGCAATGGCTCTGCGCCTGGGAATGGAGCGGGACAGGGCGCTGGCCATGGTCCCGGTGCGGGGTCAACACAAGGAACTGGACAAGGACCCGGTCATGGTGAAGATCGATCTGTGTCGCGAATCACACTTCCAAAGAACGGCCAATTTGGAGTTGTTGTCGTTGGTTCCACAATGGACGAACAGTTTCCAGAGACGGCGGCAATATGGAAAGGCCGGCTGGCGTACTCGGTTTTTCTTCATGTAGGCACGTCAAAAAATTGGATACTGCAGTATTCCATGCCGCGCGCATCCGACTCGGCGAGCGCTGGCACTGCTCGACTCGAAGCACCGTGGCCTTACTATATCGTCCGCCCTAACCTTGATCCAGACGAAGCCAATGCCGATGCAGTCATGGTGCACGGCTTTGTGAATGAGGCCGGTCATTTTGAAGCGCTCGCAGTCGTATTCCCCAACGGCTTTGCTCATGAGCAACTAGTACTCGGGGCACTGCAACAATGGCAATTCAGGCCCGGCGTCCAAAATGGTCAAATCGCAAGACTGGAAGTGTTGTTGATCATTCCGGAGGTTTCTGAGTAGCCCTGAAATCGTTTTTATCTGAACAATCATTACTTACCTTAATTCAGTACTCATCACGTCCTCCGCGAAGAAATCATAACGATCTTGAGTTATTACGTCGATTTTGCGTCGGTGACGTTGACACTCGCTGCAATATAAATTTTGGACTTATGAATGTCTTAGCTCTTTGAAATATAACTCTAGCTCTCTTCGCTATCTGAGCAAAGATTTCTAAACGCTGGGAGCTTGCACTCGTTGCACGAAAGTTAGCAGAGCATTTTGACCGGCGCTGGTCTCGGGCAGAACGATACCGCCGGCGAACGGCACAGCATTCGATTGAACGAAAGATAGTCCGACGCCATCGTTTCCCCAACGAGTCACTTTGGCCTGCACCGCGATGTAATCGTCGGGATCTCCTCCGTCAGTATTGACCCTTTGCAGAGTCATCAAAATTACTGTGCCTGGGAACCAACGTTCATCGGTAAGCAGGTACATCCCGCCGGCGCTGATATCTGCGATGTGATAAGCCTGCGGGGCGCCGCCGGTCCAGTAATAGGCCACTAGGCCAGGCAGCGGATGACGTTTGGCTTTGCGCCGATCGGTCGGGAGCCAGCGCATGAAGCGGATGAACCACGAGGCGTTTTTAAGTGCGTCTAATTCCGCAGCGTCCTTCTTTATGAGCCGCTGACGCGAGATTTGCATTTCAGCTGTGCGGCCAACGGTTTGAGTCTCTACGATCACTTGACTTTCTCGAGACACCCGCGATTGGTCAGAGATTTCCGGTTGGAAGTGAGCGACTGTAGTGTGATCCGCAGTCTTCTCAAGTTGACGTTCGATCTCCTCGACGCCGCAGATGACCAGTTTATCTTCCGCCTGCGTGCGCGACGAAGCGATGGTATTCGGAGCAAGCACCAGTCCACTGGCGCACAGCCGTCTCGTCGGCTCGAATGCGCTGTTGGGAAATGACTCAATGGCCTGGATGACCCGATAGTCTTCGTCGAGATAGATCATGTCGACTGAGGATTGGCCGCGCGATGTCGGCATCCCCCTGAAGGGCATAAGCCATAGACCATTGTCGGCTTTGACCGACAGATTCTCGATCAGGACTTTCAACTGCTTCATGGAACTGTCCGCAACTATCACTCCCAGGCTGAGAAAGCTTTCCCGAGTGTGGTTGTAGACATAATACTTTCGAATTTCCATGTCGTAGACCCTAGCTCAACGCGGTCTTTTCCTGAAAATGTGATGGCAACTGAGTTACGGATCCAATGCCCGTTCTGACACCACGCGTTGGTGGTTAACCTAACGGCGAAACCGTGAGAAGTAAGCTCGACTCAGCGCGGCAACAATGATCCTGTTGCTATCGAGCCACGGCTCATAGCATCGCAACGAGGCGAGCAATTCAATACGCTAAAGCGGGGCGGTCCCCGCTCGAAAATAGCGATAATCCACGCTAAAAAAGTGCCGGGTGGACACGTAGACGACACCCTGTCTACAGGCCACCCGCCCCTCGAGATGCAACGAAACTACTTGACCCGTGTACGACGGCGCTGAATCAGAATGACCAGCACGATGACAAAGAGCACTCCGGCAACAACCCGGATGATAGTGGTACTGTCCATGTCGACTCTCCCTTCCTTTTAATGGTTGAAAAACGTTTTGAATGAATCCGCCATCACAAGCACCGCGGGACCGAGCACTACCAGGAAAAGTGCGGGGAAAATGAATAAAACAAGCGGGAATAACAGCTTCACCGATAGTTTTGCCGCCCTCTCCTCAATCTCCTGAATGCGCTTGGTTCTAAGCGTGTCGGAATGGACTCTCAAAGTCTTGCCAATGCTCGTTCCGAATTGCTCAGCTTGAACAAGCATGGAAACGAGGTTTCTCACAACATCGACGTCGGTGCGTTCGGCCAGATGCTTCCAGGCCTCTGAACGTGCCCGACCAGCGCGCTGCTCCAGTGCGACGATACCAAACTCATCGCTCAGTTCAGGTTGCGCTTTAACTAATTCCTGGGCTGTTCGTGCAGTTGCCTGGTCAAGGCTAAGGCCCGCTTCAATGCAGATGACCAGCAGATCGAGCACGTCAGGAAGGCCGCGCCGGATAGCTGCCTGCCGCTTGGCAATCTTCCTTCCCAACCAGAAGTCCGGTCCAAGGAAACCAATTCCCAGGCACACGGTATACACGAACAGTGGCCCGATGTGTGACAAGCCGGTGGCGAGGGCCAGCAAAACCAAAAGGATAGGCGTGAGCACCTTGGCACCGTAAAAAAGCTTCACCGCCCCATCGTCGCGGATTCCGGCACGAATCAAACGTTGCTGGACGACTGAAATTTCTGCTTGGCTTCGGGGAAGAATTTTTTCGAAGTGCTCGACCACCCCGCCAATGACCTGCTTGGTCTCTTCGAGGGTAGCCGACATGGTGCGCTTCTTAGTGCGCGGATAGAGAGCCGCGGATATGCGGTCCTGGATCGAATCACGATAAAAAATCAGCAGCCCAGCACTGGCAATGAGCAGGAAAGCGACGAGAAACGAAATGATTGCGAATCCCATAATGCCTCCTAGACGTCCATGTTGACGATTTTGCGAATGATAAGGCCGCCAATCACAATCATGGCCCCGGCTGCATACAACAGCTTGATACCGAGGTCGCGCTTCCACAGAATACTCATCAAGTCAGGATTCACCATATATAGCAAAGCGCCGAGCACAACCGGCAAGAGAGTGAGAATCCAGCCTGTCAATCGGCCCTGGGCAGTGTGCGTCGCAACCTGTCGCTTAAGACGAAATCGCTCCCGGATCACGGCTGAGGTCTTTTCTAGAACTTCGGCAAGGTTGCCGCCGCTCTCTCGTTGAATCAGAATGGCAGTGGCAACAATCTTGATGTCCTGCAATGGCATCCTGGTAGTGAGATTTTCGAGCGCACCTTTCAATTCAAGACCATAATTTTGTTCGTCGAATGTGAGGCGAAATTCTGCGCCGACGGGATCTTGACACTCACGCGCTACCAAGCCCATCGCTGCATTAAGGCTGTGTCCGACACGCAGAGCGCTGACGATAAGTTCCAGAGCTTCAGGCAGACCCTGTTCAAACTTGGCCATGCGCTGCTTGCGCTTATAAAACACATAACCGAGTGGCATAAACCCGGTAACCATCCCAACGATCGCGGCGAACGGTAATGAATTCGTGCGCCAATAAACGAGGTAGCTGGGAATAACAAAGCCTACGCCGCAAAACAGTCCAAGGGTTCCGACCGTCCACTTGACGTTGGCTTGAAAGAGCAGACGCCGTAGCCGGGGCGCCAATTCAACTTTTGCAAGGTAGCGATCAAGCCATGGAATCGAGCTCATCAGCTCGTTCTTGCGAACGTCTACGATGAGGTCGGCCATCTCTGGCTTACCAATTGCGAGCGCGGACTCCAAGCGGGTGAGTAATACCCTACCTTGTTGCTGTGCGCCCGATCCGGTCGCAACTAGGACGAGGGCAACTACTCCGAAAACACCCAGGAACACGAGTATGACGATTAAACCCATCTTTAACTCCCCTTGCTCCCCGACTAATTCACTTCTGTTGCCTTTTCAAACAAGCTTGGCGGCAGGAATATGCCCGACGTGCGAAGCTGCTCGAGAAATTTGGGTCGAATATGGCTAGGCTGGAACACGCCTTGAACCCGACCATTCGGGCCAATGCCCTTCTTCTGGAAGGAAAAAATCTCTTGCATGCTGATGACGTTCTCTTCCATGCCTGTAATCTCATGAACGCTGACCGCTTTACGCGTGCCATCGCTCATACGAGAGCACTGCACAACAATGGTAAGCGCCGAGGCAATCTGTTGCCGAACCGTCTTCTCGGGTAAGTTCAAATTGGTCATGGCGACCATCGACTCTAGACGAGTCAGGGCATCGCGAGCGGTGTTGGCGTGGACGGTGGTCATCGATCCTTCGTGACCGGTGTTCATGGCCTGAAGCATGTCAAACGCTTCCTCACCACGGCACTCCCCAATGATGATGCGGTCAGGACGCATACGCAGGCAGTTGATAAGCAATTGTCGCTGACGGATTGCCCCCTGCCCTTCCACGTTTGGCGGCCGCGTTTCTAGCCGGACAATGTTCTCCTGCGCCAGTTGCAGTTCGGCGGCATCTTCAATGGTGATCACACGCTCGTTCTGCGGAATGTATTGCGACAAAATGTTTAAGAAGGTTGTTTTGCCTGCGCCCGTGCCTCCCGAGATAAGGATGCTGAGCCGTGCACGAACGGCTGCGGAAAGCAGTTCCATCATCTCCGCAGAAATACTTTTTAACTGTACGAGTTGGTTAGCGGCTAGAGGACCGGTACCGAAACGACGAATGGAGAGAGAGGGGCCGTCGAGTGCCAGAGGAGGAATAATTGCATTGACGCGCGAGCCGTCTGGCAGGCGAGCATCGACCATGGGCGAGGACTCATCGACACGGCGACCGACGCGCGAAACGATGCGATCGATAATCTGCAGCAAATGGCGATCGTCGCGAAAGGAGGCATCGGCACGGCTAAGCAGGCCGCCCTTTTCAATGAACACATGATCTTTGTCATTGACCATGATGTCGGAAATTTTCTGATCTTTGAGTAAGGGCTCGAGGGGACCGAGACCAAACACTTCGTCCAGAAGATCGGTTTGAATCTTTTCCTGTTCGTCGAAGCTCAGCGGTACCCTGCGGTCGCTGATGATCTCGTTGATAATGGATGACACCGCCTGGCGTGCCTGGCTGGAATTGATGCGCGACAACTTTTCCAAATCCAGCTTGGAGAGCAGGGTGCGGTGTACTTCCGATTTAAAATTCTCCAGATTCATCGATTCCACGATGCGCCATCCTCAAAATCAATTTCCGTCAAATGCAGATCTATTTGAAAAGGCTAAAACCTTTTCGCTTCTCAGGCTTAGCGGCCATGCCGCAAGCTGCTCGTGCCATGTCTTGCAGAACCCGTGCGATGCTCGAATCTTCCAGTGCCAGCGGGATGGCCTCGTTCTGCATCCTGCGGACGTTGTAGTAGTCGCTGGGAATCTTCCACTGAATCGGCCGTGTCAGAGCCTTCTCAATGTGTTCCTCATCCACTCCCATGGAACTCTTCACGTAGCGGTTGAGCACAATTTCAAGTTTGGGCGTGCCGGATTTAAAAAACTCCGAAATAAGCCGATGCGAGTTGCGCAGCTCAGGGATGCCGGCTTGCATGACGAGATAGGCCGTGTCTGCCTGCTCAAACCAGCGTGCATCGGTCAAGTCGAAGCGAGACCCGGCATCGATTATCACGTAACTGAAATCCTGTCGAGCTATGGTCAGCATTTTCTCGATTGCTTCATTGCTGGCCTGCACGTGCGGGAAACGGCCGGGCGCCGCTAAAACAGGTAATCCCGAACTGTGCGTGCTAAGCAACTTGGTAAAGAAGTTCGCGTCCATCCGATCGGCGTTTTGAATAGCATCCGCAGTCGAGAACTGTGTCGTGAGGCCGAGACTGAGAGCTGCGTCTCCCAAAGGAAGATCGAGGTCGATCAAGACCGCGGTCTGGGCGCACTCCTGAACCATCGCTACAGCGAAGTTGCAGGCTACAGTGGTAACTCCAGAGCCCCCTTTACCGCCTAAGAATACAAGTAACTTCCCGCCTGACTTTTTTTGACTGCGCGGTCCCTGACGACGCGCGCCGGCACGTGCCAGAGCATCACCCAAGGCCGTCGGATCAATGGGATCAGACAGGAACTCGCGCGCTCCCGCCCGCATCGATCTAACCATGAGTGTGGGGTCAACACGAGCCGTGTAGACCATGACCGTCGTGGAACTATTTGAAGCAATGAACTCGACCAGTTCCAAAGCGTATTCAACGTCGGCTTCGAGGTCGACGATGATTGTGTCGAAAGGCTTGTCACCAAGCAAACGGGGCAAATCCCTGAGTGTGGGGGGATAAGACGTGTATTCCCTGACGATAGCGGCATGCGAAATGCCGAGCGCACTCGCAATCGTCCTGCGACGCTGATCACTTGGGCTGATCAGTGCAACCGACAACACGCTGCCGTTCGGGGAATCGGAACTATTGTTATCGCTCACAAAATTAAAGCTCCCTTAGTTCTTGCACCAAAGCTGCGGTTTAACCGAGATCACAGCATTTCAACTTAGTGTACTTTGGTGCTCTACCGATTACTCACCTAGAAAAAAACGAAATGAGAGTACCAATAGCTATCGCTGGAGCATAAGGCATCTTACGTGCTTTGGGGTTTGAAAGCTGAAGTTCGGGTGGAGTATGCAATCCGCGCTTTCTCCATCCAAATACAAGATCACCGGCTCCCGCAAACATTTCTCCTAAAAATCCCCCACAGGCAGCCCATGCAAGAGCCATCACACCACCAACCACACCAATCATGACTAACGCAAAAACCAACTGTTGCCACCAGACCCAGGCACCGATGGCGGCGCACAGCTTCACGTCCCCCATCCCCATGCCACCCATCCAGGCTAAAAGTCCGTAAATCAGGGCGCCCAGACTCATTCCCGCTAGGCTCTGCCCTAGACCATGCCATCCCGCGACCCAGGTCGAAACCACGATCCCTGAAAGCAAAAAGGGAAACACTAGCCAATTCGGGATGCGACGGCTACGAATGTCGGTGAAGGTCGCCACCGCGAGAACAAATAAGGTGGGCCACCAGGCGATCCAATGCAAACTTCCTCCTCAACTCTCCATCCAAATTTCCGTGCGCTAAAGCAAATCTTCTTCGGTGAATTCAGTCGGTCGCGATTGACTGATTTCAAAGCGTTACGGGAGGATGTTGAGCCAAGTGTACACGTAAGTTTCAGCACGGGGTACTACCTCCCTTCAGGATGTCTACACGGGAGTAACGCCACATCCGAAGCTTGAGAATAATGGATATAGCTGGATGGCCTTTACGCTCACCCCTGAGGGCTCACTTGCTTCGTTGAAGCTAAATCCAAAACTCATTTTTCATCTGACTACCTATCTAGTTAAGGAGATGGGCCAAAAATGCAAGAGAAATACGTCCCGAGTTTCGAATTTATCTAGGATTAATGGTGCTGCCTCATAAACCCCTCATTAAAAGACAAATAGACTTGCTCAGCTTTGGACCAACGTTATTAGCTCGTAAATCCTTTTCACAAACCAGTTTTATCGGATTGCAACTCAGCGACTAAAGCGCCCTGACTTTAGTGTGTCTGACCGGCGCAAAACATGCAGGGCCATGGATTTGACTTGTTGTATCCTTCTTGTAATGTCCAGGCATTGCGCGATTCTATTTTTGGCGGTGGCGATTGCCCAGGTGCCAGCGCCTCTGCATGCGCAAGCTACCCCTGGCGCCCAGCGGGCACTAAGCGAGAGCCGTCCTCAAAGCCCACCGGGAACGTCCGCGCCGACAACTCATCCTTCGCAGGCCGCCGGTCATGTAGCTACTGCGCCGACACTTATCGAGAATCCCACAGCCCTGGAACCATCCGCTGCGTCGACGCCGCAGATTATCGTGACTGCTCCTCCTACGACTCCCTCGGCGTGGACATGGCACGATCGAGTTCTGTGGGGAGCAAATCTGGTCCTGGTCATTCTGGGATATGTGGGCGTCCTGCTCGCGCTAAAGACCCTGAAACACATTCAAAAACAAACTGATTTTGGCGTCACCGCAGCCCAGGCAGCCTTGCAGTGCGCGAACGCGGCCCTCGAAAGTTCGCAGGCCATCGTCGATTCAGGGAGACCGTGGATCGTCGTAACCGTTGAGCCGTTCATGACCGTGGAGAATGGATTCAAAGTGATGGCGACCAACCGCGGCCGCACCCCTGCGAGGATTACCGCCACTGCAGACCGCGTAAGAATTGCGGCCGATGAAACCAAGCTTCCAGCAACGCCTGACTACGGAACCGGAAAATCCAGCGTTCAGTTTGAACCCATAATCTTGTTGCCCGGTGAATCTGCTGGAATAAGGCCGGTACGGCGGGCTGACTTGCACGCGCTTTGCAGTTCAGAAGACGAATACCGTCGGATTGAAAGATGGGAGCAAAAGCTCTTTATCTATGGCCGAGTTACTTATCGCGACATGATTTCGCCTGCTGATCAGCCCAGCCACGAGACGGACTGGTGTTGCTGGTATGTGTTTGGCGACAAGGACGCGCTGGTCCTTGCCGGTCCGCCAGAATACAACCATCATAAGTAGCAGCCGCCTGGCTGACTAACTCACCCGGGGACTGGAGAGGGCCAGCCTCGCTTCAAAGGATCAATTCCCCGTCGCCGAATCGGCGCATGTTGAGCCGTAACCGTATGCGAGCATGGCGGCTTGGTACACTCTCCTTGGGCCGATGTCCTAATCCGCCTCATCCTCAAATTTGCAAAAGCGGCAGGAGAAATAATGCCAGTTGTTGAACTCGCGGGAGTCAATAAAGCTTATGAAAGTAAGGTTGCCGTCCGCGATTTGAGTTTTTCAATTGATGCAGGGCAGATGTTTGGTTTGCTTGGACCGAACGGCGCCGGAAAAACCAGTTCCATCCGTATGATGATGGGAATCACGATGCCGGACTCGGGCCAGATCAGCCTGTTTGGTAAGCCCTTCGAGCGTGAAAGCTTGCAGCGGGTGGGCTACCTGCCCGAGGAACGTGGCCTTTACAAGAAGATGAAGGTGCTACAGCAGCTGGTTTTCTTTGGTGAACTGCACGGACTCACTCCCAGCGAAGCGCGCAAGCGTGCGACTGATTGGGCCAGGAAGCTCGAGATCGACGATGCGCTCGGCAAAAAAACTGAAGAACTTTCTAAGGGCATGCAGCAGAAGATTCAATTCATCGGGTCGGTTATGCACGATCCCGGCCTTATTGTGATGGACGAGCCATTCAGCGGCCTTGACCCAGTCAATACCAAGCTGCTCGAGCAGACCCTTATAGAACTAAAGGAACAAGGCAAAGCCATCTTGTTTTCAACCCATCGCATGGACCAGGTTGAGAAATTGTGCGACTCAATCTGCCTGATCAATAAAGGTGAAGCGGTGCTGGCCGGCCGCATGCGCGAAATCAAATCGCGTTATGAGCGCAATCGCATCATCGTTGAGTTTGAAGGCAGCGCTGCATTCCTCGAGAGCCCCGAAATAGCCGAAGCTAAAAACTTTTCTGGCCACGCGGAGATTCGGCTCAAGGAACACGGCGATGCTCAAAAGTTGCTACACGAAGCGTCAGCCGCGGCCATCATCTACCGCTTCGAACTGGTAGAGCCGTCGCTCGAAGAGATTTTTATTCAAACGGTAGGAGGCAAGGCCGATGCGTAACACAATGCTGATCGCCAAACGTGAGTACCTTGAGCAGGTGCGCGGTCGTGCCTTTAGAATGACGACCGTGGGCGTGCCATTAGTCTTCGCGCTCATCGTTGGTGTGGGATATCTGTCGAGCCTTAACCTTGGCGCAGGCAAGCATCTGGCGGTGGCAGCGACCGACTCACTCATGGCAAGTGAAGTGAAAGCGCAACTGCTAGGCGATAAAAACGCAAAGACTAAGGTGGATGTGCTTGCGCCCGCCACGGCCATCGACCGCACCGCGCTCGTGGGCCAGGTTCAGTCTAAGGCCATTGAAGGTTTTCTGTGGATTGATACGACTCCCGGCCAGGCCCCCAAGGCTACTTACACATCTCAGTCTTCCGGCGACTTCATCACAGGAGGCCGGCTTAAGTCGGCCGTAAATCACGCTTTGCTTGATGCGCACTTGACCGGCGGTGGTATGAAACACGCCGATGCCGATGCGCTGGTCGACGGCGTGTCCATCGACACCTTCCAAGTCAAAAAAGATGGCAGCGTTGTCAAAAGCAACGCCCAGGCATCGTTTTGGAAGGGCTACGTCATGGCCATCCTGTTGTCAATGACCACCATGATCTACGGCATGAATGTGGCGCGCTCCATCATTCAGGAAAAGACCTCGCGGATTTTTGAAGTGATGCTCGCCATCGCCAAGCCCGGCGACATGCTGGCCGGGAAACTTATTGGAGTCGGCGCGGTTGGTTTAACGCAGATTGCCATCTGGCTCGTGGCCGGTGCGGCCATTCTTTTCTCGCCCATCGCCGCTGCGATCCTCACCGGAGATTTTGCGGTACATGTTTCGTGGACCGAGACGATTCTGTTTCCCGTTTACTTTGTATTGGGCTATCTGCTTTACAGTTCGCTGTTTGCCGGTCTCGCCGCAACATGCGAAACGGAGCAAGAACTACAGATGTATATGCCATTAGCCGCAGCACCGACTTGGTTGAGCTTCTCGCTGATCCTGTTGGTGATCAACGACTCCAATTCCTTTTGGTCTGTTGCCGCTTCGTTCTTTCCTCCCACGGCACCGGTCATCATGTTCCTGCGCATGGCCTCTCAAATTCCTCCCGCGTGGCAGTTCGCTGTCTCCATCGCCTTGTTGCTTGTGAGCATCTGGGCAGTGCTGTGGGTCTCGGCTCGCCTCTATCGGGTTGGCATCCTCATGTACGGCAAGAGGGCGACCCTGCCGGAATTGGTGCGCTGGCTGCGCTACAGCTAGTAGCAGCGGCCAGACCGCTAGAATTAGAACCAGTGACCGCCCAAGCCAGTCCCAGTTTTACGTTCGCCCAACGTTGTGTGCTGGCCATCGTACCGCGACTGGTTGAGGCGATGCTGTGGATGGTCGGCCTCACCTGGCGCTTTGAAGTTATCGCAGAAGCAGGCGTGACGCCGGTCGCCTTCGGCGAAAAGGCCGGCCCTGAAATCTACTGTTTCTGGCATCAATGTGTGTTGCCCTGCACAGTTTATTTTCGCCGCTCGGGCGCCGTAATCCTGGTCAGTCGCAGTTTTGACGGCGAACTCGTCACCCGTGTGCTGAGGCTATTCGGATTCGACGCTGTGCGCGGTTCCAGTTCGCGAGGCGCACGTGAAGGCTTGCTAGGCCTCAAGCGCGTCATCGAGAACGGCAAGACCGCCATCTTCACCGCCGATGGTCCGCGCGGCCCAATCTATCAAACCAAAATGGGTTCCGTTAAGCTCGCTCAGGCCACGGGCGCACCGATCGGCGCCTTCCACCTCGAACCAAAGCATGCGTGGACATTGAACTCGTGGGACCACTTCCTCATTCCCATGCCGTTCACACGCATCGTTGTGAGTTGGGCGCAGTGGACGCACGTGCCCCACGATCTACCTGCCAGCGGCTTTGAAGCCAAGCGCCAAGAATTGAATGCTGCGATTGAGCGAGCGCGAGTGCGAGCCCTTGAGCATTTTGGGAAGACGGTTAGATGAACGGCCTTCGCGTTTCCGATTTTGATTTTCCGCTTCCGTCGGAGTTGATCGCGCAGCACCCTCCTTCAGAACGAGGGCAGAGCCGCATGATGATAATGAATCGCATCGGCGGTGATTTGCGCGATGGCCAATTTGCTGAGTTCCCTGGGCTACTGCGGCCAGGAGATTTGCTGGTGCTCAACGACAGCCGCGTGATTCCGGCACGCCTGTATGCGCGGCGGACCATCGTTCGCGATGGGCAGCAGCCTACCGCGCTCGTTGAAGTGATGCTGACCGAACCGGCAGGCGACAATGCGTGGCGCGCACTGGTTAAGCCCGGTAAGAAGATCGGCGTTGGTGAGCGGTTAGAGTTCCCGTCGAAAACAGGGCAGATTGAGCTCACCGCCGACGTGTTGGAACGCGGTGAGTATGGAGAGCGTTTGCTACGATTCGAGCCGGTGATTGATTTTTACTCGGCCATCGAGCGCATTGGACACATCCCGCTGCCTCCGTATATTCATCGCGGCGATATCGATGAAGACCGCGACCGCTATCAGACCGTTTTTTCGCGCGAGCGCGGGTCAGTAGCAGCGCCTACTGCGGGTCTGCATTTCACCAACGAAGTGCTTGAAGCTATTTCCGATCGCGGCGTTGAAATCGTGCGCGTCACCCTGCATGTCGGCTTGGGAACATTTGCGCCCCTGCGCGTGCAGAGTGTTGACGAAATCCGTCTGCACCGCGAACGCTACACGTTGCCTGAAGCGACTGCGCTGGCCATCAATCGCGCTCGAGTAGAGCACCGGCGCGTCGTCGCCGTGGGTACAACCGTGGTTCGCACGCTCGAAACTGCCGCGCAAGGGACGAGTGGGGGTCCGCTCCAGCCGCAATCAGGCGAAACGCAAATATTCATTGCTCCTGGCTTCGAATTTCAGGTTGTGGATGCGATACTCACGAATTTCCACCTGCCTCAGTCAAGCCTTTTGATGTTGGTGAGCGCTTTCGCCGGCCGCGAGCAAGTCTTGAATGCCTACCGCCACGCCGTTGATGCTCGCTACCGCTTTTTCAGCTACGGAGATTGCATGTTCATCAGCTAACTTGCATCTAAATGAATGGCTTCAACTGACCGGCGTTTTTCTGTGTCCTGCCCTGGTAGATACGTCGGAGCAGGGAGTTTCACTTTAGTCAATGCGGTAGACTTGCGGCTGAGCGTAAAGACGATTTGGGTTTTCGATCAGCCTGGAGAGCGAGAGAAATTGCATCAGGCTCTGGCGGTTCTAAACTCCTAAAGGTTTCTTAACTTTTAAATAAGGATGTTTGAATAAATGACAGGCACGAGCAACAGCATCCTCGTCACCGGTGGCGCGGGCTTCATTGGTTCCAACTTTATTTTTCGATGGATTGAAAACGTCGGCTCCCCGATCGTAAACCTAGATTTGCTAACGTATGCCGGCAATCCCTCGAATTTGGTTACGATTGAGAATGACAAGCGCTATCAACTTGTGCGCGGAGATATCTGCGATGCCGAGCTGGTTGCGCATACGTTGCAGGAACATCGGCCGCGTGCCATCGTTCACTTTGCCGCGGAGAGCCACGTCGACCGTTCAATTGCCGATCCGGGCGCATTCATTCGCACAAATGTGCAAGGCACATTTACGCTGCTCGAACAAGCCAAGCAATATTGGAAGTCTTTAGGCGATTCAGACAAGAAAGCGTTCCGCTTTCTGCACGTCTCTACCGACGAGGTCTATGGCACGTTAGGCCCTGACGATCCAGCTTTTTCTGAGACCACGGCCTATGCGCCTAACAGCCCGTACGCCGCGTCTAAAGCGGCATCGGATCACCTTGCGCGCGCTTACTTCCATACCTACGGCATGCCGGTTCTAACTACGAATTGTTCCAATAACTATGGCCCCTTCCAGTTTCCCGAGAAGCTTATTCCGCTTATGATTTTGAATGCACTCGAAGGCAAGCCGCTGCCGGTTTACGGAGATGGAGCAAACGTCAGAGACTGGCTGTTCGTCGACGACCATTGCTCGGCAATCCGCACAGTGCTTGAGCGCGGCCGTCTTGGTGAAACCTACAACATCGGCGGCAACAGCGAACGAAAAAACCTGGACGTCGTAAGCACCATCTGCGATCTCGTTGACGAATTGCAGCCCAACCCGGCTCAGGGCCCGCGCCGCAGACTGATCAAGTTTGTCACGGACCGTCCCGGCCACGACCGGCGCTATGCAATCGACGCTTCGAAGATAGATCGGGAATTAGGCTGGCGCCCTTCAGTAGATTTTGAACGCGGCCTGCGGGAGACAGTCGGCTGGTACCTTGAACATGCGTCGTGGGTTGAAAATGTCCGCACAGGCGCGTACCTCGTTTGGATCCGTCAGAACTACGAAGAAAGGACCGCACGATGAAAGGAATCATACTTGCGGGCGGATCGGGAACCCGGCTTTACCCAGTGACTCACGTGGTTTCAAAACAGCTGTTGCCTGTGTACGACAAGCCGATGATTTACTACCCTCTCAGCACATTAATGCTGGCTGGCCTGCGCGACATTCTTATCATTTCAACTCCGCAGGACATCGGGCGATTTGAAGAGTTGCTGGGCGATGGAGAGCGCTGGGGCATCCGCTTAAGTTATGCCATGCAGCCTAGCCCTGACGGACTGGCGCAAGCCTTCACCATCGGGCGCGAGTTTATCGGAAACGATACGTGTGCGCTCATCCTCGGCGATAACATTTTTTACGGGCAATCATTCTCGGCAAATTTGCAACGCGCAGCAGCACTGACCACCGGTGCCCTGGTATTTGCGTACCCGGTGCATGATCCGGAGCGCTACGGTGTCGTGGAGTTTGACAAGTCAGGTCACGCGATCAGCATCGAAGAAAAACCAAAGTCGCCCAAGTCACGCTACGCCGTAACAGGTCTTTATTTTTATGACAACGACGTGGTCAATCTGGCCGCTTCGCTCAAGCCGTCGCCGCGCGGTGAGCTCGAAATCACCGACCTGAACCGGCTCTATCTCGAAGCAGGAAAACTTAAGGTGCAGGTGATGAGCCGCGGCATGGCATGGCTCGATACCGGGACGCACGATTCACTCTTCGAGGCTGGTCTATATATTCAGACAATCGAACGCCGCCAAGGGTTGATGATCGCTTGCCCCGAAGAAATCGCCTATCGCTTCGGGTACATAACCGCCGATCAACTTGAGGCGCTCGCCAAGCCAGTAAGCAAGAGCGGCTATGGACAGTACCTGCTGGCCCTGAAAAACGAGCAGCATTTCCCAGCGGGAGTTGAGGAGCTATGAACGTCGAAGAGACTGCCCTGCCAAGCGTGCTCATCATTACGCCCAAAATATTTAACGACAGTCGAGGCTCGTTCTGGGAGACATGGAACGCCAAGTCGTACACAGAGGCGGGGCTGCCCTCGCTGTGGGTGCAAGATAATTTCTCACTGTCAAAAAAGAATGTGTTGCGCGGACTGCACTATCAGACCATTCAACCCCAAGGGAAACTGGTCAGGGTCACGCACGGCGCGGTACTCGATGTCGCCATTGATTTGCGCCGGAGTTCGCCTTACTTCGCAAAGCACGTATCTGTTGAGCTGACCGGCGAAAACGGCAGGATGCTGTGGATCCCTGAGGGCTTCGGTCATGGCTTTCTGGTGTTGAGCGACGTTGCCGGATTCGCGTATAAAGTCACTGATTCCTACTGCCCGTCAGGGGAACGAACCATCGTCTGGAATGATCCGGACCTGGCCATCGCATGGCCGATCGCTAGCGAAGATGCCATCGTTTCTGACAAAGATCGGCAGGGTGCCACGCTGCAGAACGCAGAGGTCTTTGCTTGAGCATCTGGCCGCGCGTATTGATCCTCGGGTCCGGCGGCCAATTAGGCCACGAGCTGGTGCAGAGCTTTGGCGGACATGCCGAAGTAATCGCGTGTGATCGCAACTCACTCGACCTGACCTCGCCCGACAAGATTCGCGAAAAGGTACGCACCGCTGCGCCAGATCTGATTCTCAATGCCGCCGCATATACCGCGGTCGATCGCGCCGAATCAGAACCCGATCTCGCAACCGCTATCAACACTCACGCACCGGCGATACTTGCCGAAGAGGCTTTGCGAGCAGGCGCGCTGCTGGTGCACTATTCCACGGACTACGTATTTGATGGCACTAAGAACAGCCCTTGGACCGAAATCGACGCCACGAATCCTTTGAATACATACGGAGCCAGCAAATTGGCAGGCGAAAAGGCGATCACACAGGTTGGCGGGCGCTATCTCATTTTCCGCACCAGTTGGGTGTATGGCCCGTATGGCAAAAATTTCTTATTCACCATGCTGCGCCTCGGCCGTGAACGCGACGAGCTTAAAGTTGTCGACGACCAGGTCGGTTCACCAACAACTTCAATCGAGTTAGCAAAGGCGACTAACAAAATAACTACCAGAATTCTGCGCGGCGATTTTGGTAGTCCGTCTGTATGGGCCGGCTTATACAACATGACTTGTGGCGGGTCGGTTTCATGGTGCGGGTTTGCGCAAGCCATCTTTGCGCGCTCAGCAAAGTTATTGAAAGAGAAAAGCTCCACCGTGCACCCGATCAAGACCATCGAGTTCCCAACCCCTGCCGCTCGGCCGCATAACTCGGTTCTGTCGAATGAAAAGCTTTTTCAGCGATTCGGCGTCCGTCTTACCACATGGGAACCCGCGCTTGATGAAGTACTGCAAATCGTAACCCAGCGCAAATAACCGCCACAGGCTACTTAGCGGCGAGTTACCACGGAGTGTTCTCAGGCCGGAGTGCGGTTCCCGGCAGCGTTGGCACCCGGGTAATGTATAGGTATGGATTCCACGTCCGTCGCCCGGGGCCAGGATAGCTCAATGCCCACCACCGTCGAAAAGGGCGGCCGACTGCAGCGTGTCATGGCCCGCATCTTTACTCGCCACTTGATGAACACGGCGATTCTGATGGCGCTACCCGTGATTTTCACGCTATCGCTTAATCCTGCACGGGAGTGCCTGCACGACCCTGATATCTGGTGGCATCTGGCTGACGCACGCCTGCTGACTGCAACGCACCACTTTATTCAGACCGAGCCGTATTCATTTACCGTGGCAGGACAATCATGGATCAATCCAGAGTGGCTCGCCGAGATTCCTTACTGGGTGACTTACAAGGTGCTTGGACTCAGAGGCATCTATCTGGTTGAGTGGTTGGTGCTGTGCGCCAACCTTTTGTTCTTTTACTGGCGAGGCTACTGGAAGTCCGGCCATGCCGGTGCCGCCTTGTATGCGGCGGCGGCTGGATTTGTACTGATCTCAGTGAATGCCGGCCCACGCATGATCGCCATCGCTTACCTGGCCATGGGTTGCGAATTAGCAATCCTCGAAATGGCAGAACGAGGCAACAAGCGCTGGCTGTGGCTGCTGCCTCCGCTATTTTGCGTATGGGTCAATCTCCACGGAAGCTGGTTACTTGGCATAGCCCTGTTTGTGCTCTATATATTGTGCGGCTCATTCCAACTCAACAAGGGCGTGATTAAACAAGAGGCTTTTCCCGTCGCCGAGCGCAACCGGCTTCTGATTGTACTCGGCGCTTCGCTCGCAGCTCTGATGGTGAACCCCTACGGTTGGCGCTTGGTTTGGAACCCGCTCGACATGATGCTCAACCAGAAACTGAACATCGCCAATGTGCAGGAGTGGAAGCCGTTGAACCTGAGCACGCTGGCCGGCGAAGCGGCCGCAGTCACGATCTGCCTCATGGTCGTCGCTAACTGCTTCAGCGGCCGCAAATGGAAGGTCTACGAATTGGCGTTCATATTCTTTGCCTGGTACGCCGCCCTAGACCACATGCGTTTTCTGTTTATGGCCGCAGTGCTCACAATTCCCTTCCTCGCTTCCGATATACAACGAGGGTTCATCGAGGGGTCAGATGAAAAGACGATTCCTCTGATGAATGCCTTGATGGTCGCGGCGGCCATATGCGTGATCGCATTCCTTTTCCCCTCAGAAGCCACGCTCGAAAAGAAGCTCGCAACATTTTTTCCCATGCAATCGATTGCGGCGATTCAACCCTCCTGGCGAACTTTCAATTTCGATGAGTTGGGCGGCAGGATGGCTTTCGATTCACGCTCGCCGTTCATCGATTCGCGCTTCGATACATTTGAGCATCACGGCGTCTTGAGGGATTACTTGAGCGCAATGTACATTCTTGAGCCGCTTAAAGTGCTCGATCAGTATCGAATCGATCACGTCCTGATGATGGATACCATGCCGCTTGCTTACCTACTCGCGCGAACGCCCAGCTGGCACGAGATCAAGCGGGAAAAAATCGCAGAAGGAACCTGTCTTACCTTCGCGCGGGCTCCGTTCCTGGCGCCAATTACTGATGCACCGTCGCCTGTCGCGGGCCGGCGCTGACGATTCTGTAATTTGCAGTACCAGCGCCCCTTATCCGGTCAACAAATCCGTCCCTGGACGCTCTTTTTCAATGCGAATTTTTGTCTTACACGACCAAATCTAAGAGACAGACCTCTGCGCGGATACTTGACCCCTTCCTAGTGACGCCGGTCACATATTTAGCTCCAGAAGGATGAAATGATGCTTGAATTAGCATCTGTGCCTATGCCAACTACGTCCCAGGCTTTTTGGAGATCCTCGGTGAACTTCGACTCGTCAGCTTTCGTTGCCGAACGCGAACTGATTGAAGCATTGGAGAAGCGAGCTGCTCTCCTTACTTGCGCAGAGGATCGTGTCCTGTTCACCCAAGGCCAGGCGCCTAACGGACTCTTCATGCTGCGCAGCGGCAAGGCGACTCTGACAATGGAATCACCCACGGGCAGCACCATCATGTGTGTCACAGCTTTTGCCGGCTCATTGCTTGGACTGCCTGCGCTGATCGGAAACGAGCCCTATACCCTGACGGCGAAGGCTTTCAAAGGTGCTGAATTGGGTTTTGTTACCCGCGAAGATTTTTCGAGCCTGATGCTGACCGACCCTTCGCTCGCGATCAAAGTCTTGCGCGTGCTTGCTGCCGAAGTGCGCACCGCGCGGCACGCTCTTTCAGAATCCTGAGTCACGAGCCGTCGAGATACATTGCGGTAATAGTGCCAGTTGCCACGTTCGCAGGTCGACTGCACTGCCCTTTTTTTGTTTTTGCGATCCATTTGGACTCCGCAAAGTCGGGACACATGCAACGTTTATTGCGACGCCTGAAGCTCTGCGACAGCATTAAAACAGCGCCGCATCGAACCACCCAAGCAAGCCGAATGCGATAGCATCCGGAGTGTGCCCGGCCTTGATATTCAAGTCATGTATGTGCGCGGTGTTGGGCCGCGATGGGCCGAGATGTTGTCTGCAAAAGGTATTCAGACGGCAGAGGACCTGCTTTACCACCTTCCCTTCCGCTATGAAGATCGCCAGCATCCGCGCAGCCTCGACGAGCTGCAACCGGGCGAGATGGCCAGCGTCATCGCCGAGGTGCGCGGCGCTATCCTCATGCGCTCTCGAAAGATGCCGATCTTTGAGTTGACCTTGGGACAAGGTCGCCTCGCGCTCAAATGTCTTTGGTTCAACGCCACGTATCTTGACGGGAAGTTTAATGCGGGCCAAACCGTCGCGGTCTACGGCAAAGTTGAGGCGTCGCGATCCACCAGCAATTTCAAAATGATTCAGCCGCAGTTTGAAGTGCTGCCCGACTCGAGCGACGACGCTGAGACCCGGTTGCTTGAGGTTGGCCGCATCACGCCCGTTTATGAATCCCTCGGTGGCAGCCGTTTGGCCTCCCGTTGGCAGCGCAAAGTGATCTTTAACCTGCTTGAGAGCTCTCGCGGCTGCGTGCCGGAGTGCCTTCCGGAATCGATGCTCGCCCGACTCAACCTGATGGACCGCGAAGCCGCGCTGCGCGAAGTGCATTTTCCCCCTGAAGGCACGCCTCCGGCGCTGCTGCAGAGCTGGGCGACTCCGGCACATCGTCGCCTGATCTTTGAGGAGCTTTTCTTTCTCGCGCTGGGATCGGAGCTCAAGCGGCGGCGCTTGCGCGAGCGCGCCGGCATTGCTTTCGCGACTTCAGATAAGGTGCGTGAGGCGATTCGCGAGGTGCTGCCTTTTCACCCTACCGCGGCTCAAAAAAGAACGTTGGGCGAGATCGTGTCCGACATGCGCGCGCCTAGCCCCATGCGCCGGCTGCTGCAGGGCGACGTCGGCTCGGGCAAGACGATTGTGGCCTTGCAGGCGATGCTGGTCGCCATCGAAAACGGCTACCAGGCCGCCTTGATGGCACCCACTGAAATTCTGGCAACCCAGCATTTTCTCGCTGCACGCAAGTTGCTCGAGCGATCCAGCCGTCGCTATCGCATCGTGCTGCTCACCGGCTCCCTCGATTCCGACCGCAAGCGGCTCAATCGTGGGCTCATCAACCGGGGCGAGGCGCAGTTGATCATCGGCACCCATGCCTTGATCGAAGAAAAAGTTGAGTTTGACCGCCTTGGCTTGGTGGTAGTCGATGAGCAGCATCGTTTTGGCGTGGTACAGCGGTTCCGTATGATGAAGAAACCCAACCAGGCTGAGCCGGACATGCTGGTGATGACCGCAACCCCCATTCCGCGCACCTTGGCCTTAAGTCTCTACGGCGACCTGGACGTGAGCGTGCTCGACGAACTTCCACCGGGCCGAACGCCTATCGTCACCCGCCGCGTGCCCGACGAACGCGCAGACGAAGTGTGGGATTTCGTACGCAAGCAGGTGAAGCTGGGGCGCCAAGCCTACGTCGTCTACCCCGTCATTGAGGGACCGGCAGACGACCAGCCGGAGCTGGACTTTCCCGACGAACTAGCGGAATCAATGGCCCAATCCAACGAGAAACACGCTGCATTACCGTCTAAAACACTCCGCAAAGGCAAGACATCAGGACTGTTTCCCAAAGTTGATCCCGGCGCGGCCGGAGCCAAATCCGGCTTGAAGTCTGCCGTTGCGATGCACGAGAAGCTGCGCAAAGGCCCGCTTGCCGGCTTACGCATCGGCTTGATGCATGGGCGCCTCGACGCCGACGAAAAAGAGATCATCATGCGGCAATTCCAGCGCGGCGAGATCCACGTGCTCGTCGCCACCACGGTCATCGAAGTTGGCGTGGATGTTCCGAATGCCACCGTGATGGTTGTAGAACATGCAGAGCGGTTCGGCCTCGCCCAATTGCACCAACTGCGCGGTCGGGTCGGTCGCGGCGCTGCCAAAAGCTACTGCATTCTCATGACCGGGCAGCGCGTTTCTGAAGTGGGTGAGAAGCGCCTCAACGCCTTGGTGCAGACGCAGGATGGGTTTGAATTGGCAGAGCTTGACCTGTCCATGCGTGGTCCGGGAGAGTTTTTCGGGACTCGTCAATCGGGAATGCCCGGCTTCCGTGTAGCGGACCTACTACGTGATCGCGAATTGCTGGAGTTAGCCAAGGTGGAAGCCGAAAGATTCGTCGATCCCACAACCTGTGATGGGACCGAAGCCGAGCGCGCACGCGTGTGGGCCCGGCTCAAAGACGCATGGCAGAGACGCTATGGTTTGGTCGAAGCAGGTTGATTCAAGCCCATCGCGGGGAGGATTCTTCGCGGATAGAGGTCGCCGGATACGTCTGTATCTCAAGGTCGACACTCGCGATGTCGTCGCCGCAGTCTTGAGGACCGAGACGCGTGCATTGGCAGAGTTCTGTAAATCGCATGTGCGCACTCCCGCTCAGCTCAAGTCCCGCCGCAATCAGAATGCTGTAGATGTCGATGCAAACCCCGCGTTCAAACTCAAACAACATGCTAACGGTTCCTGATTCGCTCGCACCCCGGCTCAAAACCCACCCACCACAGCCTAGAATTGCGCCTGTGAGGGTCTGGACAAGTCGGCCGGGCTCATCCATCGATACGGCCCGCATTTGCATCGCCCACGGGATGGCTGAGGCCTGCATCGCTTCGCTGGTGGACGGAAAACCTCTCATGTAGGGTTTATCGGATAGACCCGGCTGAAACATGATAGCTATCATTTTTCTGAACAATACTGCCCTGCTTTAGGACATAAACGTATCGGAGGCTAGTGTAATCCGGGCGTCGGTAATTTCGATCCGCGTACTTGCCCCGCTCGCTCATTATTTGAATGATGTAGTTTGGTAAACAGAATGATCGTGGGCAGCGGAATTGATCTGGTAGAAATTGGTCGCATCCAGCAGTCGGTGGAGCGCTTCGGGCAGCGGTTTCTCGACCGTGTATACACGGCAGCGGAGCAGGCCTATTGCCAGCGCAAGCGTCAATCGGCGGAGAGCTTGGCAGCCCGGTTTGCGGCCAAAGAAGCGGGAGCAAAGGCTTTGGGAACTGGAATAAGTCGGGGCGTAAATTGGCTCGAAATCGAAGTTGTCAGGGAACCGGGGGGTCGGCCTACACTCCACTTTCATGGTCGCGCTGCAGAAATCGCCGCCCGCATGGGGGTGACGCACACGGCACTCTCGATTACCCATACCTCCACTCTTTCGATGGCCAGTGTAGTGCTCGAAGGTCGGTTGCCGGCTGGCCGTGCGAGACCGGAAAGCCCCTAGGGCGAGTGCACTTCAGTCCGCTTCGGGCGTGTACCCGTCAATCCATGATGAGCAAAGGCTTACAAGCTGCAGGCTGTCCCGGTTAAGCCCGGAACCGCAGGGTGACTCCTTCTCTTTCTGTTATCCTCAAGGCGTCGCAGTAAGCAAATCCCGGCCCCGTTCGCCAAAAGGAAAATCGTGCCAAGCCGTAAAGAGATACAGTGGTCGCAATTGAGAGTGGGGGCGTTGGTCCTCGCGGCTATTTCCGTCGTCGTGTTCCTCATCTTTTTGCTATCTGCCTCAACCGGCGGCCTATTCGCGCACAAGCTGACGTTGCGCTCTTACTTCACCAATGCAGCCGGACTGAAAAATGGTGCACCGGTAACCCTTGAGGGGGTGACCATCGGCAACGTGAAGCGCATTCGTGTGGTGCCCCAACGCAATCCGACCCCTGTCGAAGTCACCTTGCGAATCGGCGAGGAGTATCTGAGCGACATCCACGCGAATTCAACCACCTCAATTGCGCAAGCCGGCGTGCTCGGCGACAGCTACGTAGACATCAGTTCCGTTCAGGCATCTGGACCACCGCCTGCGAACAACTTCGAGTTGAAGGCCACCCAAGCGCCCAGCATTCAAAGCGTAATCAGCAACAGCGAAGCGTCTATTCAAGATGTGGCGACACTGATGCGCAAGACCAGCACGTTGATGGACGCGCTCAACTCCAAACGGGGCACCGTGGGAAATCTCATTAACGATCCCGCGTTTTACAGCAAAGTTTCGCGCATTGCAGACAATTTGCAGACAATTACCGCGGCCGTCAGCCAAGGGCGCGGCACGCTCGGCAAGTTGGTGAATGACGATACGCTTTACAATCACGCCAACTCCGTGGTCGACAAGCTAGACAAGGTAGCCACTGCGCTCGATCAGGGCCAGGGCAGCGCCGGTAAACTGTTGCGTGACGATACGCTCTACAACAACCTGAGCGCCACGGTGAATAACGCGAATCAGCTGATCGGCGACATCAATGCCGGCAAGGGTTCACTGGGCAAGCTCAGCAAAGATCCCGCGTTTGCGCAGAAGCTTGATGACACCATTACGCGGCTCGATAGCATCTTGACCAACATCGACCAGGGTAAAGGCACGCTGGGACAGTTGATGCAGAACCGCTCGCTGTATGACCATGCCGATCAAACCATGGATCAGGCGCAACAACTGGTGAAGGGCATTCGTGACGACCCCAAGAAATATCTCGTCATTCGCTTGAAGATTTTTTAAAGTTAAGCAAGCGACCGGTACTTAAACAAAACTTAATTGGAACTTCCCGAGGACAGTCTGCGTTCTCTTGTAATCGGAGGTCATCTTGCTCCCCAAGTACCTCTTGCCCGCGACTCTTGTCTTGCTGCTCACTGCAATCTTCATCTTTGCTGTCTACCGTCACCCAAAAACCGCGATGGCCGCTCCGAATACCGCGCCGGCATTCGCCAATAACGGCGATATGTTGCCGCCTGCGAACTACCGCGAATGGATCTACCTGACCAGCGGTATCGATATGAGCTACTCACCTAAAGCGGACATGGCGGACCACTCGATGTTCGACAATGTTTTCGTCAATCCCGAGGCGTATCGAAGCTTTCTTGCCACCGGAACATGGCCCGACAAGACGGTGATGGTGCTCGAGGTGCGTGGAGCGAAGACCAAAGGCTCCATCAATACGCGTGGTCATTTCCAAGACACGGCTGTAATGGATTTCGAAGTGCATGTGAAGGATGAAGCGCGCTTCCCTGGTAAGTGGGCATTCTTCTCATTCGACTCGATGCAGAAGAATGGAATGCTCGTTCCACAGAAAGCACCTTGCTACAGTTGCCACATGGCTCATGCTGCCGTCGACACGACGTTTGTGCAGTTCTATCCAACACTGTTGCCGATCGCGCAGAA
>JANXYB010000050.1 GCA_025350325.1 Acidobacteriaceae bacterium
AGTCAGTCCCGCACAGATTGAAGAAGCGCAGAAGATCGTTCCCATCGTCTCGGTGCAAAACCGCTATTCGCTGGCCGACCGTCGCCACGAAGAGACGCTTGCCTGGTGCACACAGCGCGGCATCGCATTTCTACCCTGGTACCCAATGGCCGCCGGAAAACTGTTCAAGCCTGACCATCCTTCATCACAGCCATTGGGTCAGATAGCCGCGCGTCATAATGCCACTCCCGCGCAGCTCTCGCTCGCGTGGCTTCTGCAGCGATCGCCTGTCATCCTGCCCATTCCCGGTACTTCAAAGGTCGCGCACCTTGAAGAGAATACCGCCGCGGCTGAGTTGCACCTCGCCGCGTCCGAGTGGACAGAATTGGAGAATGCCGCTTCAAATACTGTGTCAAAACAGTAGACATCAAAAGAGCCACCACCCGAGGGGGCGATGGCTCTTTTCTCGCGATTAATCCGCAATTATTCCACTGCGTTTTTTGCAATCACTTGCTTGTACCATTCCGCGCTCAACTTCGGCGTACGCTTCTGCGTTTTAAAATCCACGTAGTGAATGCCAAAGCGTTTGCTGTAGCCGTCCGCCCACTCGAAGTTGTCCATAAGGCTCCAGAGAAAATATCCCTTCACCGGGTAGCCTTCCGTCACCGCGCGATGCAGATGCGTCAAGTGATTGCGTAGATACATCACGCGATCGACATCTTCGATGCGCCCCGCCGGCGTCAAAACGTCGTCTGAAGACGTGCCGTTTTCGGTGATGTAAATTGCCGGCACTTTCCAGATGTCGCACACATTGCGCACGCCCCAGTAAATGCACTCCGGCCCCAGCGTCAGCCACGGCGAAGCCATGTGCGGATACGAAGTCGGATTTGGCTCGATCGCGTAGCCATTCGCTGACTCGTCGGCGCGCACATACTGCGGCGTATAGATGTTCAGGCCCACAAAGTCGAGCGGGCTGCCGATCGCCTTCATGTCACCGGCTTCGACCTTGGGCGCATTCGCACCCTCGTGCTGCAAGTAATTATCGGGATACTTGCCCTCAAGCAACGTAGTCAAAAACTGAGCGTTGCCGTCGCGAGTCGCCTTGTGTGCAGCCTCAATATGTTCCGCCGATTCGATCACGGGAACGTACACGATGGCATTTTCCGCCAGTCCCACTTGCGTTCCGCTCGGCGTGTTGGCACGAATCGCCTGCACCGCCAGCCCGTGCGCCAGAATCGCGTGATGCCGTATCTGGTTGACCGCCGCATCGGCCAACTTAAGGCCCGGTGCGAACTGCCCCGTCTTATAACCGAGATCGGTGAAGCACACAAATTCATTGGTCGTCATGAAGTGATGCACGCGGTCGCCAAGATGCTTGGTCATGTACGCCGCGTAATCTCCAAACGCCTTTGACGTGTCGCGCGATTGCCAACCGCCCGGTAGAGCCTGTGGCAGGTCCCAGTGAAACAGCGTGATGTATGGAGTGATGTTATTGGCCAGCAGCTCATCGACCACCCGACTGTAATAGTCCAGGCCCTTCGCATTCGGCTGCCCCGTGCCTTGCGGGAAAACGCGCGACCACGAAATAGACATCCGGTAGATACCGGTGCCCAGATTTTTGAGCAGTTGCACGTCTTCTTTGTACAAATGGTAGGAATCGTCGGCGACATCGCCCGTATCGCCGTGAAACGTCTTGCCCGGCGTGTGCGCAAACGTGTCCCACACCGACGGTCCGCGACCATCGTCCTGGGCTCCGCCTTCAACCTGGTATGAAGCCGTGGCACAGCCCCACAAAAATCCCTTGGGGTAATCGAGGCTCGCGGCATGAGGCTGACCAAAAGCAAACTTGGGCAGTGAAACACCGGCGCACGTTGTGGCTGCAGCCGCGGCAACAGTCTTCGCAAATTGTCGACGAGTAATCGCTTTCATCTTTGGCTCCGCATCTCAGCGAACAGGGCTGAAAATCCCAAGCAAAACGTTTTAGCAGAATGCGTGACACACAATCAAGCGGAATTCTATCAGAGCCCGCGACCTCTCGCGCAAAGTCTAAAAGGAGGGTCGTTAATCGAAGCGGCTCGCAGAAAAAACAAGAGCCGCAACCCAAAGGTCGCGGCTCAGTCAGCGCACTAGTTGCGCAACTTACATGTCCTTCACGCCTTCAACGAACGCCTTGAGCTTGCGCGAACGCGATGGGTGCCTCAACTTACGCAGTGCCTTGGCTTCGATCTGTCGGATGCGCTCGCGTGTCACCTGGAAGCTCTGTCCGACTTCTTCAAGCGTATGCTCCGATCCATCTTCCAATCCAAAGCGCATCTTGATTACGCGCTCTTCGCGCGGCGTTAATGTGCGCAGCACCTGCGACGTGTACTCCTTCAAGTTCACGCTGATCACAGCTTCCGAAGGCGAAACCGCCTGGCGATCTTCAATGAAGTCGCCCAGATGCGAATCTTCTTCTTCACCGATCGGCGTCTCGAGCGAGATGGGCTCCTGTGCAATCTTCAGCACCTTGCGTACCTTGGCTACGGGAATGTCCATGCGCCGCGCAATCTCTTCGCTCGATGGTTCGCGACCAAGCTCCTGCACCAACTGACGGCTGGTGCGGATCAACTTGTTGATCGTCTCGATCATGTGCACCGGAATACGAATCGTTCGCGCCTGGTCTGCGATCGCCCGCGTAATCGCCTGCCGAATCCACCATGTCGCGTAGGTTGAAAATTTGTAGCCGCGGCGATATTCAAACTTGTCGACGGCCTTCATCAGCCCGATGTTGCCTTCTTGAATCAGGTCGAGAAATTGCAATCCACGGTTGGTGTATTTCTTTGCAATCGACACAACAAGTCGCAGGTTGGCCTCAATCAACTCCCGCTTCGCCTGCTCGGCATCCATGTCGCCCTGAATCATTTCGCGCTGGGTGCGCTTCAGCTCGACAATTGAAACACCCGCGTCGCCTTCGATCTTCTCAAGGTCGGCTTTGCAATTTTTCTGCTGGCGTCGATATTCCTTTTTCAGTTCCTCGCTCTTCGACGCTTCGTGCTTTGAGTCGAGCGAACGAATCTGCCGTTCGAGGGTGCGCATCGTGTCAACGGTCTTATTGACTTTGTCCAGCAGGCGCTTGCGCTCGAGGCCGGTGTACTTCAATTCGCGAACAATGCGCGAGACCAGAACTTTTTCACGCGCAATCGCCCACCGCGTGTGGCGCACTTCTTTAGCGCTGGTTTTGCCCGTGGCTGCAGCTTGCTTCTCTTCAAGCTGCTGAATTTTCTTCTGATGTTTTACCAGCGCCTCAATGCGTGTGACGGTCGAACGAACGCGCGCCTGCACTACCTCTTCAGTCAGCTCTTCTTCGTCGAAGATCACGACTTCTTTTACGTTCCGCACGCCCCGCTTCAGATCTTCGCCAAGCGCAACAATTTCGCGAATCACGATCGGCGAGCGGGAAATGGCCTTGAGCACGCGCAATTGGCCGCGCTCGATGCGCTTCGCGATCTCTACTTCGCCTTCGCGCGTAAGCAGCGGCACGGTGCCCATCTCGCGCAGGTACATGCGGACAGGGTCATTGGTTTTTTCGAGGGTTCCCGGGGTGAGGTCAAGTTCAACATCCTCGCCCTCTTCGAGCTCAAAATCCTTGTCGTGGCCAAATTTCGGCCCATCCAAAAGGTCGATACCCTGGGTGCCTATGGTTGTGATCAGATCGTCGAGGTCGTCGGCGGAGCCAATCTCTTCCGGCAAAATATCGTTCACATCGCCGTAGGTGAGATAGCCCTTCTCTTTACCGGTCTCAATCAGATTCTGAATGTCATCGTCAAACTTGTCATTGATGGCCAAAACGTTTCCTACTCTCCCGCGCAAACATGTTTTCCCCGCACCGGTTGCGCACCAGTGCGTAGTCCGATCCAGCGCGTTCAAAAAAGACTTCCATGTGGAAATCGTGAGCGTGCACAGACGAACCTGCGGTCGCCCGCAATAGAAGCGGTCTAAAGTGTTGCTCGGAGCAGGATGATTTACGCTTCAGGGTTTAACCTGGGTCGCCCGCGAGCCGAAGCTCATGTGTGGGGCAAAAGGGGCGTACATCCTCACAGAGATCAATAGATTACCACATTTCCATATGATCATGTAGCGAAATTTATCCGACGCCGACCGCGCCAAGCTGCTCCTGGCAAGTTTTGGCTGCTTGTCGACTCACCGCCTGCTTATTTAGACGGCTTTAAGGACAAATTCGATGCACCTAATAAGTAACTGGGCAAGGTGCTGCTGCACTGAACGGTTCTCCGTCAGGCTCCGTGCGGCACCCTACTATGCAGCTTGCGCAGAGCCCGATCCAAATCCAGCTTGCGTTGCGTCAATGCGGTCAGTTCAGTGAAGTCACCGCGCCGCTCTGCCTCTGCGATCTGAGCCCGCATATCGCGCAAATGCCCTTCAAACTGGCGCTGCTGCAGGCTCACGATGGCCCCCTCAACGTCTGTTTCCGAGGGTGCCTCTATCTCGGCCAGCAGGGTCTCAGCCAACAAGGCTCGTTGCGCCGAATCCTCGACCACTTCCATCGGGTCACGAGCGCCGCGTCCAGCCAGATTCTGCAGTGCACGCACTGCACCAAGTGACTCAAACAACTCAGGTTGATCCATTATGGCTGCGACGGCCTTTCGCCTGGCGGCCTCATGGGCGGGATCGGTAATGGCCAGAGCCTTTAGCATCACCTTCTCTACCTCAGTAAGCGAAGTTGAGCGCACCTCGATGTGGTCGCGACGCCGCAAAGCCGCCTGCCGTAGTTCCTCGCGCAGCACTGCTGAATTGATTCCCAGCTTTTGCGACGCATCGGCGGCAAATTGATCGCGCACCAGCTTATCGGGGATGCGCCGGATGTGCGGCAACAGGTAGTTCACCGCCTTAACCTTCTGCTCCGCACTGCCGCCAGAGAACATCTGGCGAGCACGCTCGATCAGGTAATCGGACTGACGACGCGCTCCCATCACCGCCACCGTGTACGCCTCGACGCCCCGTTCGCGGATGAAGCGATCCGGATCGAGGCCATCTTCGAGGGTTACCACCTTGATGTTGAACCCCTCTTCGGTCAGTAAGGCGATCGACTTCTCAGCTGCCTTTGCCCCGGCTGCATCGGGGTCAAAATTAACGACCACATTCGACGTATGACGCTTGAGAATAGCCACCTGCTGCTCGGTGAAAGCCGTGCCGCTGGTGGCAATCACATGCTTGATTCCACGCAGAAACAGCGAGATACAGTCCATCTGGCCCTCGACCAGCAGCGCATATCCGGCTTGTCGAATCGCCGCCTTGGCCTTATCGAGGTTGAACAGTACCTGGCCCTTGGAATAGAGCGGCGTTTCCGGCGAATTGATGTACTTCGGGCCTGCCTTATCGCCCGACTCGAGCGTCCGCGCAGTAAAAGCGATTACGCGCCCGCCCTCGTTGGCGATGGGAAACATAACCCGTTTGCGAAAGCGATCATAGATGGGGCCAAGACTTCCATCCCCTTGCTCTTTTGCGCTGAACAGGCCACTCGCCCGCAATGTTTCCGGGTCGGCAGTCGCGCCCAGCCGATCGCGCAATGCGCTGAAACTGTCAGGGGCGTAGCCGATTCCGAATGTCTTGATGCCCTGCGGCGTCAGACCGCGCCCGGACAGATATTCGCGTGCCAGGGCGCCCTCAGGCCCTTGCAACTGCTCGCTAAACCACGCTGCCGCGGTCTCATGCAGTTCCAGCAGGCGGCCCCGCAGACGGGCCTCCGCAGCCTCTTCCGGCGAAGAAAATTCCCGCTTAGGCAGCGGAATTCCGCATTTTTGCGCCACCGTCCGCACTGCCTCGGGAAAGCCCACATTCTCGATCTTGCCGACAAAGCTGAACACGTCGCCCGACACCCCGCACCCGAAGCAGTGGTAAAACTGCCGCACCGCGTGCACTGAAAAGGACGGCGACTTCTCCTTATGAAAGGGGCACAGCCCGGTGTAGTTCTGCGCACCGGCTTTACGCAGGCGTATATAGCCCTCGATCACCTTGACGATGTCGGCCTGCTGCTTTACGGATTGGACGAAGTCCGACAAGATGGCTCTGTATTGAGCATAAGGCCCGCGTCCAGCCGTCAACGAAACAGGCCACCTTGTGCAATGAGAATTAAAGGCGATGGACTCGAACAGTGCGGTTCGATTCGGAACAAATCTCAGTTAACCCAAAAGCCAGTCTGGGCAAACCTTAGAGCGTTATCGCATCGAAACTCTCATGCGCATATCGCGGACCAGCCTCGTCGCTCAATCCATCTTCTACATCGTCGGCGGTATCAATCATTTCTGGCATGAAAAGTTTTACATCCACATCATGCCCGACCATTACGCGCACCCGCACGCCCTGGTGCAGCTCAGTGGATTGGCTGAGATTTGTGGTGGTCTTGGCTTGCTCCTGCCTGCTACTCGACGTACCTCCGCATTTGGGATCACGGCCATGCTGCTGGTTTTTCTCGACGTACATCAATACATGCTGCGTCATGCGGAACGCTTTCCCGAGGCGCCAAAATGGATGCTTTGGGCGCGCCTTCCACTGCAATTGGTACTCATTGCATGGGCGCTGAATTACGCGCGCTCCCCCCAGCAATCGCTGCTCCCTCCGTCGAGCGAGCAGTCGCACACGAGCGACGCCCAAGTGGGATGAGCCAATCAAAGCCTGAGACCGCCCGCCGCATCAATCAATAATCCTGATGTTGCGGTTTCAATGAGCCTGATGTAGCTCTCAATGAGCCTTCGGTTTCGCGTCGTTTTCAGCATCGCGAGCAAACACTTTTGCGAACGTCGCCAGCTTCGCTTCCACTTCGCGGCCGGCGAGAGGTTTGCCATGACCGGGCGCGAGTATCAAAGGATGCAAGGCGGCCAGCTTTCGAATCGACTGCAACGCCGCGCTCCAATCGGAAGTGAAATAGGCGGGTGGTCCATGTAACTCCGGTGGCTGTGCGATCGCCGCATCAAAGAACGATTCGGGCTTGGTGGTGCAGAACGCATCTCCCACCAGCAGCGTTTTATCTGAAGGGCGGAAGAATGAAATATGCCCTGGCGTATGTCCAGGCGTCTGCACGATTTTCCATCCCGGCATTTCAGCCAGGCTCGCATTGTCAGACGCATCGATCAGGCGAAGACGCTTGCTGAGATCGACTGGACCGCGCGGCAAGATGGGGGACATGAGCGTCATCAGTCCGCCGCCGGCGCCGGCATTCGGAGGCGGATACTCCTTCTGACCGGTAAGATAAGGCTCTTCCAACGGATGCGCATAAATCGGTACATCCCAATGGTCGCCCAACTCAGACGCCGCACTTACATGATCGAAGTGCCCGTGCGTGAGAACAATTGCCGACGGCGCGCTGCTGAAATGCTTGTCAACCCAACTGCGAATCAAGCCGGCTGAAAAGGGCACACCCGCATCGATCAGGGTCCAGGAACCGTCGCTGCGGGTAACCCCAAATACATTCACAAACCCGATGCGAAGACCGCGCACACCTTCCGCAATGTCATCGATGGGAACCAAAAGTGATTTTGAAACGGGAACTTCAGTCTGTGCCATGGACTCAACCTCCTGTTAATTTTGCTTCTTCATGCCTGAAACACGGTAGCCGTCATTTTGTAAGGCGATAAATTGCAACACTAATCTGAGATGCCCATTCACCGCAGAAGAATGCTTCAACGCAGGCTCAATCGAGGGTGATACTGCCAACAATTTTTTGTCTGCCGGTATGGAGTTGGGTTGACTATGAAATTTTCCCGCCATGGCACCGAAACGCACTATCTATTGTCTAAACCTGTGCGCTAGTATATGAAATCGCTTCTCCCCGCCTCAGTATTTTTGCGGTTCGAAAAACGAATACGGAGATTCCCCAGATGAACCAACGATTGCTAGAACTGTATGTCCAGATAAAGACCTCGTTCGTCTGCGAAGAGGGTCAGGACATGGTCGAATATGCCTTGCTTGTCGCTCTGATCGCATTCGGCGCAATTACCGGGATGAGCTCCCTCGCTACCGGAATCAACAGTGCTTTCTCAGGTATTAACTCGACGTTAACCGCAAACGTTTAATCTCTTCTTTACATTTTTAGGGAATCCCTGTTCAAAGACTTGTCAAGCACCTCTCGGCCATCCTGTACGACCTTAGTGGAATGCCCATGCCGAAGATTACGCTGTAAATTGCGCTCAGAGGTCAATATGAAACAGGACGTCTATCGAGTAGCACTTCAAGAGGCCAATGCCGAACTGGAAGATATCACCAAATCTTTTGAGCAACTTCGCCAGCGCAAAGAGCAGATTGCCACCGTATTAGAAGCGCTCACGCCGCTCATAAACGCGCAGTCGTTCGCCAGTTAACAGCGAAATCCAAACAAGTCAAGACACTGGCGACACCGGCAACCCGCTCGCCGCCCCTTCGGCGGCCATGTTGCGGAAGGTCGCGAAGCCATAGGCCCGATGTGTCCGCAACGAGTTTTAACCGAGTATGTTCAAGCTCGCTCTGTCCGATTGCGAACTACTTGAAGTGAGGGTGCCCCTCTAGAGAAACACCCTCAGCCCTATATCAAGTTGATCAATACGTAGTCTTCACCTTCGGCTCGCGATCCCAGATACGGCCATTGGCTGCGGTTGAGAGGAATGCGTTTGCATCCCCGCCGACCACCACGCCCGCATCTGCGACTACGCCTGCTGCATCCAGCAATGGCTTCGCTCCCGCTGTTGCGCCGATGACTTTGCAGTGTGCAAAAGCGTCATGCACCCAGCCCACGGCCGCTGCTTCTTTTGCCAGTGTCTTCGCGCCCTGATCTGAAACGGCGACATACACCGCGTCAAACAACACTGAGGCGGCACCCGCCAACTGCATATCGGCTTCGATTACCTTGCCATCTCCGCCCACTGCGCCGCCAACCTTGGGAGCCACAACGGCGAAGTCGGCGTTTGCCTTCTTCGCTGCCGACCGTAGTGATTGCACGACGCCGGCGTCGCTGCCGTCAGCGATCAGACAGCCCACCTTGCGGCCCTCAAACGTCTTCTTTGCCTTGCCAAGAATGCTCAAAGCTGGAGAAGGTTTCAAGTCCGTCCGCACCTTCACGGTCGTAGGTTGTGGCTCGATCGCACCCTGCATGCCAAGCCCGGCCGCTACACGCGTTGCGATCTTAGAATCGACGTTGGCAAGTTGGCCGACCATCCGCTCGCGCACCGCTTTGGTCTCAACCTTGCTCAATTCGAATATGAACGCCGATATGATGTGGTTTTGCTCCGTCTCAGTCTGCGAGTAGAAGAACTGATATGCCTGCGAAAAGTGATCCGCAAAGGTTTCCGATCGGATCTTCATCTTGCTGCCCTGCATCGGCTCGGCGTAGCTCACCAAACCCTTAGTGGGATCTGGCCTTGGCGAATCTGCCTGCAGAGAACTGGGCGAATAGTTGACCCGGCCCTTCTGCAAACTCATCTGCATGTGCCCGTCGCGCTGCATATGCATCACCGGGCACTTGGGCGCATTTACTGGGATCTGGTTGAAATTCGGTCCGCCCAGTCGCGTGATCTGCGTGTCCAGATACGAGAAGATGCGTCCCTGCAGCAACGGATCGTTGGAGAAGTCCACGCCGGGAACGATATTCCGCACGCAGAACGCCGATTGCTCCGTCTCCGCAAAGAAGTTGTCCACGTTGCGATTCAACACCATGGTTCCGACAACCTTCAGCGGCAAAATTTCCTCCGGAATCAGCTTCGTCGCATCCAGCACGTCGAAGTCGAACTTATTAGCGAAGTCCTCGTCGAACAGCTGTACGCAGAATTCCCACTCGGGGAAGTTGCCTTCGGCAATGGCGTTCCAAAGATCGCGACGGTGGAAGTCAGGATCGGCGCCTGAAATCTTCAGAGCCTCGTCCCAGACCACCGATTGCATGCCAAGCTTTGGCCGCCAGTGGAACTTGACAAACGTCGCCTTGCCCTCTTCATTGATCAATCGATACGTGTGTACGCCAAAGCCTTCAATCATGCGCAGCGAGCGCGGAATGGCGCGGTCTGACATCGCCCACATCAGCATGTGCGTCGCTTCGGGCATCAATGAAGCAAAATCCCAAAAGCTGTCGTGCGCCGACGCTGCCTGCGGGAATCCGCGGTCGGGCTCCTGCTTCACTGCATGAACCAGGTCGGGAAATTTGATTGCGTCTTGAATAAAGAAAACGGGAATATTGTTTCCTACCAGGTCCCAATTACCTTCCTTGGTGTAGAACTTCACCGCAAAGCCACGCACGTCGCGCGCCATGTCGGTCGATCCTTCGTTCCCGGCTACGGTCGAGAACCGCACAAACACCGGCACTTCAACGCCAACCTCATTGAAAATGGCAGCCCGCGAAATGCCCTTCAGCGGTGTCGCCAGCTTGAAATACCCGTGCGCACCAAAACCACGCGCATGCACGATGCGCTCAGGAATCCGTTCGTGGTCGAAGTGCTGAATTTTCTCGATCAGCAGGTGATCTTCGAGCAGCGTCGGGCCACGACGCCCGGCGCGCAGTGAATTTTCATCATCGGAAATAATCGCGCCTGTCTGCGCGGTCATGGGGGGATGCGTACCGCCGGCGTTCTGGTGTGTTTCGCCTGCGTTGCCGGTCGTATGGTCTTCAAGTGAAGCTTTTTGGCCTTGATTTGTAAGTTTCACGTCTTGATTTTCAGGTTTTGCAGCATCTTTATTCGCGATCTCTGTCCGGGATTTCCGGGTCTTATCCGCCATCTGTGGCTCCTTTGGGGTTTGGACTTTCAAGGCTGGTACGTCGGGAAGGGGGATTCAAGGTGAATCTCGGGGCAGACGTATACCAGAGCTCGATGAGTCCGATGCGCTCAATCATAATCCTGTTGCCTTGCAGGCTCTACCGCAGCATCGGACTTGCTTATTGCCCGGTAAAAGTTTTGCACTGAGATTTTCACGGAATAGTTCGTATCCTGAGATCCCCATCGCCGCGCTACGATGCAGGCATTTCTGGCCGCGTGCTGGGTGATCTAGGACCACACTGATCGGGGGCGAATTATTCACTTCGCCCTGCATCAAGACCAGCTCTGCGATGATCGGAGTGGGAATCGTTATCGGGCCGGCACTCTTCTGTCCGGCACAGGTTGAGCAAAACCACAAAGAATGGCAATTGCAATCTCGGCACGGGAGCGTGGTCCGCAGATCGTCATAAGGAATTCTAGTTTGCAGAATATTTGCGCCGACCAGCGTATTCTCAAAGTTCATACAACAAAGCGCGAATTGCCGACTCGACTTAAACCGCCGACTAAGACTCACTTAACCTCAATCGTGTCTAGACTCTGCGGCTAACTCGTTTGTGAACTAGACTTTAGCGGCGGCCACTCTCATCATCTATCTCATATTGAACGACTTCTATCCAGAGTAGGAGTGGGGGGTACCCCACTCCGTCCCACGTAGTACACGGAGCCCGCTACCCGCCGGAAGCCGCGCGATGAATCGCCAGCAGCCTCTCCAGCAGCGGCTTCAGCAGTTTCAGATCGAGCGCGTTTGCCCCGTCCGACTTGGCCTGCGCCGGGTCGTCGTGCACCTCGAGAAACAGCCCGTCTACCCCTGCCGCAACTGCTGCGCGGGTCAGCAGCGGAATAAACTCCGGCTGACCGCCACTCACTCCGTTGCCCGCCGACGGCTGCTGCACCGAGTGGGTGCCGTCAAAAACCACCGGCGTCATCTGCCGCATCACCGGCAGCGAACGATAATCGACCACCAGCGTGTTGTAACCAAAACTCGCCCCGCGCTCCGTCAAGAACACCCGCTCGTTGCCCGTCGAACGCACCTTCTCAACCGGGTGCGTCATATCCCACGGCGCGACGAACTGGCCTTTTTTGATATTGACCGCGCGGCCCGTCTTGCCCGCGGCGACCAGCAGATCTGTCTGCCTGCACAAAAACGCCGGAATCTGCAGCACGTCCACCGCCTCAGCCGCGACCGCGCAGTGGCCCGGCTCATGCACGTCGGTCAGCACCGGCAATCCCGTATCCTTGGCCAGCCGGCCTAGAATGCGCGTGCCCTCCACCAGTCCCGGCCCGCGAAAGCTCTTCACGCTGGTGCGGTTCGCCTTGTCGTAACTAGCTTTGAAGATGTAGGGAATACCGAGGTCGCTGGTGATGCGCTGGATCGCTTCGGCCATTCGCCGCACATGCGCTTCTGACTCGATTACGCACGGTCCGGCGATTAGAAACAGTCGCCCATCGCCTACGTGCACCGGCCCGATTTCAAATGAATGACTCACGCAGCCGATTCTATCCTGCTCAAGACAACAGCCGCTCGTACAAGACTCCCATTTGCCGATTCGAGGCCTACTGAGTTACTTGTTCCTTCGTCGCAATTGGCAACAACCGCGTCAGCCTTGTCTTGTAACTCGCTGCGATGAAATCTCGGAACAGCGGATGCGGCTCGAGCGGCTTTGACTTGAATTCAGGATGGAACTGGCAGCCAAGGAAGAAAGGATGCCCCGGCAACTCAATGATCTCTACATATGTCGAATCCGGCGTCGTACCGCTGATATGCAGCCCGCCCCCCGTGAGGAGCGCTTCATACTCGCGATTGAATTCATAGCGATGACGATGGCGCTCGCTAATCTCGGTCGCGCTATATGCCTTTGCAGCCAGCGAATCTTCTTGCAGCACGCATGTCCATGCGCCGAGCCGCATCGTCCCGCCCATCTCTTCCACACCCAGCAGTTCGCGCAATTTATAAATGATGCGGTGCTGGCTGGCCGGGTCAAACTCGCTGGAATTGGCGTCTTTCAATCCGCAAACATTGCGCGCAAATTCGATGCAAGCTGTCTGCATGCCCAGGCAAATGCCAAAGTAGGGTATCTTCTTTTCCCGCGCATAGCGGATTGCGTTCAACATGCCTTCAATGCCCCGCTTGCCAAACCCGCCGGGCACTAGGATTCCGTCGAACCCTTCTAACTGCGACTCATAACTGAGGTCCCCTGGAGTCTTCGATTCAAGACCCTCAGCCTCAATCCAGGTGATGTTGAGCTTCAAGCTTTTAGCGACCGCGCCGTGAGTTAGCGCTTCCTTGAGCGACTTATAACTATCCTCGTATTCGACATACTTACCCACGATGGCGATTGAGACCTCATCTTTGGGGTGATAGCAGCGATCAACTAGATCCTTCCAATCATTCAGGTCTGCGTCCTTCGATTCCTTGTGCAGATACTTCAGGATGAGCGAATCCACGCCCTCCTGCGCAAAGCGCAGCGGCACTTCATAGATGGTCGGCACCGTCGTCGCGCCGATCACGGCACGCTCCTCAACGTTGCAGAATGCGGCAATCTTCTGCTTGATCTCGCGGCTCAGATTGCGGTCTGAACGGCACAGCAACACGTCGGCCTGGATGCCGATGCTGAGCAACTCCTTGACGGAATGCTGCGTTGGCTTGGTCTTCAACTCCTGGGCGGCAGCAATCCAAGGCACTAGTGTCAAGTGCACAAACACGGTGTTTTCGCGGCCCAGTTCCTGGCGCATCTGGCGGATGGCCTCAAGAAAAGGCAGCGACTCAATATCGCCGACAGTTCCGCCAATCTCGACGATCGTCACGTCTGCGCCGTTGGCTGAAACCTTGCGCATAGCGTTCTTGATCTCGTTGGTGACATGCGGAATCACCTGCACCGTCTTGCCAAGGTAGTCACCGCGCCGTTCCTTCAAAATGATTTGCTCGTAGATGCGGCCCGTGGTCAGGTTGTTATCCCGCGACAGTGGAGCGTGGGTGAAGCGTTCGTAATGGCCCAGATCGAGGTCGGTTTCAGCCCCGTCATCGGTCACGAAAACTTCGCCGTGCTGAAACGGCGACATGGTTCCGGGGTCGACGTTTAAATATGGATCGAACTTCATCATGTTCACACGCAGGCCGCGACTCTCAAGCAGGCAGCCGATTGAGGCCGCCGCCAAGCCTTTACCTAAACTGGACACAACTCCGCCCGTCACAAAGACATACTTTGCCGACATCGATGCAACCTCGTTCTTAATTGTTTGGATTGGACGTACCGGATGGGCACAATTAAGTATGGCAGAAATCGACGCTACAGAGAAAGACAAATTGACGAGTGGAAATCGAGGTACAGAATTTTTCGGGTCTAAGCACGTTGTTTGTATGCCTTGGCGCACTCAAGCCGGCGAGCCTATCTATATAAAACTTGACCAGGGGTGAGGCAATCCGCCCACTTGTGCGTTGCATCACGAAACGAACCGCCGTCCAAGGATATTTCACGACGCGCTGCGCAGTAACGGTAGAAGCAGGCCAATCTCTCCTGCTCCGACCATTAACTCACCTAGAAGTTGAAGGTAATCTTCGCCGTCACCGTGCGTGGAGTGAGGTAGTGCGTGCCGCTAAACGTCGACAGGAAGTTATACAGCGCGTATTTGTCTGTCAGATTGATTGCCGTCAAATCCAGATCGACTTTGTAGCGATCGGCGTGAAACAGATTGTTCTTGCCGAGCGAAGCGTCAAAAAGATTGCGCGGCTTCATGCGTGCCGGATTCTTGTCGTTGTTCCCGGTTCCGGGTGCAGGCACGTTAATCAAGGACGAAGAATATTCTGCCGCGGGGCAAACTGCAGGCAGCGGATGCCCCGGCGCGGCCTTCACTCCGTTGCATATCAAGCCAGCCTGAAACTCCTCATCTGCTGTGAGGCGGCTCAGATCTACTGCGGGCTGACCATTCACAAATGTCGTAGTATCGCCGCACGAGCTGTTGGGATCGTTCGAGAGAGGGTTAAAGCAGGGCGTTGCGCCAGCCACCTGGCCCGAGTCATAGCGCCAACTAAGGCCGCCCCAAATGCCGTTTAGAGCCTTGCCGTGTGCCATCGTGTATTGCAAGTGCGAAGTCTGGTTGAACTTCTCATCGTGATCGATGCGGAACGGCAGACCAGTCTGACCAACCGTTGCGCCCGCACCAGCAACCTGCGGCGGATAGAATCGTGCAGATACCGAAGACATCACAGAGTAAGCAGTGATGTTATGAAATTGAGGTACCTCGACATGCAGCGCGTAACCGGGAATCTTGGAGTTATGCCAGTCGATCGGGAAAGTTATTGGCGTATTACCCAGCACGCTGAAGTCGAACGCATTGTGCGTGTACTTCCAGATATACTCGCCGCTTACCACGATCTTCTTGCCAAAGGCCTGCTGCAAGCCCACATGAAATTCATTGCGGAATCCTGGAGCCTCGGTATTCGAAACTCCGGGCGAGCAATTGAGCAACGGCACTAACACTGCGTTGGAGCATCCTGTGCTCGAGAGAACGAGGTTCTCGTTGAAGGGCGTTTCGAGCGTGCGCGCGTAAGAAAGGCGCAGCACCGTCGAGGTCGGCTTAACCGTATACGCCATGCCTAAGCGCGGCTCAGTCTGCGTAGCGGCGGTCAGCCCGTTGTAAATATCTCCGCGCAGACCAAGGTTGAATATCCAGTTGCCAGCCTTGATCGAGTCCTCGATGTAAAGAGCCATCTCTTTGATATCGGTGCGTCCATTGAAGCTATATAGGCCGCCGCCGCGCGTTAGATCATACGGCGCAAGCACTGAGAGATAATTCGAATTTACAAACGCCGCGCCTCCCGCACACTGCGAAGAATCGGCATAGCCAGGCAGGGGTGCACCGGTCGCATCGACGCACGGCGAATTATAGAAGGCATCCACGACACCTAGGCGGTCCTTCTCTCGCAGAAAAGTCTGCGTGTACTGCGCCCCGCCCTTCATGGTGTGCCGCCCTCTGGAGTAGGAAATATCGCTATGCAAACCGGTATTAGTGAGCGTGCGATTCTGCGCGATGGATGAGGTTTGTAAATTCGCAGGCCCCAGATCGGCCAGCGGGTTGCCGCTCGGATAGTAGCTATAGTTATCGCGCCTGACGAATGCGCCTAAATTGAACACCGAGCTATTGCCGATGATCCGTGTATAAGTCGGCGAAATGTTGATTGTCCCGATCTGCGACCGCTGATCGGCATTTCCAACGGCTCCAAAGACGGGAGTGGCGGTGGCGCCACCGTTCACGACGTTCTGCACGTTGAGGTTGTCGTATGTGTTGGGCGTTTGAAACCAGGATCGGCTGTAGTTGAGATTCAAATGCAGCGAATCCATTGGCGTCATGTTGTAGTCGATCCGGTCGAATACATTCTCTTCGTTCCCCTTGTCGTGGAAGACGGAGAACTCTGGTGGATCGAGAAAGCGTCCGGAGTTGAGTCCGTCGACCTCTACGAAGTTACCCCACTTCTGTCCGCCATAAGCCATGTCAAACCCGGCCGTGGCAGATCCAAAGGTGCCGTAGGAACTGGTGAGGCTGCCGGTAGGCCGGGTTATGCCTTGCCCCGATCGCGTTGTAGCAACGATCACCAAGCTTGTCTTGTCTCCGTACTCTGCCGGCGGCGCACCTGAAATCACTTCTATCGACTGAATGGAATTTGCGGGGATCTGGTTAGAAAAGACTTTGCTCTGCTGGTCGGTGATCGACTGCCCGTCTACTGAGAACGAATTCTCCGCATGATCGCCGAGCCCATGCATCTGTCCATCCGAGTCGGCCGACACGCCGGGAGTGGTGGCCGTGACCAAAGAACTCAATCCCGAAGACTCGCTTTCAAGGGGAAGCTTGTCCATCTGCGCACGATCAACATCGGTGTGGAAGGTGGGGTCGTTTTCGATCAGGTCGCCACCCGCCTCGACGGTGACCGTGGAATCGGCGGCGGCAATCTGCAGCACCAGTTTGAGGTCGATTCCTACCAGCGAACGAATCTCAACACCCTTGGTCAACGCCGCAAATCCAGAAGCGGAGACACTGACCTGGTATGGATTGAAGGGCACGTTGGTGAATACGAATTGGCCGGCGCCATCCGAGGTGACGGTTCGCTTCAATCCGCTGACCGTGTTTATCAAATTGACGGCGGCGCCCGGAATGACCGCGCCCGAAGGATCGGTAACCGTGCCCCGTATCTCCCCGGCGTTGCCGCTCGGCGCAGGCGGGCCTGAAGCGGCCAGAAGGAATAGAGCAAGAGGAAGAATGCAAAAAATTGCGCCGCGTCTGAACGGCATAGGAGCCTCCGATTGGTTACTGGGGGTGTGCGCAAACATGCGCGGCATCATCAGCAAACGGCGGCATCGGTTGTCTTCGATTCGACCCACTTGATAGTGAAAGTCCTGCTCACTAACACGATGGTAAGACGGAATTAACTGGCTAAAACGAATCGACGCAAAGATGCCACCTCAGCAGGCGGGGGCGGTGGACGGGTAAAGTGTTGCGGATGCCAATGTCGAACTACCGCGCGAGTCTGAAAAACGGGCAGCACAGACTTGACCTGGACGAGAAGAATGATCGCTGTTGCAGCCGCCACCGGCACGGCCGTGTGCAAAACGACGCACAGCGGGCAACGGTCCGCATCGGCATTGACCGAGTGAACATGGGCCACCTGGACGACGGCGAGCAAGCTCAGCAGCGCCAGGCACAACAGCATCCCTGCCAAAGCGCTACGCTTTTGGCGAAATGCAATTCGGTTCTCCTGGAGCTTTATCAATTCATTACCCTAAGTTAAGAATACACAGTGTTAGATGCGACAGTTCTGCTTACGTTACCGTGCGCCTGGTTTCAATGTAACGATTCGCCAACGATGACGCTCGCCATGCGTCTAAACTGTTTAGAAATGTCCGGTTTCTCACAATTGCGGCGTGTACTAAGCGTAAGCCTCGCAGGCTTGCTGCTTGTAGCAGGAACGGTTGCAGTCGATTCGCAGCAGAGGAAGCCCGTTCCGATCAAGCCCGATGCGCCAGGCTTGGCCAAGAATCATCGCCTCATTCTCAAAGACGGTACGTACCAGATTGTCCGTGAATACAAGCTCGTCGGCGAACGCGTGCGTTACACGTCGCTCGAGCGTGGCGGCGATTGGGAAGAACTGCCCGCAGCATTGGTTGATTGGGAAGCCACGCGCAAGTGGGAACAAAATCACCTCAACCAGGACGCCGAAGACACTTCGCCGGCCATGAAGGAAGCCGAAGACATCGACAAGGAAGAATCCACGGAGCGGCTAGAGCAGAAGGCCCGCATGCCCGAAGTCGCCAAGGGCTTGGAACTGCCCGACGAAGATGGCGTGTTCGCGCTCGACACCTATCAGGGCGCGCCGGAGCTGGTGGAACTGATTCCGTCTGAATTAGGAATGAATGCCAAGAGCCGCCACGGCCTCAGCACGCTCAATCCGCTGGCTGGATCAAAGGCCAGCCTCGAACTTCAGGGTCAGCGGGCAAAGATTCATCTGCACGTCAACGACCCGGCAATTTATCTTTCCCTCGACGCCCAAGACAACGCTGAAAAGGTGCTCTCGCACGCCATTACAGTTCAAACTTCAGGCGCAAAAGAGCTCGCAAACAGGAAGCACGGAGCCCACTCGCCGGCATCGGGCTTTGCCATTGTCCGCGTCGATCAGCGCAGAGAGGTCCGCATTGTCGGCGCCGTCCACGTAAGTGCCAACGGCACTATCACGCAGGATGAAGACGTGATTCCGACCAAGCTTGAAGTGCTATCAGGGAAGCACTGGGTCAAGCTCACGCCACAAAAGTCGCTGGCCATCGGCGAGTATGCCTTGGTTGAGATCCTCTCACCCTCTGACATCAATCAGTCGGTCTGGGATTTCCGTGTCGACCCGACATTGGGCGACAATCCAGCCTCTCTGGGACCGATCCTCAAGTAAGCCGCACCTGCACGTTTTTAGCGGACGATTCTGGCCTAAGACTCAGGCGTCTTGGCGTGCGCGAATTTGCGACGGCGTCTATCCCACTCATCGGTTGAGAAGAAGCGCGGGCCCACCTCGATCAGCCTCGGGATCATGTTGAAAACCGATACCCGGCTCCACGGCCTGCCGTCGCGCATGCGAAAGCCTTTTTCGTTCAGGTCGCTTACGATGTGCGAATAAGAGAAATCCTGCACGAGTAATTCCATCATCCGCAGCAGGGCATCGTTCTCGCGCGCATCAATCTCCAACCGCTTGCAATCATCCGAGATGCGCAGCCCGTACGGGATGTCCTCGCTGAATCCGCCCTCCGGCGGAGTTTCAGAGTCAGGCAACTCGCGCCGCCACTCGATCGATACCATCTGCCATCCCGCCGCCGCCCGCTGCTGCATGATCTCCGGACTCATCGGCTGAGAAACGACGTCGCGAATGCGCTCAAAATACGCCATCGAAAGCCTCCGTAGCTGAACTACCTATACCGCAGTCTGCAATTCCGAGTCCAAATGGGCGCCTGCACTAAGAGTTGTAAGTGGCTCACGTAGCATGACGATTCAAATCGAGAGCGCTCTACAAGCGGGCCCGCGCTGTGCGGTTTCAGCACTGTCTGTCCGCTTTTGGACAATACACTTTACTCGCGCACGCTGATTCCGAGCGCCTTCATCTTGCGGTAGAGATGGCTTCGCTCCAGGCCAAGCAGTTCGGCCGCACGGCTAACGTTATTGCGCGCTTCCTCGACCTTTTTCAAGATGAACTCTCGCTCGTAGGCATCCCTGGCCTGCTGCAACGTCGAAAATTCTTCCGTCGAGCGGGTTCCCGCCTTGTGGGTCAGCGGGGGCAGGTGCTTGCGCTCGATGCGCAGCGTGCGCGGGTTGAGAATCAGGACACGCTCGACGACGTTTTTCAATTCGCGCACGTTGCCAGGCCAGTGATACTGACCGAGCGCTGCGAGCGCTTCTTCACCAATCTCCATCCGAGGCCGGCCATACTGGCGGCCAAATTCCGCCAAAAATTCCCGCACCAGCAGCGGAATATCCTGCTTGCGTTCACGCAACGGCGGCACAAAAAACGGAACCACATTCAGCCGGTAAAATAGGTCTTCGCGAAAGTTTCCCTTGGCAATCTCTTCTTCCAAGTCTTTGTTGGTTGCCGCGATCAGGCGCACATCGACGTGCAAGGGCTGGGTGCCGCCGACGGGTGTGAAGAGTTGATCGTCGAGCGCGCTGAGCATCTTGGCCTGCGTCTTGAGGCTCATGTCGCCCACTTCGTCCATAAAGAGCGTCCCGCCATCGGCGCGTTCGAGAGTGCCACGCTGCTCAGGCGGGCCACCAGGCTGCGCACTATGGCGGTAGCCAAACAGCTCAGACTCAATATGCGCTTCAGGGATCGCAGCGCAGTTCAATTCGACAAAGACCCGATCGCGGCGCAGGCTCTCGGCGTGAATCGACCGCGCGATCAATTCCTTGCCCGTGCCGGATTCGCCGTAGATAAGGACGCGGCCGTTGGTGGGAGCCATCAGGCGGATCTGCTGGCGCAGAGCCTTCAACGGTACGCTCTCGCCCGTCAACACCGATCCCACGCTGAACTGGCGCTTGAACTCAAGATTCTCATTGCGCATGCGCCGCGCTTCCACCGCATTCTTGAGCACGATCAGCGTGCGATCGAGCGACAGCGGCTTTTCGAGGAAGTCGTATGCGCCCAGTTTGGTCGCTTTCACCGCGGCTTCAATGGTGCCGTGCCCTGAAATGATCACTACTTCAGGGCGCTTCTCCGCTGCCAGCCCATGAATATCGGCCAGTACGTCGAGACCATCACGATCAGGAAGCCAGATGTCGAGCAGGACCACGTCATAGGGCGCGTCTTCAATGAGCACAAGCGCTTCGGCAGCCGTGGCCGCCGTTGCAACGCCGTATTCCTCTTCGCGCAGAATCTCTTCAAGAGAGGAGCGGATTTCTGCCTCGTCATCCACCACGAGGATGTGATTCATGAGCGTGCTCCCGTCCCTACGCTGAGGTCGTTCGCGGGTTGCTGCGTCGTCTCCATCAGCGGCAATCGCAGCAGAAAGCGGGCACCCTTGGGGCTGTTGCTCTCTGCACGAATCGAGCCACCAATTTCCTGCACAATCTTTGCCGCGATCGACAGACCGAGCCCCGTCCCGCGATGCTTGGTCGAGTAGAACGGCAAAAACAGCCGTTCGCGAATATCGTCGGTAAGACCATGGCCAGTATCGGCAACCATCACCTCCACCGCTGCGCCGTCCTCACTCAGGCCACTGCGAATGCTGAGCACACGTAGCAGGCCCCCTTGCATAGCCTCAGCGGCGTTGTCGATAAGGTTCGCCATCGCGCGCCGAATAGCTTCATGATCGGCCAGCACCATCGGAAGACCGGGTTCGAGATCGCGCTGCACCGTAATACCTTCGAGGCGTCCGGCAAATAAGGCCAGTGCCTCTTCGGCAACCGTATTCATGTCGCAGGGCCGTGGCTGCGGTGCGGGAAATTGCGCGAGCGCCGAGAACTGATCGACCAGCGTTCGCAGCGTACCGACACAAGTCAAAATCACCTCACTGCATTTGCGGATGATGGCAGGCGAATCGGGCTGTCCACGGTCCAGATGCTTCCCGATGCGCTCGGCAGATAGCGCGATCGGCGTAAGCGGATTTTTAATTTCATGTGCCACCCTCTGCGCCACTTCTTTCCAGGCCAACTGGCGCTGCGCACGCAACAATTCCGAAGTGTCTTCAACCACCAGCACCGTGCCTGCCTTGCCATGCGCCAGTTCCAGCCGCGCGCTCGTCACCGCCAAGTGCATGGTGCGGCCGCGAAAATGAAATTCAATCTCAGTTGAGGCGGCACCCATGCGCTGACCGCGGCGCATCACCGCAGCTAGATCGTCGACGGACTCAGCCGGCAACAGCGCGTCCAGCTTTTTCCCGCGCAGTCCAGCATTTTCGTCTTGGCCCATCAGCACCGCAAAGGCGCGATTGGCCTGGAGCACGATGCCTGCTCCATCCAGCGTGACCACGCCGGAAGGAATGGTTTCGACAATGGTCTCCAACTCGCGACGCCGCGCCTCGATTGCCAGGTTGGCTGCCGTGAGCTGCGCTGAAGAGCTCTCAGCCAACTGGCGGCTGGCATCCAGATCGGCGGCCATGTGATTGAACGAGCGCACCAACTCCGCCATTTCCCCGGTCGTGACCAGCGCCACGCGGTGCTCATACTTGCCTGCTGCGATCTCATTCATAGCCTCGGCCAGCGCTTCGACCGGTCGCGTGATTTGCTTTGACAAGAACAAAGCCAGCCATACGCTGGAGAAAAAAACGACGACCGTGATCAGCAGCAGCATTAAAAAGAACGTGGCCCGGATGCTGTTGCGCGTGCGAAACAAATTCCAATACTCAGCCGCGCCCGAGCGAATTCGTTTGGCCGTCGAACTCAGCCCCTGGGGCATGGGCAGCGCAGCTACAACGATCTTGCCGGAGTTCGAAACCCCCATCCCGAGCGCATATTCCTGACCTGCTATTTCCAGTACGGGTTCTCCACTGCGCTGTGCGGTTTGCAGAAGGTTGATTGAGAGTGGACCTTTCAACGGAGAGGCTTTTTCCTGCCCGTCTTCGCTCAGCCAAGGGACTAAGTTAGCCTGCCTCGATTCGGGCGGCGCGCCAAACTCAGACAGCACTTTCCGATCTTTGCCGTAGACCACGACGAAGCCGCCATCGAGCGTAATGCCGTGTGAAGCGAGCACGGATTGAATTTCAGGCGAGCCAGTGTCCGCAGCACTCGTAGCCGCAATGGATTGAGCCTCTCCACGCGCGTTGCCCGCCACGTATTCCGCTAGTTCGAGCACCACGCGGGTTGAGTCTTGCCGCAGTTCCGACGTGTTCGGCGAAAACCAGCGGTCCAGCGACCGGTTCATCAATTGAAAACTGAATAGGAACATAAAGACCGCAGGCGTCAATGCAATCAGCGCCGCGCCTAACACCATGCGCGTCCGCAACCGCGCACCCAAAGCGCTGCTGCTCTGTCCGGCGTACAGTTTCAAAATGTTCCGTAGCAACAACAGCAGAAGCACGATCAGCAGCAAAAACACCACGACCGTAAGACCGGTAAAAGCCAGCGTCTCACCGGACGTTTCCGGAGTTAAGAACCTGACTTTGCTGGTGTTGAAGGCCTGCAGTCCGCCCAGCAAAGCAAAAAACAGCAAAACGCCGGCTCCTAAAAAATACACCGACCGCCGCCGTGAATCGCCGCCGAAAAGCATGGGGCGATTATAGGCGCTGGGAGAAATGGGCCTACTACAGAGTGCAGCCTTAGTAGCTTGGTGAAAACATCCATTTACTCAATACTCTCGCGACTCACGAAATCATCCGACCGAACACATAGCAACCACCCGTGATAACCATCGAAATAAACAAGCTCTTCATACCAACCTGATTTGGCCTGCCTGCTATTTGCAGACTATTTCCCCGCAATCACTATCCTTGGTTGTGAGGGGATTATGAGGGGAGTTTTGAGGGATAATTAGCCGACGAATTCCTGTGTTAAGAAAAACTAGTTGTCGTTCCTTCTGTGCGAACCCACTCAAAGCGCCAGTAACTTCTTTACTCAGAGGACTCTGCGGATAAGTCTTTTAATAGAACGACTTTACTGCATGAGGCAAACTGCAATTCGCTGAAAACAAATGACTTCTATCCAGAGTACGGGTGGGGGTGGGGTGGCAGAGACGCGCGACAAGCGGTCGTTGCCATGCCGCCACTATGCAATCAAGCTCTCTGCCGCGGTCCACGAGCGCTGCTGGCTCTCAGCCACGCCGCGATGCGTCAGTTGGCCCATCCATGTGTTCAGCCCTTCTGCGAACCCTGGGTCCTGCTTGAGTGCCTCGCGCGCGCCCTTGTTAGCGATGCGCATCAGGTATGGGAAGGTTGAGTTGGTCAACGCTAACGTGGAAGTATGCGGCACCGCTCCCGGCATATTGGTCACGCAATAATGCACCACGCCATCGACCACGTAACTTGGATTCGAGTGCGATGTGGGTCGCGCTGTCTCGACGCATCCACCCTGATCGATGGCAACATCGACAATCACTGCACCCTTTTTCATCGCGGAGACCATGGCGCGGGTCACGATCTTTGGCGCCGTCGCACCGGGAATCAGCACTCCGCCGATCACGAGATCCGCCTCGCGCGTGGCATGCTCCACGTTGTAGCTGTTCGAGGCAAGTGTATAAAGCCGACCGCCAAAAATATCGTCCAGTTCGCGCAGCCGGTTCAGGTTGACATCGACCAGCGTTACCTTAGCGCCAAATCCCAGCGCGATTTTTGCTGCGTTGGTTCCGACAATGCCACCACCAATAATGGCCACGTGTGCAGGCGGAACACCCGGTACCCCACCCAGCAGAATGCCGCGCCCGCCCCGTTCTTTTTCAAGATAGGTCGCACCGACCTGCACGCTCATGCGGCCGGCGACTTCACTCATCGGCGTCAGCAGCGGCAGCGTACCCTCGCGGTCGCGCACCGTTTCATAGGCAATGCCGATGACCTTTGACTCAAGTAACTTGTCGGTCAGGCCCTTAACCGGCGCCAAATGCAAATAAGTAAAAAGCACCAGCCCCTCGCGAAAGAATGCATACTCTTTCTCGATCGGCTCCTTCACCTTGACCACGGTTTCCGACTTGCCCCAGACGTATCCAGCCTCGCCTACAATTTCTGCGCCGGCATTTTGATATTCCGCGTCGACAAAACCGGACTGCTCGCCCGCCAAGGTCTCGACGAGCACCTTGTGGCCGGCCTCGGTAAGCGCCTTCACGCCTGCTGGAGTAACACCCACGCGCGCTTCGTTGTCTTTAATTTCTTTGGGAACGCCAATGATCATTTCGCTGACTCCTGGGTCGTGGGATGATGGGCGGCGAGAAGGAATGCTCAACAGACTTCTGCGCGCCGGATGGTATCTGGGGAGGCCCTGTGGCCGGCGCGCTTCTTTCACTGGCTTCCAACTCCAACACATCCTACGGCGCGAAGGGATTCCAATGCGTGCAAATTTGGTGGTAGAACTGGCTAATGAGAACGAAGCGTGACAAAGTAGGGTCGTCAGCGCAAGAAACGCCCATTCAAACGCGCAAGCTTCGCGAGCAAGCGGAATTAGACGAGCTGGACGCTGCAATCCTCGGCTATTTGGCAGGTCACGGCCGCGCTACAAATTACGAAGTGGGGGAAGCAGTTGGGCTATCCGCTTCAGCGGCTTCGCGGCGCATTCAGTCTCTCGAGAACGCCGGAGCCATTCGCGGCTACCAGGCTCTGGTCGATGACCGCCTGCTGGGCAAACGAATGACGGTTTACATCCGTGTCACTTTGGAGCGCCAGTCGGCGGCGGTGCTCGGAGCCTTTGAATCGGCAGTTCGCCATTGTAAGGAAATAGTTAGCTGCCACCTCATGGCTGGCCAGTACGACTACATGCTCGTAGCCAGAGTGACCGGCATTGAAGACTACGGCCACCTGCACCAAAACGAGCTTTCACGATTGCCCGGCGTCACCCGACTTGAAACCAGCTTCGCCCTCCGCGACGTGCTGGAGAGCGGCCGCACTTAGGCTGACTAACGCCTGTATATTCAATGCCAGGTTCAGCATAGTCGTGGATCTGACGAGGTACTTTGGATTGCCGCGGACAGACGATTGCCGGGCTGGGGGATCGTTTACGTGTCAGAATTTTGAACACACACTGAAAGGCAAATTCGCATGTCTGAGCCTGACGAGCACCATCCCCACGACCAATCCACCGAGCCGAGTCAAGCCATCCCCTTGGCAAGTGCCACCAGTTCCGCGGCAAGTGACCCAATCCCCCCGACACAGGACCCCATCCCCCCGGTTGCTCCCTTTATGGCTGCAGAAGCCCAGCCAGGCGGCAAGATCATCGAGGCTGCGCAGCAGAAAAAGTCTGGATTCACTTTCCTAATGGTTGGCATAGGAGCCTTTGCGCTTATTTTGATTGTGCTTCTCTTTATCAGCAAACCCAAGGCTAACCCCGACAATCCCTCTACCGATCTCGGTCCTGGCGTTTTTGCTGCTGCCGGGTTGCGCGGACACCTTGTGGCAAAATGGATCGGCACGGCCCAAGATGGCAAGGCGCATTATCAGCTCCGCATTGAGCCGATTGAGCCGCAGATGCTATCCGGCTTTGCATTCGTGACCGCCAAACCGCCGACTCCCTTGTCTGTGAAATTGCGTGTCCTTGACCAAACCGGCTTTGCCTTATGCAGCAAGGAAGTTGTTTTTCATTACGAACCTCGCACAATGCCTTCGGCATCTCCATCTCAGAGCCCGGCACACAAGTCGGATGCCGCCCGCCTTGCTGCTGAGAAGGCTCAGAGCAACGCTGATCTTCAGGCTCGGAAGGCCGCCGAAGCTGAACGGGAACGCCGCAACGATACGTTCCAGGACCAGCCGGGCACCGATGGCCGTATCGACGCGGTCAGCGCAGAAGGGGAACTTCCTTGTTCCGTAGACGCCTTCAAACGTGCTTATTATTGGGATTTTTCCACGAACTTTCCGACCCTTGATGAGCAAGGCGCTTTGCTCACCCCCCCGGCCGGCCACGCTTCGCTCGAAAGGGCCTCGGAAGACGCCAGACGTGCAATGGCGGCCAGGAAGAGCGCCAAGAAACCGGTCTCAGCATTCTTCGTCCAGGGAGATGACAGAATCGTCGGTTATGACCAATTTCGGGGAAAGCTCGATGCCGAAGGAAAATCTTTCTATATCGACCGCAAAAACGATGAACCCACTGCGGCGATGTGGGCCTCGAATACCTTGCTTATTCACTACAAATGCGACCAGCACGCTACCTGCGCACTTACGGTCGCAGGCGGCTTATCCGCCGTTCACGCGCGGTTAAACGAATAACTTTCGACAAATAACCGACGAGTGCTAACTATGGTGAGTTATGGAGTTGAACTCTCGCCTCTAGCTCACTCCGCGTTGTCTATTTGCGCCCGCTGCAGCTTGTCGGAGTAATCCACATACACAGCCTTCCACGTAGTGAAGAAGTCAATCGCGCCGCTTCCTTCCCGGTGGCCGTTGCCGGTATGTTTCACCCCTCCAAACGGCAGATGCACCTCGGCGCCGATGGTGGGAGCGTTGATGTATGTGATCCCCGCCTCGAGGTCGCGAATCGCAGTGAAAGCCCGGTTCACGTCCTTGGTATAAAGCGAAGTCGATAGGCCATAATCGATTGAGTTTGCTATCTCTATTGCTTGCTCGAATGTTTCAAACTCGATCAGGCTTACCACTGGCCCAAATACTTCTTCGCGTGCAATGCGCATAGTCGCTTTTACCCCGCCCAGCACGGTCGGCTCAAAGAAAGTTCCCTTGGAATAATCGCCCTCGGTCAGCGCGTGTCCGCCAGTGAGCAATTTCGCGCCTTCGCCGACAGCTATATCCACGTACTTCTTTGAAGTTTCGATCTGGCTTGAGTTTACTTGCGGGCCTACGTCGGTCGCCTCCTCAAGACCGCTGCCAACTTTAAGTTTTCTGGTCCGAGCTACAAACTCTTTAGTGAATTTTGCCGCGATACCCTTTTGCAGCAGGATGCGACTGGTAGCGGTGCAGCGCTGGCCGGTGGTGCCAAACGAGCCCCACAGTGCACCGTCGAGCGCCAGTTCCAGGTTGGCGTCGTCAAGCACAATCTGCGCATTCTTGCCCCCCATTTCAAGCGAAACGGGCTTGAACGTCGCCGCCGCGCGCTGCGCCACATGAGAGCCTACTTCGCTCGACCCGGTAAAGCTTATGGCCCGTACGTCAGGATGCTCGACCAATGCCGCGCCCGCTCCTGAGCCGCTGCCGCTCACGATATTCACCACGCCGGGCGGCAACCCCGCATCGACCAGCGCCTGCACCAGGTTGTATGTGGAAAGCGGCGTATCGGTTGCCGGCTTAATGATGCATGTGTTGCCTGAAACCAGCGCCGGAAACAGCTTCCAACTGGGAATCGCCATCGGAAAGTTCCACGGTGTGATCAATCCCACCACTCCGACCGGCATGCGCAGGCTCATCGCAAATTTATTTTGCAGTTCGCTGGGTGTAGTGTGCCCAAACAGGCGGCGCCCTTCGCCGGCCACGTAAAAAGCCTCGTCAATTGCTTCTTGTACGTCGCCCCTTGTTTCGGCCAGCACCTTGCCCATTTCGCGGGTCATATCACGCGCATACTGCTCTTTGCGCTGCTGCAGCAATAGTCCGGCACGTATGAGAATTTCGCCACGCTTGGGTGCAGGCACAAGTCTCCACGTAATAAAAGCCTTCTTGGCGGCGGCGACGGCATGCGCCACATCTTCTGCGGCGGACGCGGGAAACAGGCCGACTACATCGGAATGGTCGGCTGGGTTGACGTTCTGAATAGTTTTGCTGCTTGCGGCGGGACGCCATTCGCCGCCAATCAGATTGTGATACGTGGGAATTGTCATAAAGACCTCAACAGTACCTAAATACCCAAAAGCACAATCGTTCACTGCGCCGGGCACAATTTCTGAGTGTACCGCACCGGTGCACAATGCGGAACGTCACCTTAGCGGTACATCGAGTGACGGCCGTCATACGGCGCACAGCCGTTGGCCTTACAATCGGTAACGAGGCACAACTGAATCTTCCATGTCATTGAATGGTTACCCTTCGCGCTCTTTGCGGTCGCATGGTCTGCGCTCTCTTTTCAGCATGTTTTCGAGCGATCTGGCCATCGATCTTGGCACCGCCAACACACTGGTCTTCGCGGCTGGCAAAGGCATCGTTGTCAACGAGCCTTCGATCGTGGCCATCAACAAGAATACAGGTGAGGTTGAAGCCGTCGGCAAAGAGGCAAAGGATATGCTGGGCCGCACGCCCGGCAACATTGTGGCCATCAAGCCGATGAAGGACGGCGTCATCGCCGACTTCAAGGTGACGGAGAAGATGCTCAACTACTTCATCCAGAAGGCGCACAACCGCAAGATGCTGGTGCACCCCCGCATTGTGATCGGCGTGCCGTCTGAGATTACCCAGGTTGAGAAGCGCGCTGTAGAAGACTCCGCTTACCGCGCCAAGGCCAGCGAAGTGTACCTGGTTGAACAGGCCATGGTGGCGGCGATCGGCGCGGGTTTGCCCATTACCGAGCCGGGCGGCAACATGGTCGTCGACATCGGCGGCGGCACCACCGATATCGCGGTCATTTCGCTGTCCGGCATCGTGTATTCCCGCTCCGTGCGCATGGCCGGCAACCAGATGGACGAGGCCATTACCAACTACCTCAAGCGCAAATACAACCTGCTCATCGGTGAGCGAACTGCAGAGCAGATCAAGATTGAACTGGGGTCTGCTTTCCCACTCGACAAGCCACTCACGATGGAAATCAAGGGCCGCAACCTCATCGAAGGCGTACCCAAGACCATCACCATCGACGACAGCGAGATTCGCGAATCTTTGGGCGAGTGCATCGCCGTCATCATGAATGCTATTCGCGTAGCCCTTGAGCGTACGCCGCCGGAATTGTCGGCCGACATCAGCGACCGCGGCATCGTGCTCACCGGCGGAGGCGCGCTCATCAAGAATCTGGATAAGCGCATCCGCGAGGAGACCGGCTTGCCGGTCTCTGTGGCTGACGACCCGCTGGCATCGGTCGTTCTGGGCACTGGCAAAATGCTCTCCGACTTCCGCCTGCTGCGCAAAATCAAGATCGACTAAACAGGGATGAGTGGTCAGTTTGGTGCCGCCTTTATCTACTCACTGCTCACTATTCACTGATTATTGGCCGCCATGGAACCGTTCTTCGTTCGCTATCGGAATCTGCTGGTGCTACTCGCTCTGCTGGTGGCGCAGGTCGTTGGCCTCGCCATGCAGGTGCATCGTACCCGCTTAGGGCCCGCGGGGGTCGATTCGACCGACGGGCGCAGCGTGTTGCTTCTCCGCTACTGGGCCAATTCGCTGGTCACGCCTCCGGAGCGCGCCATCCATTCCTCAAAACTTGGCGTCTCGAGCGTTTGGCAGAACTATTTCGACCTGCGTCATGTTCGCGAGCAGAATGAGAATCTGCAGAAAACCGTGGACCGCCTGCGCCTCGAGCAGGCGGCTTTGCTTGAAGATGCCCGCCAAGGCCACCGGCTGCAGGCTCTCCTCAACTTCCAGCAAAAATACATTTTTAAGACGGTTGTCGCGCAGGCTATCGGCAGCAGCGGCACCGACCAATCGCGCGTCTTCTATCTCGATAAGGGAAAAGATGCCGGCCTGGATCGCGATATGGCAGTCATTACCGCAGACGGCATCGTGGGCAAGGTGCGCGACGTGTTTCCCCACAGCGCACAGGTGCTGATGATCAGCGACCAGACCAGCGGCGCGGGAGTGATTCTAGAGAGCACGCGTATTCGCGGCATTCTGCGCGGGAATGTATCGGGCCAGCCACAGATGGTAGACGTACTCGCCGACCAGCGCATTCAGCCGGGAGAAAAAATACTTACCGCGGGCGGGGATGAGATTTTTCCGCGTGGTCTTCCCGTGGGTACCGTTGAAAAAGTTATGCGCGACCCGGATCGCGACTCCTTTATTCAGATTCTCGTGAAGCCTTCCGCGCATCTCGATCAGTTGGACGAAGTGCTCGTCATCACCTCTATGCAGCCCCGCTTCCCGCCCGAGCAACAGCAAGATATGGCTACCAGTGTGCAACTCAAGGGTGCTGAGGCCGAGGCTGAAGCCCAGCAGAAGAAGACATCGGAAGGAATGGCCGAAAAGCTTCCGGGGCTGATAGACCCCAACGTTGCCCCCGATCAACAACTGCTGCATGACACGTCGAACCCCAACCCGGTGGCTCACCCGCCGCAGTCGCTCCACCCTGACCGCTTCACACCGGGAGCAGCGGGAACGCCGAGCGCCCACCAATCTTCTGAAGACGTGCAGAGCAAGCCTCCACCGGTCAGGCAAAAGGCTCCCGTCGACGGGATCGACCATTCGGGCAAGCTAATCACTTCAGGTAAGACAAGCGGCTCAGGCAAGCCAAGCGGTTCGGGTGCTACGAATAAAAAGACTCCCGGCGATACTCCTGCGCGGAGGAATCCCTAACCATGCCGGTGCTTACCGCAGACAGCCGCCGCGATTATGAGATTCGCCACTACCCCGTACTGGTTTATGCGCTGGTGCCCCTATGCGCCCTGGTGTTGCAGGCGTGGCTGCCGCGTGTGCTGGGGCGCTTTGCCTGGTTTGATCTGCCAATGGTGATCGCGGTTTATTTCGGATTAGGCCGCCGTAATCCGATTCAGGGTTCGTTGATTGGGGGCGCCCTTGGCCTTTTTGAAGATGCGCTGACCCATCACGCCATCGGCATCAATGGCATTGCCAAAACCATTGCAGGCTACCTGGCAGCCTCGGTTGGCATACGCGTCGACGTTGAAAACTTCACAGTGCGCGTCCTGGTCACTTTTTTGCTGTCGTTGCTAGGCAGCGGGGTCTACGCGTTCATTTATCGATTCCTTTTGGGAATGGGGGCTGAGACCAATTGGCTCACCGAACTCTACAAGGCCATCGGCAATGCAGCGATTGCCATGGTGCTGTTTCCAATGCTTGACGTGACAATGATCAGAGACTAGACGCGTTCAGCTCGCCATGCGCAATGGTTTGCTCGGATCGCAGCACAGGGCATGAAAAGAAAGTCGACAAAGCGCTACTCTAGGGTAAATGCACATGAACTTTGAGCGAGTCACACGCGGCGAAAAGCTTTCCACCGTCAAGGCGACGGCCGTTCAATACGCGATCCTCGCCCTGATGCTGGCGCTGACCGCGGGCTTGTGGCGACTTCAAGTGCTGGGTGCGGAAAACTTCAAGGCACTGGCGGAACAGAATCGCATTCGTAAAGTGCCGGTCCTGGCGGCGCGCGGCAAGCTCTTTGACCGCGAAAATCGTCTCATCGTCGACAACTACCCGTCCGTCTCGTGCTTTCTGGTGCGTGAGCAGAATCGTAACGTCGATGCAGACTTGCCCCTGATCGCTCGAGGCCTTCATCTCGATGTCGAACAACTGCGCGCGACACTGCGCCGTTTTAGAGCTGCGCCCGGCTATCAGCCCATTCCCATCAAGCAGGACGTCACTGCTGATGAACAGGCCTTCATTGAGGCCCATCGCAACGAGCTTCCCGAACTGGAAACAATTGAAGGCGAACGCCGCCTTTATCCCCGCGATGGCTTCGCCTCTCATGTGATCGGGTACGTGGGCGAAGTGAGTGAGGAGGACCTGAACCAGACCCGCTACGCAGCCTATGAACCGGGCGACGTGGTTGGCAAGGGCGGCATCGAGGAAATGTACGACCAGTTACTGCGCGGGCAAGATGGCTCGCGCGACGTCATCGTCGATAGCCACGGCCGCGAAGTCGGCTACCTCGGTACCCAGCATGCCCAGCCCGGCAAAGAACTGCGACTTACCATCGATAACGATCTGCAGCGCGCCGCCGAACTTGCGCTCGGCAACCGAAATGGCGCGATTGTGGCAATGGATCCGCGCAACGGCGAAATTCTCGCCTTGGTTTCTCGTCCCAGCTTCGATCCCAATGCATTCGCCGTCAGGATTGATCGTTCGGAGTGGAACAAGCTCATCACCGACCCCGACCATCCGCTGATGAACAAGGCGATTCAGGCGCAGCTCGCCCCGGGATCAACGTTCAAGATTTTGATGTCTGTCGCCGGATTGCAGGAAGGCATCGCGCAAGATCTTAAAGTCACTTGCAGCGGCGGATGGGGTCCGTATGGCTTCTACCATCATTGCGACGAGAAACATGGTGCCGTGGATATTCACAACGCCATTCCGTTCTCGTGCGATACCTATTTTTACCAGCTCGGAGACCGACTCGGGATTAACAAGATCGCGCAGTACGCCACGCAATTCGGCTATGGCCAGAAAACCGGCATCGACCTGCCTGGTGAACAGGCGGGGCTTATGCCGTCTGCACAGTGGCTGATGAAAAATTACCACCGTAGATGGTATCCCGATGAAACTCTGGACGTCGCCATTGGTCAGGGCGCAGTCGAAGCGACCCCCCTGCAACTGGCGCGAATCATTGGCGGCATAGCGTCGGGCGGCCATCTGGTTCGTCCCCACCTGGTGTTTCCCGATCAGCTTCCTGCAGAATTTAGAAAGGATCTACTCGAAACCCTCCCTGGGTCAGGAGAAGTGAACATTCCCATTGACCCTGAGAACTGGAACGTTATCACGGACGGCATGGCAGAAGTGACGCAGCCGGGCTACTTCCACACTGCCGGCTCGGCGCATCTAGAGGGTATCGATCTGGCCGGCAAAACCGGCACCGCCCAACTTATGAGCCACGAGGCCCTGGGGCGGACTAATAAAGGCCATAACACCCGGCCCAACGTCTGGTTTGTCGGTTTGACCCCGCGCCGCAATCCTGAACTGGTAGTTGCCGTGCTGTGGCAAAACGGTGAATTCAGCTACTACCCGGCCCGTCTGGGTGCGCGCGTGGTGTCGGCTTACGTTGAAAAGCAGCGGCGCCTCGCCCACAACCTGATGCCTCCCAAAACGCCCGCGGCACGCCCGGTTGAAGTAGGCGCGGTATGGACTACGCCAGGCGCCACCACAGCAGACACTGCACGGCTTCATGCAGGACGCTTCTTCGTTGGGGATGCGGGAGTGATCTCGCAGTCTCGCGCTGCGTCACTATCCCGGCCAGCGTCGAAACTCGCCTCGCCGATGCAGGGACGTCAAACCCATTTGCCGTCTCAACTTGGCATTGCCGTGCCGATTAAACCCTGGAAGGCAAATTGAGTCCCGGCCGCCGTCTCATGAGTTTTAGAGATTTCGACTGGGCGCTGCTCGGCATGGTGACGCTCCTGTGCACCATTTCAGTCCTCGAGATCTATTCCGCCACCCTGCACACCAAATACATTGGCTTTCACACCAAGCAAATCTACTGGATCGCGGGCGGCGTCATCGCCATGTTCATCTTCTCCAAGATCGATTATCACAAGCTGATCGATTGGGTTCCCTGGGCATTCGGGGTTTCGCTGGTCTCGCTCGTGGCCGTGAAGTTGGTGGGAACGAAGGTGCTTGGGGCGCGCCGGTGGGTAAAAATCGGCCCCATGCACTTTCAGCCTTCAGAATGGGTCAAGCTGATCCTGATCCTGGCCGTGGCGCGCTATTTTGCCAACCTGGGTGGCCGCAGCCTCACTTGGAAGGACATCGCCAAGTCTTTCGCTCTGGTCGGTCTTCCCATGATGCTGGTCCTGGTTCAGCCTGACATGGGCACGGCACTCACTTACACCCCCATCCTGATCGCCGGCCTGTTTCTAGGCGGAATCAATTTGCGTCAGGGTCTTATCCTAATGATTTGCGGCAGTTTCCTGATCGCTGGAGTCTGGACGAGCGGCAAAATTCTTAAACCCTATCAGAAAGCCCGTTTGACCAGCTTCATCAACCCCGATGACGACCCCAAAGGAAGCGGCTACCAGATTCGCCAATCGCTTATTGCGGTCGGATCAGGCGGAGTCTGGGGCAAGGGGGCAGCGAAGGGCACGCAAACCCAGGGAGATTTTCTGCCCATTCCGCATGCCGATTTTATTTTTGCCGCGTTTAGCGAGGAGCATGGCTTCGTAGGCGCTGTTTTTGTGCTGCTGCTATACTTTTTCATATTGATGCGTTTGATTCAAAACGCTCAAACAGCCGCCGATTTGCCCGGATCCCTAATTATTATGGGGATTGTGGCTGTGTTGACCTTCCAGATCGCGGTCAACGTGGGCATGGTAATAGGGTTTATGCCTGTAACCGGAATTCCTTTACCGTTAATGAGTTACGGCGGTTCTTCGGTGTTGTTTACGTTTTTGGCGCTGGGCGTTGCGATGAACATACGCATGCGCAGGTTTGTAAATTAGGCGTTCGGACTGCTTGGTCTTAACGCAAGATCGTAGTCTCGCTCTTGTGCAAAAACCGAGAGGTTAGGTCACAAGAGAGGTTTTTGAAGTATTACGGCATGTTCTGAGGCCCTGTAGCTCGTTCGCCGCTACCGAACTCCGTCACTTTATTTTTCCGGGGATTTTGGTAAGAGGTAGAGTCGTCAGAAGCTGATGAGAATGCGAAAGCCGGCCCGGTCGAATGGACCGCGCGCTCGGCAGGATTGGGTTAATGAGCACGCAGAGACGGGAAAACCGTTGGCAGCGTTTAAGTTGCGCGCACCGCGCAGAAGCATCCTCGGTTCTTAGCGACGTCTATTCGTCGCTTGGGGTTGGGATTCTGGAGCCGGTCAGCGCCACTCCTCGCACGCGCTTGGGTCGTGCAGTTGCCAGCGGTGGAACGGCCCCGCTTTTGTCAACCGTATGGTTGGCATTAGCTTGGTTGGCCACAAATTCTTTGCTATCGGATCTCCGTACCAGGGTGCTGAATCGGCTTTCAAAGCTCGGCCTCCCCTACGGTTTGCCGCCCGTAACAAGGGCTGGCCGCCGCGCGATAACCAACACATCGGCAGAGCGCAGCTTATCCTTTCCGCACATCCCCAACCTCCCCGGGCTAACGCGCGTCTATCCAACCTTGCCGCAGGCCCCAGCAGGCAGACGCCGCTGGGCGGAAAGGTACGAGGGCAAAAGAGATATGTATTTCCAGTACGCCGCATGAGACGCGACTGGCAATTTTAGAAGACGATCAACTCGCGGAGATTTATTACGAACGCGAAAACGAGTACACCCTGGCAGGGTCGATTTATAACGGAAAAGTCACGCGCGTCCTGCCCGGCATGCAGTCGGCCTTTGTCGACGTAGGACTGGAGCGCGATGCGTTCCTCTATGTCACAGACTTCATGGAGCTTGAAGACCCCGAAGAAAGTGACGAGTTAGACAAGGCTGCAGCCGCAGGGGGGAATCAAGCACCCCGCGAAGTGCGCAACTCCGATCCTTCCGACCCCAATGCAGGAAAAGATCAGGCTCGCCAGGAAGACCGCTCTCAACAGTCCGGACAAAAGGCCGATCAACCTGGCCGATCAAACCAGCGCCAAGATCGCAGCGGCAGTGCGTCTCGTGGCAGCCAGGAACGCCCCAGCCGAGATCGCCGTCCCGTGACGGAAACCGGGTCCGAGTCGTCGCTCTCGATAGAACCGATTGCGATGGTTCGTGGTGAGACATCCGATCAAACCGAGAATGCGCAGGACGCGACCGGCGAGGGAGGAAAGCGCTGGCGTGGACGACGGCGTCGGCGCGGTGGTCGCGGCAGCACCAGCGAGGCAGAAACTCAGTCCCAAGGCAAGGAACCCGTTGAGGTGTACCCCCACGAGAAGGCTCAACCGCAGCCCGAAATCGCACGCCAGATTCAAGCGTGGGCCGCCCCTGAGTCAATGCCTCTCGGCGATCGGGCGCCGGCAGCGTTTGTGTTGCCCGGCGAGTCGCTATCGAAGTACGGTGCTGCGCCCGCAGGGGATGCACCCAAGTCTGCACCCGAAACCTCCGCATCCGTCCGCCCCAGTAGCAGCTTTAAACCTGCCACCATGGTGCAGGCGCCGCTGGCCTGGGATGGGAGCGGTTTGCTGCCCGGTGAATCGATTTCGAAGCACCGCAGCCAGCGCTCCGAGCAAGACGTAATGCCAGTTTCGCAGGATTCATACTCAAGCCTCGCTGCCCCCGAGCCCGGTTCTCCCGATGCTGTCGAAGAAAAAGCACTCGTGGATGACATGGAAGCACCGTCAGAATTCAGGTCTGCGATCGATCACAATCTCGACCGACAAAATTTGGCACCGGTCGATGATGATTTTTTTGAAGAGACTTCCTCCGTCGCGCCTGAGGCTGTGCGCAATGAGACTGGTGCCGCACATGAATTGACTGAGGCCAATGCCCCTGAGGACAAATCCGCGGCAGACGCCACCGCAACCTCAGTCGCTGAAGACGACGAAGTCCCCGTGAGGACAGCGTACAACCACGAACATGCAGAGGGCGCAAACGACGATCCGGAAACTGATCGCGACGCCTCCCACCATATCGATCCAAACCCTCCCAGCGGATTCAGACTCTTTGGTCTCGGCGGCAAAAAGAAGAAGCCAGAAGACGAGTCACCCAAAACAATAGCCGCTGACGACATTCCCATTGCGTCTTCTCCTGCAGCCTCGTCTGGCTCAGTTAGAACCGTGTCGGCCTTTGCGCCGGGCAGCGGTCTGGTTGAAGAAGAGCTCATCGAGGGCGAAGAATTCGACACCCCACATCACGCGCACAGCAAGGCAGACGACCACGACCTCGATGAATACGAAGAGGAGACGCTGCAGAGCCAGATTCGATCCGGTGAACTGGGCGAGATGCTGCAGGAAGCGCACCTCGACCACAAGATTCAGTTGAAGTTTGAAGACAAGAATGGAGATGACGAAGGCGAAGAATCTTTCGACGACGAGGAGGACGAGGAAGAGGAGCCGGTAGCGGCCGAAGGTCAGCCTGCGGGCGAGGGCCAGACACAGCAGCGCCGTGAACGCAGCGGGCGCGGGCGTCGCGGACGGGCCGGGGCACCGGGACAAGGCCAGGGCAACCGTCGCGGAGGACCATCGCGTCGCTCCATGCAAACTTCGGACCTGCCTATCATCAGCGACCTGCTCAAACCAGGCCAGGAAATCCTGGTGCAGATTGCTAAAGAACCGATCGCCAAGAAGGGTGCTCGCATCACCAGTCACATCGCGCTGCCAGGACGCTTTCTGGTCTTCATGCCTACCGTGTCGCATGTGGGTGTGAGCCGCAAGATCGCTTCCGACGACGAGCGTCAGCGGCTGAAACGCATTCTGACCCACGAGCGAGGGGAGGCTTCGGGCGGATTTATCGTACGCACCGCAGCCGAGGGTGCCTCGGAAGAAGAGTTGCGCGCTGACCTTCGCTTTCTCATTCACCTATGGGACGAGATTAAGCAGCGCTCCGACAGCTCAAAGTCGCCCGCGCTCATCTATCACGATCTCTCACTCATCGAGCGCATCCTGCGCGACCAGGTCAGCTCCAATTTTTCAAGCATCTGGGTTGATTCCGAAGCCGATTACGAACGCATAGTTCGCTTCCTTAATCGCTTCTCACCCGATCTGGTGCGGCGCGTCAAGCTTTACACCAAAGAAGTGCCCTTGTTTGAGCACTTCGGCATCCAGGACGAAATCTCCAAGGCGCTGCGCTCCAAAGTGTGGCTCAAGAGCGGCGGGTCCATTGTCATCAACCAGACTGAAGCGCTCGTGGCAATCGATATCAACACTGGAAAATACGTCGGCAAAACGGCGCGCCTTGAAGACACGATCCTGAAGACGAACCTCGATGCCATTCCGGAAATCGTTCGCCAGATTCGCCTGCGCGATCTGGGCGGCATCATCGTCATCGACTTTATCGATATGGATGAACGCAAGAATCGCTTCAAGGTGATGGCGGCTCTTGAAGAGGCACTCAAGAGTGATCGGGCCCCGACCAAGGTTCTGCAGTTCAACGATTTTGGGTTGGTGGCGATCACGCGCAAACGCGTTAAACAGTCGCTTGAGCGCACTCTCTCCGTTCCATGCCCAACATGCCAGGCAACCGGCATGGTCAAAAGCTCTACCACCGTGTGCAACGAAATCTATACAGAATTGCGCAAGATGAAAAAGCATTTTGAAGGAGCCGACGTGTTGATCCGCGTCAATCCTGAAACGGTCAAGGTGCTCAAGGCGAACAATGCGAGCTGGATTACTGAATTCGAAGAATTGATCAGTAAAAACATATTGATCAAGAGCGATGCCACTTTGCATCCTGAGCAATTCGACATTCAGGGATAGTCGCGCGGTTCATCCGCTACAGAATTGCGTTCAGCAGGGCCGGAGAAACTTTTCCGGCCTTTGCTGTTTTACGTGGCGAAATGGCACATCCGTGACAAAGCAACTTCCGGCACAAGAATCCGTCTAAACCTGACGGGGAGCAGGGTTCGACTTCCCATCGAAATTCAAATCGATTCTCGAGGTTCTTAATATGTTTTCCATCCGTTATATGTCTGTTATGCGACATGTCACGATTCTTTCGGTTGCGCTTGCCTGTTCAATCAACTCTGCGAACGCGCAGTCTACATACACTCACGACTCATCCACGGCTGCGGTGACGAACAACAGTGAGTCGAGTTCCACGTCCTCTCTGCTCGATGCGCGCGATGGCGATCCTACGTTCGCAGCCGTCCTTCCATCACCGGTCACAGTGCCGGGCCAAGAAAACGGGCAGGACACCCATGCCGGAGGCTACGGCTACGGTACCGGTCGGCACAATTTACATGACCACCTCGCTTTCGAGGCGGGCGGCGGCTTCACCGCTCCCACCAAAGATTCCTCTCCTTACATCAGTTGGGGTGGGAACGTCACGCTTGGTGCGGGCTATCGGTTCAATCGTATGTTGAGCCTGATGACTGAGTATCAGTTCATCGACGACAAATTGCCCGGCGCCATCATTGCACAGGCTGGGGCCCAGGGCGGCCACGACCATATCTGGTCACTGACGCTCGATCCAGTAATCGACTTAATTCCCAAGGGCCACATGGATGTCTACGTAACGGGTGGCGGCGGCTTCTACCGCAAGGTGACGAGTTTTACCGATCCAACGCAGACCCAGTACTGCACTTACTATTACTGCGGCATCGCAACCACGAATGTGGTTGTGGGCCACTTCTCAAGCAACCAGGGTGGATGGAATGTTGGCGCCGGCGTAGCACACCGGTTAAACGGCAACATGAAACTTTTCGCCGAGGCTCGCTATCTCGACGTGAAATCACCCGCGGTCACAACCTCACCGAATGGCTTGGGCAACACCACGGTCGGTGCGGGCACAAAAATCATTCCTGTCACTGTCGGCATTCGCTGGTAGCTCGCCTCAGAACTAGTTAGGCCTTACGGGCAGTCCCGTCTTTTCCTCAGAACAGGGGAAGGGATGGGACATGCTTTTTCACTCGGTAATCACTTGGTAATTTCGATCGGGCGCAGCAGTTCACAGGATCCCCAATGTCCGTAGTCTCATGAGGCCCCCGGCCAACACTCCAAAAGGCGACAGAGCAACGAGGATTAGCGCATACCACACCGGTTGCTGGCCGCGGGACTGCAACGCGCTCATAGCCGACAGCAGCAAAACCACGATGGCTAGCGCCAGCACATGAATCAGTGGATTGTGGCGCGCCGCCCACGCCGTTGCATAGCCGCCGGCGGCCGCTGCTAGAAACGAATAGCCCAGATTTACAAAGATGTAGCCGGGCTGCGGTTTAGCGCGTTCACCGACCCAATCGGGGGTGAATCGTGTCAGCAATGCGGTTGTTGCAATCACCAGCAAAGCCATCGTAGCAAATCCGGCCAGCAGCGCCAGGAAAGCGTTGAGCACTACCAAGGCTTCCACTCTTTTTCAGTCGCCGCGCCAACTTCACCACGCTCGATGCGTGCCAGAAATGTGCGTGCCAATCGTGACTCTCCGGGGTGGCTCTCTCCGTGAATGGAACACAGATCGAGAAACTCATCGCAGAGTGCGTTGCGTTCTTCCTGCTGCGCGGAAATTCCCTGCAATGCGAGAGCCAGTTCGCGCAACCGCGCTGCTTCGGGCCACTTTTCGCCCTCTTCGCCTAGCGGTTCGTAATCCGAGAAAAGCCCCTTGCGGCCGCGCGCGCACTCGTCTAAGCACGCAAGCAGTTGCTCCGCAAAGGCGCTGCTCAGCGTATCGAGCAACTCAGGCTCTTGTGGGTCCATTGGCTCGCTCATTTGTCAAGCCTCACTTCGCATGCATTGCTGCTTCAACTTCGTCAGCGGTGTGCGGCAATGCGGCGGTGAGATCGATCAGCTTTCCATCCGCGCCGACCAGAAATACACATTCAATGCGCACGCCGATCTTCTCTTCAGGAATGTATACGCCGGGCTCAATGGTGAATACCATCCCAGGTTTGAGCAGAGCAGGATATTCTGCAGGATCGTGCACATCGATGCCGACCATATGTCCGAGTCCATGCAGCCAATACTTGCCCAACGCTTCACCATGCAGGTTTTTGCCATGCGTGTTGATGTAGTTGTAAGCAGCGTTATCGAGCGAGTCTGAATCTTTGCGATAGACGTCATTGATCTTCGACTTGCCGGCCACGAAGGAATCAAAAGCAGCTTTCTGCGCGCCCAGGACGATGTCGTAAATCTCGCGTTGACGTGCGCTGAAGTGGCCATTCACCGGAACCGTACGCGTGATGTCGGAGGCGTACATCGAATACTCGCACGCCGCATCGACAACTACGATGTCGCCTTCTTCCATGGTGCGCGCATTGTCGGAATAGTGAAGGGTCGTTGCATTGACCCCAGATCCTACGATCGGTGCATACGAAGGCCGCTCGCAACCTTGTTCGTACCAGGACTCCGTCATCTTCCCAGCTATGACTCGTTCGGTAATGCCGGGCTTGATGCTCTGCATCATCACGCGCTGCGCGGCAATCGATGCCGCAGAGGCCTTCTTTAGCAACTCGACTTCTCCCGCGTCTTTCACTTCACGCAGAGGCATCGTGAGTGTAGTCACATCGCGGGTTAGGGGAGCGTCCACGCCCAACGTCGCGGCGGTAAAACCGACCAGTGCCTCCGCCTGTTTCACTCCCGGTTGCGTCCACAGGCTGCGCGCGATTCGCCGGTTGGAAGCAATCAATTTGTTGAGCACGACGGGGAAGGTGGTCATGTCCTGCACTTCGTCCACTCCCGTGCTGCGAGCGACACCCGGCGACAATGCGTCCAGCTTGGCGCCGGTGTACTTTTCAGTGCGCAGATCGCGCGTAGGCAAGAAAAGAATTTCCCTGTAGGGTGCTTCGCGGCCTTTCTCAGTAATCGGGCCTACTACCAGGAGCGCTGCTCCCGGCTCGTTCCAACCAGTCAGGTAATAAAAGTCGGCGTCCTGGCGGTAGGCCATGAAGTCGAGCACCGGCTCCTCGCCAGCAAACAGAACGGCGACCCCCTCGTGCAGCGCAGCCGACAAGGCCACGCGACGCGCACGATATTCAGCGGTAGATTGTTTCTCGACGGCTTCAAGAGTGGGCATGGCAGTAAGACTGGCCAACAGGAACAAGGCTACAAGACGGGACAATTTCATTCCGCTATTGTCGCCGCTTGTGGTCCTCAACGTAAACGCGGGGGGCTAGTTCGCGCGAATTGCCCGCTATTGCATTACGGGTTGGCCGGTGGTTCCAGCCAGCGATGCCGTCGGCGGAGCCTCGCAAGTCGCCTATACCGTCATTATGAGCAGCGAGGGAACCCACGCGCCTTGCCACCACGTTGAAATTCCCATGAAAACGCCGTATGCTAAATACGCAGACGAATTTGTCCGCCTGATTGCCGTGGGAATGCCGGCTGGCGGAGAGATGAGTGGGCTCACAGCCCACTTTTTATTTGGGTCAAATTCCCCACAAAACTCGCTGCTCACTGACCATGCGCCTCTTTGAAGAGCGCTGGTGGTAAGGGTGTTCGAGAGGCCCCAAGCGACGGGTTAGCGTCGCCGGGTTGAAATGACGGGCATAGGAAACATGGCGGCAAAGTTCGATGAAATTCGGTTGGCAGCGATCAGGGTGGCAGCTTCGCACGGCCTTGACGTCGTGGATGTCGAGCTATCCGGACCCGCTAAAGAGAGGGTTTTACGCGTTTTTCTCGAAAAGGATTCTGCCGGGCGCGAACGGTTGAAAGCAGAGATCGAGGCCGGTTCAGAGGGGCTTCCTGAACGGTTGGTCGAGGGTAAGCTCAGCATCAAGCAGCTCTCCGGTGTTACGCATGAGGATTGTGCCGCCTTCAGCAGGGATTTTGGTGTGTTGCTGGATGTTGAAGACCTGGTTCCGGGCGCAGACTACACGCTAGAGGCGAGTTCACCTGGCTTGGATCGTAAATTGAGCAAGCGTGAAGATTTTGAACGGTTTACGGGATGTTTGGTTAAGATTCAGACCTTTGAGTCGGTGCGCAACAATCGGCATTGGCAGGGTCGTTTGGCAGCCGGGGCGAACGAAAACATCCTTCTAGATCTGGCGGCCGTGAAGCAGAACAGCAAGAGCCGCAAGGCGGGTGTAGACGTGGTAGAGATTGCTTTCGCGAATATTGAAAAGGCAGAGTTGATTCCGGAAATTTAGGCACCCATGTTGAGTGTTCGAGTGCCGGGCAAGGGTCGTTACCAGACCCTGGAACAATAAATTCAACTGCATGGCACCCCCTGAACGGGCTGCCGGCAAAATCCGAGGAAGTCAGCAGTATGGCCAGCAGCATGTTGTATCAAAGCATCGAACTCCTGAGCCGCGAGAAGGGCATCGAGCCTGAGATCGTTGTCGGAGCCGTGGAAGAGGCCATTGCCCTTGCCACGCGAAAGTTTTATAAAACCCAGGAAAACATGCGTGGGGAACTCAATAAAGAGACCGGCGAGATCACGGCCTACGTCTTCAAAACGGTTGTGCCCGACGCAGAGGAGATTGAGGATCCGGTAAACCAGATCACGCTTACCCAGGCCAACGAACTGGCTCCGGGCGTCGAGGTGGGCAGCGAAATTCGACTCTATCGCGACACCAGCCCCTTGGGCCGTATCGCAGCGCAATTGGCCAAGCAGGTCATATTCCAGAAAGTCCGCGAAGCCGAGCGCGACACGGTGTTTAACGAGTACGCGCACCGCGAAAAGGAAGTACTGAACGCCACTGTCAAGCGCATTGAAGGGCAAGACGTGATCTATGACCTCGGCAAGGCAGAGGCCCGTTGCCCCAAGCGTGAACAATCGCGGCTCGAACAGTTCTCCATCGGAGAGCGCGTCCGCGTGGTGCTGCTCAAGGTCGATCGTGCCGCCAAGGGTCCACAGGTAATCGTTTCGCGTGCCGCGCCGGAGCTGGTTTCAAACCTGTTTCAATCTGAAGTGCCGGAGATTTATGACAACACGGTGACGATTCGCGCGATCGCCCGAGAAGCTGGCGAGCGCACTAAGATCGCCGTCCAAAGCCGCGACAAGGATGTCGATCCGGTCGGCGCTTGCGTGGGCATGAAGGGAATGCGCGTTCAATCCATCATCCGCGAGCTGCGCGGCGAGAAGATTGACATTATTGAGTTTAGCGATGAGATTACGACGTTTGCAGAGAAGGCTTTGCAGCCGGCCAAGGTTAGCCGCGTCACCATCGCCGACCTGACTGACAAGCAGCTCGAAGTCATCGTGGATGATACGCAACTTTCCCTTGCCATCGGTAAGAAAGGCCAAAATGTACGCTTGGCGGCCAAGCTGCTGGGCTGGAAAATCGACATCAAGAGCGAAGAGGAAAAGCGCCAGGAGGTGGAGCAGCAGATGCAAGCTCTCACCGGCGGCCCCTCGACACCTATTGAACAGGTTTCGGAGTTGGGCGAGGGAATCATTCAGAAACTGGTCGCGGCGGGCATTACGACCGTCGAGTCACTGGCCGACATGACGCCCGAGGAGCTCGAAGAAATTCCGGGCATTGGCGAGCGCACTCTCGAGAAGATCTCGGTCGCGGTTCGGCACTACTTCGGCCATTTTGAAGAGGGCGAGGAAGGCCACGTTGCTGAAGGGGCCGAGGAGCTTTCTGAAGGTGCCGCAGCGGACTCGGCAGCCGCGGACACAGAAAATTTGTCTAACGGCGAATCGGAGATTGCCACTCCCGCAGAAGTCGCGGATACTGCTGAGGCAGAAGCCGAAAATTCTTCCGAGGTTCTGAAAGAGGCCGAAAGCGTTCGGGCGGCTGCGGCAGAGGGCGAAGAAGCTTCGGATCGCCATGCCGAAGCACTGCCGGAGCAGGAAATCGACACGGACGAAAGTCTGACCGCCGCCGAATTGGCAGTGGACAATGTGCCATCGGCAGATGAGGGCGATTCGCCTGAGTTGGAAGCCAAGCAAAACGAGACCGGAACGACCGAGGAACATGAAGCTGGCAAAGAGGACGGCGCGTAGTATGCGCCGCCCGTTTATTTGCCATTCAAGCGATAATGGATGGGATAGCAGCAGCCAATGCCATGAGGTAGCTATGAGCGACTAACGGCTTTGGGTAGCACATATTGAAAAGAGGCGGATGAGCAAGGTTCGAATCAACGATCTCGCACGCGAGTTGGAAGTCAAGAGTCGTCAGATTCTTGACGTACTGGGAGAACTCGGTCTGGGTGAGGGCAAGACCCACTCCAGTTCGATTGAAGACTACGAGGCTGAAAAGGTTCGTGCGCAGTTTGAGCGCGGAACCAGACCCGCGGGGCACAGTGGCGCCGCGTCTTCTCGGGGTGCCCAATCCATCACACCCAAAATCGATTTATCCCACGTCTCCAAGCCCGGCGATGTGATGAAGGCCATTCTGGCCCAGAAGCAGGAAGCCGAGGCCGAAGCGATAGAGGCACGGAAGGGTAAGGTGCCGATACGTGCGGTACAACCGCCGCCCAAAGCGCCCGCCGAGCAAGAGCCGCGCGCCGCAGCGGTTGCAGCCCCGCCGGCACCTCCTGCGCCACCAGCGCCAAGAAAGATTGTGCCGCAGGCACGCCCTGCCCCCGCCATTATTCCCCACCCGACCCCGGCCATCGCTTCGCGTCCCCCTTCGGGACCGGTGATTGCCAAAGCGCCGGTAAGTGCTGGATCGACGCGCCCCGCGGTGACGGTCGTCCCGCCGTCGGGAGTGGTTGTCACGGTTAAGCCGCCTTCGGCCGCTGTTCCCACCCAGGTTCGCGTTGCGGAGCCAGCACCAGCCCCGAGTAAGCCAACGACGGCCAAGGCTGCTTCCCCCGTTACTGCGACCAGTCCGGTTGCGGCTGCGCCCGAGCCTGCCATTGCAGCGGTACCGGTGGTTGAATCGGTTGCGCCGTCTGTTTCGCTTGCTCCCCCGGCTGCGATGGCTTCGGCTGTCGAGGCGCCGGAGTCGCCAACACACGATCAGGAATCTGCCACACCACATGTCGCGCGCCCCGCAGCAGCAACAACGCGAACAGCCGAACACGCACTTCCGCCGCCACCTCCCGCTGCTCCTATTCGCCGGGTTGTAATGCCCCAGACCGGGCCCCGCCCGGTGTACAAGGCCCCTATAGTTGTCCCGAGCGCTACCCCCATGGCGCAGCCCGGTGGCATTCAGCGCGGCAAACCCATCTTTGACCGCAGGCCATCAACTGGTCCCAGTAGCCCTGGCAGTTATGTCCAGCGCACGCCCGGCGGCCCTCCCGGAGCCGGCCAGTTTGCCGGGGGACCTCGTCCCAAGCACCCTACCCGCACCACACCCGGCGGATACGCAGGGCCTGGCGGAACCGGAGCTCCGGGCGCGCGTCCCGGCTTTGGAGCCCGCCCAGGATTTGGTGCGCCCCGCCCTGGTGGATTCGGCGGCCCTAGACCCGGTGCCGGCGGAGCACCGCCCACTGGAGAAGCGCCGCGTCCGCAGCGTGCAGCCCCGAGAGGCCGTGGCGGTCGTCCGCAGTATCCAAAGACCAAGGAAGGCCCGATGAAGGGCTTTGTGCCACCGCCGCGTTTTGGTGGTGCCACACACTTCAGCAATGAGCCGTTGCCCATCACGCGGGAAATCACCGTGACCGAGGGCATCAGCGTTAAGGATTTGGCTGAGAAGCTTGAAATCCGCGCCAAGGACTTGATTGCCACGCTGCTCATGCGCGGTGTCTTCGTGACCGTCAACCAGTCGCTCGATGCCGAAATGGTCAAAGACGTCGCCGCGCGCTTCGGCGCTGGCGCGACCGTCATCAGCTACGAAGAGGAAATCGCCAATCAGTCCATCGAGGAAGTTCTCGAGGCTGAAAATACCGGCGAGCTTGAAGTTCCGCGTTCGCCCGTGGTTACGGTCATGGGCCACGTCGACCACGGCAAGACTTCGCTGCTCGACGCCATCCGCGAAACGGATGTGGCAGGTGGTGAAGCCGGCGGCATTACCCAACACATCGGCGCTTACAAGGTGAAATTCGCCAAGGAAGGTTCTCCTGCTTCCGGCCGCGAAATCGTATTTCTCGACACCCCTGGCCACGAAGCGTTTACTCGCATGCGTGCTCGCGGAGCCAAGGTGACCGATATCGTGGTCATCGTGGTCGCGGCTGACGATGGCGTCATGCCTCAGACCCTTGAGGCCATTGATCATGCCAGGGCTGCCGAAGTACCAATCATCGTGGCTGTAAACAAGATCGACAAGCCCGATGCCAATCCCGACCGCGTCAAGAAGCAATTGGCCGATCGTGGATTGATTCCAGAAGAGTGGTCGACGGCTGGCGAAGGAACTGTGTTCGTCGAAGTCTCGGCTAAAAAACGCATCAATCTCGACCTGCTTCTTGAGATGATCTGCCTGGTTTCAGACATCCGCGCGCCCAAAGCTACTCCGGGTCGCAAGGCTGTGGGATCGGTCATCGAAGCCAAACTCGATCGAGGCCGTGGTGCCGTGGCGACCGTGCTGGTCCAGGACGGAACTCTGCGGCTCAACGACAGCTATATTGTCGGCAACACGTTCGGCAAGGTCCGCGCCATGTTTGACGATCGCGGCCGGCCGCTCGAAGAAGCCGGTCCCTCAACGCCCGTCGAGGTACTCGGTCTAGAAGCGATGCCGGACTCCGGCGACACTTTCCTCGTCGTGGCCGATCGCGACAAGGCCAAGGGCATTGCACAATACCGCAAGATGAAAGAACGCGATTCGCAGCTCGCCAAGAGCTCGCGTGTCTCTCTCGAAGGCCTCGCAGAACAAATTCGCCTGGCAGGGGTTAAAGACCTCGGTCTCATCATCAAAGGCGACGTCACAGGGTCGGTCGAAGTGCTGGGTGATTCACTGGTCCGCATGTCGACTGAAAAGGTGCGCGTCAAGGTCATCCACTCCGGCGTCGGATCGATTACCGAGAGCGACGTGCTGCTCGCAACTGCCTCAAACGCCATCATCATCGGTTTTAATGTGCGTCCCGAACGCAAAGCCGCTGAATTGGCGCAACAAGAGGGAGTTGAGATTCGTCTGCACTCGATTATTTATGAGTTGCAGGATGAAATGCGCCTTGCCATGCTTGGTTTGCTCGATCCGATGTTCAAGGAGAACTACGTTGGGCGCGCTGAAGTCATTAACGTCTTCCGCATTCCCAAGGTCGGTACCATCGCGGGTTGCCGCGTGCAGGACGGCGTCATTCGCCGCGATGCCGAGGTGAAAGTCATGCGTGGTGAGGAGCAGGTATACAAGGGCAAGATCGGCTCGCTCAAGCGCTTCAAAGACGATGCCCGGGAAGTCACGAACGGCATGGAGTGCGGTATTGGACTGGGCGGATACAGCGATCTCAAGGAAGGCGATTTGATCGAGGCCTTCTCAACCGAAAAGCTGGCTGCAGATCTGGGAGCGCTGACCTCAGCCAAAGCATGACCGACTCAATCTTCAACATTCAAACTTGCCCCGCTTCTCACCACGAGAGTCGGGGCATTTTATGCTTGCTCTGAGTAGATCAGTCGCGGAGTCGCGACACGAATCCTGCGCTAAAGGTTTGAAATTCGCGCAACGTATATCCATTTTCTCTCAGTGAGCGCGAGCACATCGAAGCAGGTAATAGGCTCCTATAATTTGCGGCATGAAATACATAATCCTTTTTCTGGCGCTCTTAGTTTCTGCTTACGCGCAATCGCCCGCACCGGCCTCGCTTCCCCCAATCATCGCTGCTGCGGATTCGAACCAGACCGATGAAGCCCAAGCGGCAGCGAAGCTTCATGATGCGCTCGATCTGGTAAAGCTCAGCGGAGTGCGCAGCCAGGTACCTGCGATGTGGAGGTCGATGATTGACGACGGACGCAAGCAGATGGTCGAACAGTGTGAGTTGTGCTCAAAGAAATTCATGGATGAGTGGGCGAAGCGGATGGTTGACCGGATGAAGACCGATGAAATGGTTCAGATCTGGGTCAAGGCGTATGAAAAGCACTTCACCGCGGAAGAACTCACAAGCTTGATTGAGCTACAGAAGAAGACCAATGCGCACGAAACAATTCAAATGAGTCAGGCGCTATCGGCAAAGCTCGCTGTCGAGTTGCCGGCGGTGAAGAATGAGTTCAATGATGGATGCGCGCAATTGGCCAGTGATCTCGGCAGTACGATCACCAATGAAATCCAGCAAGAACATCCTGAGTATTTGAATACGTCAGACAAAGACGCGCCGGGAAAGTAGCACAGCACCTTTGTTCAGGTCGCTTGTAGAGTGAAGGCCACAAGGGATCGGAAACTGGTCGCTGGCCGTGATCGACGACTGGTGCCCTGCACTTGAAGATTAAGTGATGCAACAAACCGGCCCTCTCTTCATATGAGGAGAAGGCCTCTGTGTGTTTGTCGCAGATTTATCCGGGCAACTGGGGCGCAAGCTTCTGCACAGCCGGGCTGTCGGCGCCCAGCCAGTCGGCATGGCGTGCCGTCGTATCGAAGTGCGATGTGGTTTTGAACAGTTCATATTTACCCTTCATCGCTACTTCTTCGGTTTTCGCGATTAGCGTAGCGACCGCCGCCTCATCCATCGGCTGAAATGACTTGACTGCATAAAATGCCTGGTCTAGTAACCTCTTTGAATTGATTCCGGTGATCAACACCGACACCGGAACATTCAATGAATAGCGCAGGCAATCCATTGGCTCGACGACGCCACTCTTCAGAATGATGTTGTCGCCGAACGACTTCATACCGAGCACGGCAATCTTCTGATTGATTGCTTCCGGCACGACAAGTTGCGCGAAGCTGCGGAAATGCGCATCCATCACATTGATCGGCATCTGCACCGTGTCGAAGTGGAACCCATGCTCCTGCGCCACCTTAAGCATGTAGAGGTGAATATGCGGGTCCTTGTGGCCGGTGAATCCGATGAAGCGAATCTTGCCCGCTTTCTGGGCCTCAACCACTGCCTCCATCGCACCGCCCTCGCCGAATATGCGGTCGGGATCGTCGAAGCGAATCACTTCATGATGCTGCATGAGGTCAATATGGTCGACCTTCAAGCGCCGCAGAGAATCGTTGATTTGGTTGGTCGCGACTTCCTTAGTACGGCCGTCGATCTTGGTCATCACGAACGCTTTTTGCCGATAGCCGCCCTGCGATAGCGCCTTGCCGACGCGCTCTTCGCTGCGGCCCTCGTTATAGTCCCATGAGTTGTCTAGAAAGTTGATGCCTCGATCGACGCCCTCGTGTACGAGCTTGATCGCATCCGCTTCTTCAACGTCGGCCAGCCCCAGGTGGGCCCCGCCCATGCCAATGACGGATACTTGCACGCCGGTCGCGCCCAGATCGCGATAGAGCATTTCTCCCTTCATTGTTCCGGCGCTGGTGACGCGCGGGATACGCGACGCCGCGGACTTCGACGTTGGTTCGCTCATGGATGACTCCTCTTTTTTATTGGTCGCCGCCTGCCCCGAAGCTAAAGAACTGGCTGAAGCCAGTGCGGCCGCAGCAGCAGCTGCGCCCGACATGAATTCGCGTCTCTGCATTCTCGCAATCTCCGTTCCATTTGATGCGGTACCTTGCGAGTTAGTTTGTTCTCGTGCGATGCAATACACTGCCGAACCGGGATTCGAAACTGCGCCGCCCATTTTGTTGATCTTGTCGAAAACGCTCGGACCAAATCATTGGAGCGTCTAAAATGTCTGACGCGTAAACACTCCGGCTGGAAAAAGCTCGGGCCTGCTAGAACAGCCGCAACTGGCAACCTAGCTCCTTACTGCGGCGTCCTACAGTCGTAGACAACGATCAAGGAGGGTTATCGATGGCTTCTAATTTAAAGGGGAAAAAGATAGCGATACTCGCAACCGACGGTTTCGAACAGGCCGAACTTACCGATCCTAAGAAAGCGCTGGATGAAGCAGGCGCAACGACATTCGTTATCGCTCCCAAGAGTGGAGAGATCAAGGGATGGGACGAGAAGGAGTGGGGCGAAACTGTGAAGGTCGACAAAGTTCTTGCCGACGCCAATCCCAACGATTACGACGCACTCATCCTCCCGGGCGGTGTGATGAATCCCGATCACCTGCGCATGGATCCGGCGGCGGTCAATTTTGTGCGTCAGTTTGTGTCATCTGGAAAGACGGTCGCGGCCATCTGCCATGGCGCCTGGACGCTGATTGAGGCCGGGGCGCTCACGGGTAAGACCGTAACTTCGTGGCCATCGCTCAAGACCGATATCAAGAATGCTGGCGGTCACTGGGTCGACCAGGAAGTGGCAATCGATGGTCAATTCATCACCAGCCGCAAACCGGATGACATCCCGGCATTCAACAAGGCCATCATCGAGGCAGTTTCGCAAGGTGCACGCGATCACGCCAGCGTATGATGACTCACCCGGCCATCCTTCCTCGACCTCAACGTCGGGAAGGATGTGCGCTGTGAATTATAGGATGACAGCGTCTCCGAACTGCAGGATGACAGCGTCCCCAGATCAATGAGCCATGATGGGGACAGACGCAGAATGGTTTTCCCACGCCAGCGTCAGAGTGCCGTTGCTGCCGCCGCTGTCGGTTAAAGTATATTTCAAGTTTTCAACTAAGCTGGGTGGGGCCGCCATAGTCATCTTGACCTTGCCCAGGTCTTTTGAGCTGTCGTAAGCCAGGCCCCATTGTGCGGTTTGCTTGTTCACGATCATCACCCAGTTATCGGGATCGGAGATGTCGACGAAAAGCGTGTAGTCGCCCTTAGGAACCATCAAGTCGCCAATCATGAGATCGGCATCGGTGTGCAGGGTAGTGGCGGAGTTGGCTCCAGCGCGCCACACGGGATAATGCGGGTTGTGGCTGATGAGCCCATCTTTAGTGAAGATGTGGCCGGTGCGGCCCTTCACCGCGGGCGCGGAATAGGTAATCGTAACGGCATGCCCGCCGATCATTGCCGATTCCTTGGCAGGCGGACTGGCAGGCGCTTTTGGTTGAGCAAACATGCTGGTTGCAGTGACGAGAAGGCCGGCACATGCTAATAGAACTTTCATCTGTTAATTCTCCTCTGGGCAGAGCGCCTGAAATTGCAGGTCAACCCGGCGCGTCGATTGTCGCACCAGGGCCCGCTGTTCGTGAAGAGGCTACGACAAGCCTGCTATGATGCGGCGCAGGAAGTGGCATGGTGAACGATCTCAAGGACCGGTCGGCTGGGGCGCGATTTCGAGCTGCGCTTAGCCAGGAAAAACCGTTGCAGATTGCGGGAGCGATCAACGCATACACGGCGCGGATGGCCGAGGCAACGGGGTTTCGCGCGGTGTATCTTTCGGGTGGAGGAGTGGCGGCGAATTCGCTAGGGATACCCGATCTTGGCATCAGCACCATGGAAGATGTGTTGATTGACGTAAGGCGAATTACAGATGCGACTTCGTTGCCGCTGCTGGTCGACATCGACACGGGGTGGGGAGGGGCTTTTAATATTGCGCGGACCATTCGCTCGATGGTGAAGGCGGGCGCGGCCGCGGTGCACATTGAGGATCAGGTTGGGGCCAAGCGCTGCGGACATCGCCCCGGCAAGGAACTTGTTCCAACCGAAGAGATGGTAGATCGCATCAAGGCTGCGGTCGATGCGAGGACGGACGAGCAGTTTGTGTTGATGGCACGCACAGATGCGCTGGCCAATGAGGGAGTGGGCTCGGCGATTGAACGCGCCCAGGCTTACGTAGCTGCGGGTGCGGACATGATCTTTGCTGAGGCAGTGACGGATTTGCCGACGTATACAGAATTCCGGGTAGCGGTAGGTGTGCCTATCCTCGCGAACCTCACGGAATTCGGACAGACTCCCCTGTTCAAGCGCGAAGAGCTGGCTACCGCGGGCGTCGACATGATTTTGTATTGCTGCGCTGCTTATCGGGCCATGAATGCGGCGGCGTTGAAAGTGTATGAAGTAATTCGCAATGAGGGAACGCAAAATAGCGTGGTGCCGCTGATGCAGACACGCGCGGACCTATATGAATATCTCGACTATCACGCGTATGAGAAGAAACTCGACGACCTCTTTGCTAAAGGAAAGCGCGACGGATAGACCACTGTACTCGTTCAACCATCATCTTGTGATTGCCCAGGAGAGTTTGATGAGTCACGATTCTAATTTGGCACCGACGACTTTTAAGCCGAAAAAATCCGTGGCGCTCTCGGGAACGGCGGCGGGCTATACGGCGCTGTCTACGGTAGGGTACAACGGCAACGATCTGCAATATCGCGGATTCGACATCATGGACTTGGCGGCGCACTGCGAATTTGAAGAAGTGGCGCATCTGCTGGTGTACGGCAAACTGCCGCATGCGACTGAACTGGCAGCTTATAAAGCTAGACTTCGGCCGTTGAGGAGTCTGCCGGCAGCAGTTAAAGAGGCGCTTGAATTACTGCCTGCGTCGACCAATCCGATGGACGTTTTGCGCACCGGAGTATCCGTCTTGGGATGTGTCTCGCCCGAGGGCGCAGAACCCACCGACGAAGGTGCTCGTGAGATCGCCGATTCGCTTCTGGCTTGCTTGGGATCGATGCTCATTTATTGGTATCACTTCGCGCACAGCGGAAGGCGAATCGACGTAGAGACCGATGACGAATCAATCGCTACTCACTTTCTACATTTGCTGCATGGCACGGCGCCCAGTGTGGAGCACACGTCTGCGATGCAAGCTTCCCTGGTTCTATACGCCGAACATGAATTCAATGCGTCGACGTTTGCCGCGCGTGTCATCGCAGGGACGGGTTCGGATTTGTATTCGTGCATTGTCGGCGCGATTGGCGCGCTAAAGGGGCCAAAGCATGGAGGCGCGAATGAGGTGGCGCTGGAAATTCAGAAACGCTATGCGAATCCCGATGATGCTGAGTCTGATATTCGGCGTCGCTTGGTTGATCGCGAAGTGATCATAGGGTTCGGGCATCCGGTATATACCATTAGCGATCCCCGCAGCGAGATTATTAAGGAAGTGGCGCGCGGCTTGGCACAAGCTGCCGGAGACATGCGACTCTTTTCGATCGCTGAACGAATCGAGACAACGATGTACGACGCGAAGAAAATGTTTCCCAACCTCGATTGGTATAGCGCAGTGGCGTATGACCTGATGAAAATTCCGGTACACCTTTTTACACCTTTGTTTGTGATAGCGCGGACGGCTGGTTGGTGCGCGCACGTGATTGAGCAAAGGCAGGACGGAAAGATTATTCGACCGTCGGCGGTTTATACGGGGCCGGAGAATTTGAAGTTCGTTCCGATTGAACAACGTGGGTAGTCATTTGGTAATTCAGCACAACTTGAATTAGAGCAACAAGGAGAAAACGTGTCTTCGCACACGAGTTATGAGCGGCCGGCGCCAGACAAGGTATTAGTTGATATTGCCGACTACGCGCTGAATTTTGAGATCACGAGTGATTTGGCTTATGAGACGGCGCGCTATTGTCTGATCGACACTTTGGGCTGCGGCCTCGAGGCGCTGGAGTATCCGGCATGCACCAAATTGCTGGGGCCGATTGTGCCGGGGACGGTGGTGCCCAATGGAGCGCGCGTGCCAGGTACAAGTTACCAACTCGATCCGGTGCAGGCTGCGTTCAATATTGGTGCGATGATCCGCTGGCTTGATTTCAATGACACGTGGCTGGCCGCGGAGTGGGGACATCCGTCGGACAACCTCGGCGGGATTCTCGCGGTTGCCGATTGGCTGGCGCGTAGTCCTAATGAAAGCCGAACACCGTTGCGCATGCAGCACGTGCTCACGGCGATGATCAAGGCGCACGAAATACAAGGCTGCATCGCGCTCGAAAATTCATTCAACAAAGTCGGATTAGATCATGTGGTGCTGGTGAAGGTTGCGTCGACCGCAGTGGTTTGCCAATTGCTGAATCTCAATCGCGAGCAGACCATCGCCGCGCTGTCTCTGGCGTGGGTCGATGGGCAGAGCCTGCGGACGTATCGCCACGCGCCGAATACCGGTTCGCGCAAGAGCTGGGCGGCTGGCGATGCGACCAGTCGCGCAGTGCGCCTGGCGCTGATGGCTCGCGCAGACGAGATGGGCTATCCGTCTGTGCTTACCGCTAAGACGTGGGGATTTTATGACGTTTCTTTCAAGGGGCGGGAGTTCAGTTTTCAACGGCCATACGGAAGTTACGTGATGGAAAACGTGCTTTTCAAGATCAGTTATCCGGCGGAGTTTCACGCACAGACGGCGGTCGAAGCTGCAATGACGCTGCATGCAAGGCTTGAGCAGACAGGCAAATCGGCCGTGGACATTCGGCGCATTACAATCCGCACGCACGAGGCTTGCCTGCGCATCATCGACAAGAAAGGCCCGCTTGCCAATCCCGCGGATCGCGATCATTGCGTGCAATACATGATTGCGATTCCGTTGTTGTTTGGGCGGCTCACGGCGGGGGACTACGAAGACCGCGTTGCCGCGGACCCTCGCATCGACACGCTGCGTGCAAAGGTACAGTGCGTTGCAGAGCCTTCTTTCACGACGGATTATCATGATCCGAAAAAAAGATCGATTGCGAATGCGTTGCTTGTTGAATTGAATGACGGCACGATGCTCGAGCAGAGCGTCGAGTATCCCATCGGGCATCGTCGCCGACGCGAAGAGGGTTTGCCGCTGCTGATCGAAAAGTTCAAAACAAATTTGCGTCGGCTATTTGCTGAGGAGCAGCAGCAGCGGATACTCGATGCGTCGCTCGACCGCAAGCAGCTTGAGGCCATGCCTGTTCACGAATACGTTGACTTGTATGTCGTGTAAAGTTTCCCTTTGTTGCCCTCAACCAGCCGGGCGTGTTTGACTGGTTGCCGAAAGCAGGCGGCACGTATGGCATACATTCTTGCGCTGGATCAGGGAACGACGAGTTCGCGGGCGATCTTGTTTGACGAGGCTGGCGCGATTGCGGCAGTGGCGCAGCATGAATTTGAACAGTTTTACCCGCAGCAGGGATGGGTGGAACATGATCCCACTGAAATTTTAACCAGTCAATTGGCTTGTGCGGTCGAAGTGCTGGGCCGTGCCGGCGCTCGTCCGCGCGACGTGGCTGCGATTGGAATCACGAATCAGCGGGAGACGGTGATTGTGTGGGATCGTGCTACGGGAAAGCCGATTCATCCGGCCATCGTGTGGCAAGACCGTCGCACGGCTGCGCAATGTGCGGCGCTCGAAGAGAGTGGCGTGGGCGAGACCGTCTCCGCAAAGACTGGACTGGTGCTCGACCCTTATTTTTCTGCTACCAAGGTTCGTTGGATTCTGGACAATGTGCCGGGCGCGCGCGTGAGGGCCGAGCAAGGCGAGTTAGCGTTTGGCACGGTCGACAGTTGGCTGATCTGGCATTTAACCAGCGGCGCACATCACGTGACCGACGTGACCAATGCCTCACGCACATTGCTCTTTAACATTGTGAAGGGCGAGTGGGACCAGGAATTGCTCGGCATTTTTGGCGTGCCTGAGAGCATGTTGCCGCGTGTGGTCTGGTCGAGCGAACGCGTCGGCGAGGTGACGACTACGCTGGGCCTTGGTGGCATCGAAATTGCCGGCATCGCAGGAGATCAGCAGGCCGCCCTGTTTGGACAGATGTGCTGGCAGGCGGGCGAAGCAAAGAATACTTACGGCACAGGCTGCTTCTTGCTGCAAAACATTGGCACGAAATTTGCGCGTTCGCGGCACAGGCTCATCACCACGCTCGCAGCCAGCGCCGAGCATCGCCTGGAGTATGCGTTCGAAGGCAGCATCTTCATTGCCGGTGCGGTGGTGCAATGGCTGCGCGATAATTTGAGGCTGATCGGATCTTCGGCTGAGGTGGAGGCGCTTGCGGCCAGTGTACCGGACACTGGCGGAGTGGTGTTTGTGCCTGCATTTGTAGGGTTGGGCGCACCGCACTGGGATCCTAAGGCAGCGGGATTGCTAATCGGTTTGCGGCGCGACACCAAGCCCGGACACATCGCAAGGGCTGCACTCGAGAGCATCGCATTTCAAGTGGCCGATGTGCTTGAGGCTGTCGAAAGCGAGACGGGCACGCCGCTAGGCGCGTTGCGCGTGGATGGCGGCGCAGCAGTCAATGATTTGCTGATGCAATTTCAGGCGGACGTACTCGGTGTGCCGGTGGTCCGGCCCCGCGTTACGGAAACAACCGCGCTGGGGGCGGCTTACCTTGCTGGTTTGGCGACAGGCTTCTGGGCCAATCCGCAGGCGCTTAAATCGAGTCGACAAGATGATGCACGCTTTGAGCCGCGCATGGATGCAACAGAGAGAGCGAGTCGCCGTGCGCATTGGCGGCGCGCCGTTGAGCGATCGCGAAATTGGGCCGAATGAGTTGGCTTGAATGCGCGGCGAGTGGGAGCACGTGATGCGCAGAGACGAGATGCTGCGCAAGGTGCACGAGCGGTCGGCACAGGATCGACCGTGGGATGTGGCGGTTGTCGGCGGGGGCGCAACGGGCGTAGGAGTTGCGGTGGATGCTGCCTCGCGAGGCCTGGACGTGGTGCTTGTCGAGGCCCACGGCTTTGGCAAAGGCACCAGCAGTCGCAGCACCAAGCTTGTGCATGGCGGCGTGCGTTATCTCGAACAGGGCAACATTCCGCTGGTCATGTCGGCGCTGAAAGAGCGAGAGCTGCTGCGTAAAAACGCGCCGCACCTGGTGCATGATCTTACGTTTGTGGTGCCTAACTACGATTGGTGGGAAGCACCCTTCTACGGTATCGGCCTCAAGCTGTACGACATTCTGGCTGGACGATCTTGCTTTGGTGGTTCAAAAATACTTAGCAAAAGTGAGACGCTGCAGCGACTGCCAACACTAAACGACAAAGGTCTGCGTGGCGGCGTTGCCTATCATGACGGGCAGTTTGACGATGCACGGTTGCTGATCCATTTGGTGATGACGGCGGCCGATTGTGGTGCCACGCTGTTGAACTATTGCCCCGCTATCGGACTGCTGCGCGATGCGAAGGGCAAAGTAAATGGGCTCACTGCGCAGGATGCAGAGACGGGTGAGGCGCTGACGATTCGTGCGAGCGTGGTGGTCAATGCGACCGGCGTGTTTACAGATGCGGTGCGTCAAATGGCCGACCCGGCGGCAAATTCCTTGATAACGTGCAGCCAGGGAATTCACCTGGTATTCGATGAATCGTTTCTCAAAGGCGCTACGGCTCTGATGGTGCCGCGCACTAAAGACGGGCGCGTGCTGTTTGTCATTCCGTGGCATGGGCACGCTGTTGCGGGTACGACCGACACGCCGGTCGCTGCGCCCTCTCTCGAACCTCGCGCGCTCGATGAAGAGATTGATTTCATTCTCGAAACCGCAAGTCGCTATCTGAGCCGGCCGCCAAGCCGCGCCGATGTGCTCGCGGTTTATGTGGGCTTGCGACCCCTGCAGAAAGGTGCAGGCAAGACTTCGGCCCTTTCGCGCGACCATGTTCTGCACGCGGACGCATCCGGGTTGCTGACTATCAGCGGCGGCAAGTGGACTACGTACCGGCGCATGGCCGAAGACTGCGTGAATCATGCGATCAAGCTTGGCGAGTTGCAGAACCAGCCGTGCAGGACGAAGGATTTGAAGGTGCACGGATACATGGATCGTGCAGGCGGATCGCAGGGCGACGATAATTTCGGCGTTTATGGCTCGGATGCAGCGGCCATTCGCGCACTTGCGAAGGAGGCTGGGCTGGGTGTGCAGTTGCATCCAGCATTGGCGTACATCGCTGCCGAAGTGGTGTGGGCAGCGCGTGCAGAGATGGCCCGCACTGTGGAGGACGTGCTGGCGCGCCACACACGCGCATTATTTTTGAATGCGCGGGCAGCACAGGCGATGGCCGAGCCGGTGGCGAAATTACTGTCCGCTGAGTTGGGACGAGACGCAGCTTGGGCCGCCGCACAAGCAGAATCCTTTGTGATGCTGGCTAATCAAAATATGGTCTAGAAGTTCGCCCCGAACACAGGAGGTCATCGAATGGCAAAGCAATGTACGCACGTCGCGGATCATGCGAAGAAGGTGAAGCCAAATAGCAAAGGATGCGAAGAGTGCCTGAAAAGCGGCGATACGTGGGTTCACCTGCGCATGTGTTTGGAGTGCGGCAAGGTGGGCTGTTGCGACTCATCGAAAAATCGCCATGCGCGCGCCCATTTTGATGAGACGCAGCATCCTCTGATTCAATCAGCGGAGCGCGGCGAAAACTGGCGCTGGTGCTATATCGACGAGACTTATCTATAACAGTCGCTGACGGTTTCTTACGCGAGCTCGACGGCGATTTTTTTGGCTTCGGGATCAAGCGTCACGATTTTGAAACTGCGAATCTGGTCGGCGCGCAGCGGTTCAGGTGTTGCTGAAACGGCCGGCGCATTCCCTTTCCAGCGATCTTTGAGCATCGACGAGAGAGACGACAGGTCAACTTTGCTGCTGGTTGCGGGCTGCTGCGCCGGAGTTGCACTTACGAGTATGCGGCAGGTAGCGCGGATACCTTGGCCGAGCTCGATGGTTGCGTCGCTTGCGGACTCCTCGACGACGCGGCCAGATACCAAGTCGCCTTGCTTGTGTTCAGCGATGTATTCATCGATGCTGGTGGGAATGAGCTGCTTGATGCTGAGCTTGATCTGGCGCTTCTCCTCATCAATCGCCAGCACCTGCGCCTTGACCGGTTGGCCGACGCGCAGCACGTCCTGAGGATGGTTGATGCGCTTGTCGGCGCTGATCTCGCTCACGTGGACGAGGCCTTCGATGTTTTCAGCGATCTGCACGAATGCGCCAAAATTCATCAGCTTGGTGACCGGGCCCTCAATCTGCGAGCCGACGGGAAACTTCTTTGATATGTCGAGCCACGGATCGGCGAGCGACTGTTTCAATCCGAGCGAGATGCGGCGTTCCTCAGGCTTGACCGAGAGAATCACAGCTTCAACTTTTTCGCCCGGCTTGAGAATGTCGCTGGGGTGGCGGACTTTTTTGCCCCACGCCATTTCAGAAATATGGATGAGACCCTCAATGCCCGGCTCAATTTCGACAAATGCACCGAAGTCGGCCAGACGCGTGACGGTGCCGGTAACACGCTGCCCGGCCTGATAGCGACCGGCGGAGGCTTCCCATGGTTCCGGTTGCAGCTGCTTGAGGCCAAGGGAAATTTTCTTGGTATCGGGATCGATCTTGAGAAGGCGGACCTGAATTTCCTGCCCGACGGTGAGGACGTCTTCAGGCTTTTCGACGCGGCCCCAGGAGATGTCGCTGACGTGCAGCAGTCCATCGATGCCGCCGAGATCGACAAATGCGCCATACGGAGTGAGGCTGCGCACGGTGCCACTCAGCGTATCGCCAGCCTTCATCTCTGTGTAGCGGCCCTCTTGCAATGAGCGGGCCTGCTCTTCAAGAACGACGCGGCGATCGACCACCACGTTCTCATCGGTGACGTCGAGCTTGGTGATGCGGCATGTGATCTCGGTGTCGACCAGCTTTTCAAGTTCGGCTGCGTCGCGCGTGCCGCTGCGGCTGGCAGGCATAAAAGCGCGCACGCCGATGTCGACATTCACACCACCCTTGACGAGGCCGGTGACGGTTCCGACGACGGCCAACTTCTGCGCAAAGGCTTCTTCGATCGCGGTCCAATCGCGAACCTGTGCGACTTTGAAGCGGGAGAGTTCGTAGTAGCCTTCCTCGTTGCGCCCTGTGACCGAGACGGGAAAACTCTGACCCACTTCGACAGCGTCTGCACTATTGTCGAAGACTGCGCGCGGTAGTACGCCCTCGGTTTTGTAGCCAATGTCGAGGAAGACCTGGTCGGCTGATTTCGACACGACCGTGCCTTGCAGTTGGCGGGTGCCGGGCTCGGCTTTGTGCGAGTGGCTGCGCTCGAACTGCGAAAGCATCTCAGCAAAGTTTTCCGTCGGTTCGGCGGCAATGTCGCCTGGAGGTTCGGGCGCGTCTTCAAAGGCGGAGTGCGGTGCGTAAATGCTGTCGTTATTCATGGGTGTACAGTTCCATTGTCCCACGGCGCGGAGGTGCATGTGATGGAGAGGTGTTGACATTGCGAGGAGGGAGCAAAAAGTGTTTCCACGCTGGTGAAAATGCGTGGTTCGGTTGAGAGACCTGCTTTTGATTTAGCCGACTTTCAGGGGAAATCGGTTACTTTGGGCGTCACGCGGTGCGGCGCGACCGATGTGGGTCCACCCTTGTCATTGATCACGTCGGTGATTTCACCGAGATTGTCGAGAGCGATGGTGATCATGTGGTGGAAGCGGACGTCGGGCGTAACAGGCACTTCAATGGCGCGGGTGAGCTTGACATTGGGGTGGCGAAAGACGCTGTAGACGCCTAATCCCCAGGCGTCGTGGCTGTTGACGGAATCGGCTACCTTGTATGAGGCCCAACCGTTGGTTCCTACGGCGCTGGTGTAACTGGGCTGATCAGGCGAGTCGTACGGTATCTCGGATTGATAGAAGTAAGTTCGCCCGCGATTGCCGTTCCACAAGACTTGAAATTGCTGGTGATGCTCCACGAACAGGCCATAGATAGTGACGTTGTTGCCATTCACAACGAGGCCGTTATTACTGGTGTTGCTGGTCCAGCCAACGCCTGTGCCATGATCGGCACGCCATATCCAGGTGTGGTCGACGATGGTGTCGTTCGCATTGATGCGCAGATTAACCTGCGCGCGGCCTATGCCTGCTCCACCGACACGAAAGAAGACGTCATGGAGGCCAATCGGATTTTTGGCGTGACTGAGTTTGCTGTTTGCACGCCCAACTCCGAGCAGCACCGGAGAATCTGCGACGCCTGCATCGAACAGCAGGCCGGCTATTTCAATTCCATCCACATCGGCGGTGATCATCGCGGCGGTGCCGTGCGTAGGTCGTAGGGTGGCAAAGCCAAGGCCCATCACTATGGTGTCAGGGCGAGTAACCTGAATCGGCACTGTGAGGTCGTAGATGCCAGGCGTGAACAGCAGATCGCGGCCTTTTGCGAGTTGCGCGTTGAGGGTGGCGGCCGTGTCTGCATCGGAATGCGCGATGTAGAAGTGGCTCAGGGGAATCGATCGGCCAGGAGTCGAGCCAGCGTGCCAGGTGATGCCCACGCTGTTTTGGACCAGGGAGGGGAGGCGCACAGTCCAGTTACTTTGCGCGTCGATCGCGAGGAATGGTTTTTCGCGAACAACGGGCGTCGCGGCAACCTTAGTGAACGCGGGTACAGGCCACTCGCCCGTGGGCGGCTTGGTGTCGCCGACAAACACCATGTTCCAATTTGAGCCCGTCCAACTGCCCCATTCGCTGTTGCGCGAAATCCACTGCTGCTGCGGGCCTGCGCCAACGTTGCCATCGATGACGGAGTCAGACATCCATCCGCCGCTGGCCCATCCACCTTTTTGATGAAGCACGATGTCGCCCAGCACATGCATGCGGCGAAACGGCGCGGCTTGCGAAACCGCCCACTGCATGGTGCCGCCGGTGGGGGTGACGGAAAAACCCTCGACGGCGCGCCAGAATGTGCAGGTGGCGTTGTTGCCGGGCAGGCTGGCGTCGGCATGCACGTTGCCGATGATGTGCACGCCGTCGGGTGTCGCACCGAGGCCCAACACCTGGGTATAGAAGCCGATGGGGATGTCGACATGATATTCGCCGGGCAGAAAGAGTAGGGCGTAGCGCGCGGTTCCAAACTCGCTGTGCTGCTCCACCGCGTAGACGTTTTCGATCTGCTGCTGGATCGCGCCAGAAGGCATGGACGGATCGAATACAAGGACATTGGGGCCGAGGTCTGGTTTGGAGGCAGGGGACGCGGCTTTCACGGCGAGTGCGCTAGCAGGCAAAACCGCTCCTAGTCCCATCGTCAGCAGCATTCTTGCAACTGAAGCAAATCTTCTTTTCTTGGTCATTACCATCGCGCGCAACCTGTCTGAACCCTGTCAATCTCTGGAGTGTGTCGACACAGCCTCGTATGTTATCAGGCGCACGAATTGATTGCGCGGTGGACACGACAACGTCTGGCAAGCGAGAATTGCGCTCGCACGGGAGAAGACTCAATGGGCATGCATTCAATGACGCGCAGGGATTTTGTGCGCCTAGGCGCAGGCACGGTAGCGGCGGGAGTCGCGGTTAAATCCACGCTGCTTGAGCCTGCCATTCTAGCAGCGCAGACACAAGCGGCGGGCGCCGGAGAAAAGAAGATTCGCTTCGTCTCAATCGGTACAGGCATTCGCGGATGCGACTTGCTGCGGTCTGCGCGCAAAGTACCGACTGGAGTGCTAGTCGCCACTGCGGATTTGTACGATATGCACCAGAAGGCCGGTATTGAAGCCTACGGAACAGATGTGCCGACGACGCGCGATTATCGTTCCCTGCTCGACCGCAAAGATGTGGATGCGGTGATCGTGGCCGTTGCCGACTTCCAGCATCGGCGGGTGGTGCTCGATTGCCTGGCCGCGGGCAAAGACGTGTATTGCGAGAAGCCCATGTCGCACAACGTGGCCGACGGACAAGCCATGGTGGCTGCGGTCAAGGCGGGTAAGCGGATTTTTCAAGCCGGCAGTCAGCGTGTTAGCAACGTCGTATACAAGAAGGCGCGCGAAATTTTTGCGTCAGGGCGACTCGGGGAAGTGACGTACGTCGAGGGACGCTTCGATCGCAATTCCCCTTCGGGAGCATGGGTTTATCCGATCGCGCCCGATGCCAGTCCGGAGACGATCGATTGGAAGACGTGGCTGCGCGACGCTCCCGACCGGCCGTTTGATGCGGCGCGCTTTTTTCGCTGGCGCTGTTTCGCCGACTACGGAGAGGGTGTGGCAGGTGACTTGTTTGTGCATCTGCTTTCGGGGTTCCAATGCGTTAGCGGGGTGAATGCGATTCCCAGCCGCGCTTACGCCACTGGAAGCCTGACGCACTTCAAAGATGGGCGTGACTATCCTGACTTGCTGGCGACGTTGTACGACTATCCCGGTATGACCGTGAATTTGCATTGCAACCAGAACAACTCATCAGGTGAGCCAATCGTTTTCTACGGGAAAGAGGCTACGCTGACCATCGAGCATGAAACACTTACGGTGACTCCGCAGGATACGCGGCCGGAGCCGGAGGGCTATGGTCTCGACGGCTGGACTGCCGCGAGCAAACAGCAATACCTCGACAAATGGCACGCAGAGAATCCTGCGCCGCCAACCAAGCTGCCGGAAGTTGAGACATATTCTGCTCCGCAGGGTTATGACGATACGGCAGATCATATTGCCAATTTCTTTAACGCGGTGCTGACGCGCCAGCATGTGCTGGAGGATGAGGTGTTCGGCAACAACACGGCCATCGCCTGCCACATGGGCAATACGTCCTACTTCCATCGCAACGTGGCCACGTGGGATGCAGCCGCGCAGAGCATTAAAGTTTAAACCGCACTTGATAACGCGCCTCAGGGAGAACAGACGAATGAGTTTCACATCGCGCAGAACGTTTCTGAAAGCTTCGGGCGCCGTCGCTGCCGCAGCCTGTGTGGGGCCAATCCGCCTTGCCGCCGCTACTCATAGCTTGCCGATTGGATTGCAACTCTACTCGGTGCGCAATCTTCTGCCCAAGGACTTTGATGGCACGCTGCATGAATTGGCCGCGGCTGGTTACAAGGAAGTAGAAGCCGCAGGCTACTACGACCGAAGCGCTGCAGATTTCGGCAATGCGATGCAGAGGGCCGGTTTGCGCTGCGTGAGCACGCATCACCCGCTGAGCGCCATGCGGCCCCAGCTCGAAGAGTTGATCGAGTATGGCCAGGCGTTGGGCCTTGAGTACATAATTTGCTCGTCGCCCGGAGGGGCGCATAAGGATCCGTCAGAAAAAGGCGGCGAACTCACGCTTGAAGATTGGCGCTGGGTGGCGGGCGAGTTCAACAAGATCGGAGACAAGGTGAAAGCCGCCGGCATGACGTTTGGCTATCACAATCATGGGCCGGAATTCGGCTCTGAGAACGGCACAGTTTTCTACGACGAATTGTTGCGTCTTACCGATCCCAAGCTGGTGGTGTTTGAGTTGGATTGCGGATGGATTTCCGCAGCCGGCCACAGCCCGATCAGCTACCTCAGCAAGAGTCCGGAGCGATTTCCGCTGTTGCACGTGAAGGACATGGTGAAGGGTTCGACTGGGACGTTCCACTCGACCGTGATGGGTAAGGGGATCGTGGATTACTACCCAATCTTGAAAGCGGCCACGGGGCTAAAACACTATTTCATCGAGCAGGAAGAGTTTGTCGGCGACACTATGACGGAGTTGCGCGAAGACGCGAATTACATGCGCAAGCTCGACACATAAGACTGCCGACAGCTTTGTAGCTGTGGTAGGCCCCGGCCGACCATTGCGAGAGGCCACGTGCGCGCCTGTCTGCTCAGGTCTGGGGCTTTTCAGATAGGCTTGATTCATGACCATTTTTGATGAAAAGCGGACTGACCTGGAACGGTACGAGTTCATGATGGGCGTCGAGCGCGGCCGGCTGGCGGTGGCTCTGGACTTGCTGACCGACTCGTTGATTATGGTTGGCCAGCACGGGGTTTACTGCGCGTCCAGTCGTAACCCGTCAAAGCCGGCGCTCGACCTACAGGCTGTACTGGCGGGCATGGAAGGCGCCAAGGCCCTTATACAATCAGTGATGGAAAAGCTACGCCAGGAGCGTGAGGCGAAGCGCGCCGACACCAATCCCGCCGTTTGAAGTGGTAGACATCTAAATTGATAAATTTATTTTGAGTGGATGGTGCGCCCGGAGAGATTCGAACTCCCGACCTAACGCTTCGGAGGCGTTCGCTCTATCCAGCTGAGCTACGGGCGCGCTCTATCAGCATACCGTATTTCGAGGCTGACCGCTTCACGCGGGCGTGGCGATCGGCTTCACTGAATTCACCCGCCTCGGAAATGCCCTAGACTGGTACCAGGTCCATATTTTTATTGAATTCAAATGGCCTTCTAAGGAATTCATGCATTTCAACTTTGATTTTAATGCTGTCCAAATTCTGTGGACGCTGACCTTCGCAGTCCACCTGGTGCTGCTGGTGGTCTTGCTGGGCCGGGATCGCATGCGTCGCTTTCCCTGGTTCACCGCGAGTATCGTGCTGGTTGCGTTACGGCTGATTTCAACCCGGCTTCTCTTTGGCCGATTGCCGCAACTCACCATGAGCGCCACATTTATCGTGATGGCGGATTTAACTGCCCTGATTGGATTGATGGTCGTTGTCGAAATGGCAAGACGCGCTTTTGCAGGCGTTGCGCGGCGCACCTGGTGGCTTTGGACCGGGGTGTTGCTGGCTGTAGGCGCGACAGTGCTGGCACAGTGGGGGCCGTGGCCGACTTGGAAGTCGCTGGCCGTCGATAATCGTATGGCTGCTCTCGGGATGATGCAACTGGTATCGCAAAAGGGGCTCTTGCTGGTACAGGTATTGAACATTGCGCTGGGAGTGCTGGTGGTGTTCTTTGGCCGTCGCTTTGGGGCCGGATGGCGTAGTCACGTGCAGCAGATCGTGGTTGGACTTTCAACCGCTTCGATCGCTCAAATCGCCGAGCAGGCCATTTTTCAAGCAATCATTCATAATGCAACCCCACACACGCGGCCAGAGTATTTACACCTCGTCGATCTGCGCGAAAAGTTATTCAACGCAAACAGCGCCGTGTACGTTGCAGTGGTGATTTGGTGGATCGCCTGCTTGTGGATAGATGAGCCCGCCGCGACTCCCGCTGCGGAGGAAGCACACCTCATCACGCACGCCCCCGAATCCGACCCAATATCGGTTTCTGAGTCGCTCGCTGCACCTAAACTCTAAGTTGTGTGGATGATTAAATAAAAAGGGGATGGGCCTCAGCCCATCCCTCTCTGTTTGAGTCCGTCGACTACACTACATCGCGAAGTCGATGAAGCCGCGCGCGGGATCGGTATTGACGAGCTTCACGGTTACGTGATCGCCGACGTCGAGTTTGCCTGATCCCGGTTTCCCGGCATTGACGAGCATTCCATCGACGTGAGGATCGAGCGTTCGCACAAACGTTCCATAATTGTTCACGCCGGTGACAATTGCCTGGAAGGTTTGACCGATTCGCGAATGCAGGACGACGGCGGCGATGCGCTTCTGCATTTCACGCTCCACCTTGCGGGCACCATCTTCCATCAGCGTACAGCGTTGGGCGATAGCGTCCAGGTCCCCCTCTGAATACGGTTGCGCCGTGTGCCCGAGCCACGCTTTCATCAGCCGTTGCGTCACCACATCGGGGAACCTGCGGTTGGGAGCGGTGGAGTGCGTGTAGTCCTGCACGGCGAGACCAAAATGCCCTGGCGCTACTTCTTTGGGTTTGACCAATACATACTCTCCGGGCCCCATCAGCTTGATCACAGTAAGTGAAAGATCAGGAAAATGATCGGGGTCCTTTTGTTTTTGCGCCAGCAAAAAGTCGTTGAGAGCCTTCGAATCTGGCTCGGCGGGTAGCGTGGTTCCCAGACCTTGGGCTACTTCGACGATGCGATCCCAGCGCTTGGGAATGCGCACCACACGGCGAATCGACGCCACGCCTGCATCATCGAATGTCTTGGCAATGACCCCATTGGCCGCGACCATGAATTCCTCGATGAGAGACGTGGCGCGATTGGTCTGCTGGCGCGTGATGTCAACGGCTTGGTCGCCTTGCATCACGGGCCGCGTCTCAATGGTTTCCAAATCGAGGGCTCCGTGTTGAAAGCGGCTGCCCAGCATGTGCTGTGCTGCGCTGTCTTGCAGCTTGAGTTGTGCCTGCAGGTCAGCGTCTGCGGCAACCTTGGCTGGCGCTGCAGCTTTGCCTTCGAGCCATGCGCCTACGGCGTTGTAGGCAAGCTGGGCGCGGTTGCGAACCAGCGCGCGATAAGCTTTTCCGTCGGTCACAGTACCCGACGCGTCGACGGCGTACTCGATCACCAACGCGACACGATCTTGATTTTCATTCAGCGAAGTGATGCCCTCTGACAATTGAGCCGGCAGCATCGGAAAAACTTTTACGCCGGTGTACACCGATGTCGTTTCGCTGCGCGCACGGCTGTCGAGTACGGTTCCCTGCTTGACGCGCACGTCGACGTCGGCCACGCCGATCAGAACGCGGATGCGGCCATCGGGCAGCTGCTCGGCCCATTCGATCTGATCAAGATCTTTTGAAGTGTCATTGTCGATTGAGGACCACAGCAGGTTGCGCAAATCCTGCGCGCCCGGAGCGTCCGGTAATTCAGGATGCGCCTGGATCGCGGCTACTTCAGCGTCTGTTCCAGCGGGGAAATCCGGTTGGAAACCGTGTTCGATCATTGCGGCATGAGCAGCTGCCACCAGGTCAAAGTGCAAAGGCGTGCTTGAATTCATTGCGGGATCAGGCCCCCCTTTCAAAGCGAAGAGCCAGCCTAACACGCTGAGGGGTATACGGTGTTACGAACTCAAAACCGGCGGCCATCATCCGGCCGCCCCGTTTCCCACGGTACTCTTGAAGGAAGCTTATTGAATGCCCAGATCGGCGAGGACTTTAGGCTTCGATTCGTCGACGGCAAGCAGGTTGTGGCAGGCGGCGCAATCCTGCGTGATGGCCTTGCCGCCTTTTGCCGTATGGTCGCCATCGTGGCAGCGGAAGCAGCCCGGATAGCTCATGTGTCCGATGTGGTTGGGATGCGTTCCCCAGTTTACTTTCATCTCAGGAAACACGTTGGTCGTGAATACAGTCACCAATCCGTCGCCTGCGGCTTGTACGAGTTGTGGCTTGACCGCCAGCACATCAGGATGTTCGCTGCGGTAAAAGGCCGTCAGTTGCTCCGGGATTTTGGTGCGCGCCTCAGCTTCGGTTGCGTAGTTCGCCTTGAGCAGTTCCAGGCCCTTTTTGTGTACCCATGGTAGCTCGGGGCTAACGGCGCCCTCTGCCATAGCGCGGTTGAGCGCATCCTCAGCGGTCTGCATTGTGTGAGCGGCGCGGTTATGGCAATCGATGCAATCCATCACGCGGCGTTCGCCCTGCTGCACCGCACCTTTGGCTGCTGACGTCGAGAAATCCGTTACCGAGCCGTCTTCGTTGCGCCTCTGTACCCACGGAATCGTAGTGCGCGTGTTATCGGTGGAAACGTATTCGATGTGGCCCAGGTGTACACCGTGAATTCCGGTGAGATGCGAGAGCGAGTCGCGTCCGCCGAGGTGCAGCACCACGACGCTCTGTGTCTCTGTATTCTTTTCGTCATCGGCAAAATTCGACTTGACGAGCAATTTTTCGCCGATGAATCGGGCGGGGGTATGGCATCCCTCGCAAATTTCGCGCGCGGGACGAAGGTTTTGTACTGGCGACGGAATCGGCGTGGGATAGTCAGGCATGTGCTTCGACACGCCAGCGATGGGATGGAAGCTTACCTCAAGGAGCTGTTTAGTGCCGTTGACCTTGGCCTTGAAATAGGAAGCCGCTCCCGACCCGATATGGCAATCCGCACAAGCGACATGCGAATGCGCGGATACCTTATAGGCGGTGTACTCGGGATGCATTACGTGGCAGGATTGCCCGCAAAACTGCGGCGAATCCATATAAGCCGCTCCGCGATAGGTCGCGACTGAAACAACCAGAAGATTGAGGATGGTGGCCACCAAAACGATGTCCAGACCATGACGAAACATCCGGTCATTGAAATCGATTTTGGGGAACTGGGCAGGGATCTGGCCCGTCTTTTGCAATTTTTTACGGCGTAGAAACACGCCCGCTGGAATCAGTGCCAAGCCAAAAACAAACAACCCCGGCAAAATCAGAAAGAAGATGATTCCAAGATATGGATTGACGGTTGGCCGCGCGAAAATATCGAGCAGCCAAAACCCGATCATGGCCACGCCAGCGGCGCTGGTGATCGCTCCGCCAGCCAGACTAATAGGATTGTTGCCGAAGAAAAGTGCCGGCCTTACCCAGTTTTCACGGATTCTTTGCAGCATTTATCGACAGCCCCTGACTTGAGAGTGAATGGCCGCAGCACCAGCCAGCAGAAAAACGCTTTTGCTGGCCGGCGGCCCGATTGCGAACGCTATTTAAGCGAACGGAAGTAGCTGACTGCGTCCTTGATTTGCGCATCGGTGAGTTTGGGACTCAACGGCTTCATCTTGCCCTTGCCGTTCTTGACGGAGTCAAATTCCTGCTCCGCGGTGAGCTTTTTCATATCCGGATCAGAGGCCGCTTTGACGCCCATCATCTTGGCCATTCCGGCGCTCGGTGTTCCCGTGCTTCCGTGACAGCTTTGGCAATTTGCCTTGTATACTGCTTCGCCTGCAGACTGAGCGAAGCCCGTAGAACTGGCCAGCACTAATGCTGCCGCCAGCACCGCCAAAAATCGAATATTCATAGTCATTGCGAAACTCCTTTAGATTCCATCCACTCGTAGTAACACCGGATGCGGTGAATGGACTTCATTCGATCGACGCAAGCCGCAACAAACTTCGCCGGGCACATATTGCTGGCGACACTGCGTGCCGATCACGCGGGCGCGTCAGACACCGCCACTCAATAGGTACTGCTGTCGTTACTTCAGAAACGTACGGAAGTATGCCGTGACATCCTTGATCTGGGCTTCCGTGAGCTTGTCTTTGTAGGGCTGCATTTTGCCCGAGCCACTGCGCGTCGCATCGATCATCTGCGCTTCGCTGAGCTTCTTGACATCGGGATCAGTGACCGGCTTCACCTTCATCGCCTTTGCAGCAGGGGTGTCTGCCATGCCGCTGGCGCCATGACACATCTGACATTTCGCCTTGTACACCGATTCGCCTGACGACTGCGCGAAACTCATAGCGCCCGTCAGCGAAAGTAAAGCTGCCAGCACCAGTCCCTGGGTTTGAATCTGCTTCATCTTTTGACTCCCTGGGATGCCTGCCGCGCACGGGAGACATCCGCTTTCGAAGAAGATCTCAACAGAATCTCGCTAGCCATTCCAATTGAGTCGAGCTGCACTAAAACTTAGACACCTTGTTAAAGCAGCAGACCGACGCTGTCTGCGCCCCTCTGCATCGTCTGTCAGAACGCATACTTCACACCTAAGGTCACAATGTCTCCGCGAAAATTACGTTCGGCAGGACCGAAGCCGCCTGAGTCCGAATAGCCCTCATGATTCCAGCCACCGTGCCAAGCCCACTGCGGTGCAAGGTTGAACACTAGATCTGCAAATGGCGAAATTCTTTGTGATTGCAACGCTCCTGGAACCTGGAACGGATTGAGCATCTCTGCCTGTCCGCTGACAGTGGTCACACGGGCGCCGCCAGCCGCATGCAAGCGCGCGGTCGGATTCCAATTAAGCGACCCGGCGATGAATGTAGAGGGCGCGTTGTAGTAGCCGTTGCCCAGCAGCAGATTGCTGGTTGCGTTCGGATTGTCGGCCGTAGGCACGCAGGTGCCGGCATTGTGATCTCCATAAGGGGCCGCTGGGGCTGTGGATAGATAGCACAAGTCCGTTCTTGAGTAACTAACATCGCGAGCAACGCTGAAGTCGAAACTCAGCCTATCGGACGCGATCACCTGCGTCGAGAAGCTGAGATCGTAGTTGTGCTCGAGGTGATTGACTAGGGGATCATCGTTTTCACCCCAGAACATATTTCCTGTCACGCCAAAGTTGATCCACTTCTCCGGCTTCGCCGTGGCGCGCGCGCGCAGGTGGTGGGTCTTGTCTGGCGCTTCGCGTGTGTAGGTGTTACTTGGCGTGGCCGCGTTGGCAGCCTTTGACCACATCTGGTCGTAGTTCAAAGTAAAGCGCGTGCCTTGCAATGGTTGAAACACCGTTCCCAGGAGCAGCCAGTTCTGATGCCAGATAAAGTTGTCATCGAAGTTCGAAATGTTACGTGAGTTGAAGCGCCAGCCTCCCGAAAACTTCAATTGCGGATTCACTGTGACGATGCCGAGTACAGTATTACCAATATTTTTCTGGTTGATAGATTGAAGATTTGGAGTAGTTGTTACGGTCGGCGTCAAGGTGCTGATGGGCGTGTTGAAGTTTGGCGGCTGCGCGGACGTGCCAGCCCATATTTGCGAAACCACGGTGTTCATGCCGGTGGTGCGGAAGTCCCAGAAATTGATGGCATCCGTCACAGCGATGTGTTTGTTCAGTTCCGCTTCAACAGCGTAGTCGGCATTCACGTCGACTCTTTTGTTGTGTGCGAGACGACCGTTCCCTAAGCCGCCCGTGTCGATTTCCTGGCGAACGAATGTGCGCGCCAGCAAGCCAGTAAAGGTTTCGTTGAAATGGTTCACGTTGCTGACGTCGCCGCTGTAGACAAATCGCCCGTTCATCGCCAGGTGATCCCAATAATGTGAACTGAAGCGGAGTTGTTCGGTTGGGAAAGTTGTGCGCGTGGGCGCGGCCTGGCTCTGAACAATCGTGCCGCTGCAATAGGGATTCACGATGCCATTGACGACCGAAAGAGTTTTGTTTGCGCCTGAACCACAGGTAGCGGTGTTCAGCGTATCGACTCCGACGGAAACCGGCGTGCCATCGCCAAGGTGAAAATTTGCCCCAGCCAGTCGGAAGGACGAATCGCCCTTGTACAAGACCAGGAATTGGTCATAGCTCAACGTAGTGCGCTTGGCCAGGTTGACGTCGACGCCGCCAATGAGGGTGTCGTTAGAGTTGCGGAACCACTGCAGCACCTGCACGTCGCCACCCCCATGGACAGAGCTGTAGGTGGGACCTTCGTGGGTCCCGTGGTTGTAGCCGACCCGAAAGTGAACCACTGAGATCGGAAACAACGTCAGGGTGGTTTCAGTATTGCGCCGCACGGTATTGAACAAGTGCAGCGAGTCCGGTTCCGGGATCAATGCGTTAGGACCGAGGAAGGAATTTACCAGCAAGTTGTAGTCAAAGTAGTTGCGGTCTCGCCGAAAGCTGCCCGTGAAATCGTAGAGGCGGCCTTTCGTTAACTTCAAATAGGAAACATTGTTGGGATCGCCGCCGTATCCGAAACTGGATGTGCTCAACGTGTCGAAGAACGGCGTCTTGGTGTGGTCAAGCGTATGCATATCGAGCGACTGGCTCAGGATGCGCATACCCGTGGTCCGATTGACCATCGTTGCCCACATGGGGTCGCTGCCGCTCTTTTCTGCCAGGCGTCCGCCCATCTCGATCATCTGGTGCACCTGGTAGCCCCCAATGGCTCTCATTTCAGGCGCGGGAGCAGCTGGCTTTTTTTCTGTAGCTACGGTTGATGCGGGTTTAACCGCCTCCGGCTGGGCTTGCCCAAAAGCGGCGATAGCGCCGCCCGTGGCCAGAATGGCCGCCAGGGTAAGGGTGCACAACCGGGAGATACTTGGCCCGGCCGGCGACCCGCCCAGACTCTGAAGAGTTTTCGTCTGATTCGTCATCGCTCGCCCCCTTACTCTGTGGAGTTGAAGAAAATTGGACTCGTATTTGAGCCGTGAATGCTGGTGTGGCAAATGGTGCAAGACTGGTATTGCTGGTTCTGGTTGTGCGCCGGCCCAATGGGCAGACCCGTTGTAAAATTCGGCGATGGTGAATGGCACTGCAGGCAAAGGGTGTTCACGTTGGCGCGATTGAGCAGCCGGGGATTGGGACCGCCATGCGGTGTGTGGCAAGAGGTGCATCCCTCGGTCTTCACTACGTCGTGCTCATAAACAAAGGGGCCCGCTGTTTCGGTATGACACTTGGTGCAGATTGCATCCTGTTGGGAAGCGGATTTCAAGCCCTTCCGACCAAATGTTCCGTGCGGATTGTGGCAGTCAGAGCACTGCATCAGGCCCTCTTCAACCTTGTGATGGAAGGGCATGCTGAACTGCGGCTTGATATCGGTGTGGCATTGGAAGCAGAGCCGAGGCTGAGCTACTTTGAGGAGATGCTCCGGATCTTCGCCGGCATGTATGCTGTGGCAGCTGACGCAACTCACGTTGGCCTCGCCATGGCCCGAACGCTCGAAGTTAGCGTGCTGGCCCTGGTGGCAACCCAGGCATTTTGCATCCACTTCTTTGGCGGTCGCCTTGGCAGGGTTGAATATCTTGGTGACGTCTCCGCCCCCATCAACGTGCGCTTTACCCGGTCCGTGACAGCCTTCGCAGGTTACTCCGTTTTTGCCGTGCGCCTCGGCCAGCTTGGCGTGCGCATTGGAACTGAATTTCTTACCAATCTCTTCGTGGCAGGTCGCGCAGACTTCTTGCCCTACATAGTCGCCTGGGAGTGCCTTCTGGCTGGTTTCTACGCGCGCAGTCTTGGCTTCCTTTGTAGGGGCGGCAACCGCCGTCGCAGAAAACAAACCTGCCCCTAGTAACGCCATTAAAAGAGCGCACCGGACGGACCAGTTTCCTTGACTCGCAGCGGTCCGCGAATGCGTTAGTGATCTACGTCTATGCATCAATTACCACCTTGAGAGTTCTCTTTCGAAGCCGTTGCACACAGGACGCAAATAATCAGGGTTTGTGCTCCGCCATCGTCGAGAGAGCCGAACGTATAACGAATGCCCTGCCCTGCATGCCGGACAAGACCTGCTCACTGCAAACATCACCGGATTGGCTAAATCGTAGCGTTGCACGTTGCCTTGTCTCGGTGACGTACATCACATTACTGTCACGTCGTTCGCCTTCGAACCAAGATTCGAGCTCGAGGTATACGCGGGGTGAAGATGGAGCCCTGCTTATGTGCGCACCGTAGAGCTTTCCCTGTGAATCACGGCTGGGACTAACTTGCTGCGCGCAGGTTTAGGTCGGTCGCCTGGGTTGAGTATCAGCGAGCATAGTGCTGCCGCACGGTAGAAGCTGTGCAGAATTCAACAGCTTCACCTCATTTTTTGCTTTTCCGCAGACCTGAAGTTGTTGCCGCGATCGTGCTGTTGTTGGCGGCGGATCGATAGACGTGAGGCCCATCACATCCTTGAAGCAACAAACCGGGGACACTCCATTCAGGCAATACCATGTCCGACCTTGAAATCCCGATAGCAGTGCAGAGGCGACAGAAGCATGCTGCGCGTCAGGCGCCTATTGGTTGTGCGGCATGTTCAAATCGTCGCCCCGGCTGGTTTTGCTCGTTAGGAAGCTCGGTGCTTGCCGATCTTGAGTTGATCAGCAGCACCATCAGCCTTCTCGCACAAGCCTCTTTGTTTACGCAGGGCGAGGACGCCCGATGTCTCTATCTCATTTGCAACGGTTATCTCAAGCTCACGGCCGGTCGCGTTCAAGATCGGCAAATGATCGTCCGCGTCGCCGGACCTGGGTCAATGCTGGGACTGTACGCTGCGCTTTCGCATGGGGTCTACGAGGTTTCAGCCGAGTCGCTCACGAGCGCGCAGCTTCGTCCCGTTGAGCGCGAAAGATTTCTCACTTTCTTGCGAACGCATAAAGAAGCGCAGATGCGCGCGGTACAGTGCATATGCCAGGAATATCGCTTCGCCCTGCAAGACGCATGCCGTATCGCGCTCGCCGAAACTGTGGCGGCGCGGCTAGGCCGCCTGCTGCTGGAATTAGCCCACCAGATCGGTGAGCACCTCAATGGCGGAGGCTACCGCTTCCCGCTTCTGCTCACGCATGAAGAAATGGCATCGATGGCCTGCACCACCCGCGAAACCGTAACTCGAACGCTGGGGCAGTTCCGCAAAGATGGGTGGATTTCGATCGAAGACTCTCTCGTCACAGTGCACGCCCCCGACCAGTTACAAACATTGATTTAATCCAAGCTCGCCTACGTCGCCCTGGTCTCATTGTCCTTCTACCGTCCGCCTCGACTACTTTGACGCTTCCTCACCGCCCCTACCGGGAGTCAAAGGAATATCATTGTAAGTAGGAGTTTCCGCACGTATGACTCGCTTTGTAGTCTGTTTCTCTGTTTTTCTCCTCACCTCGCCTGCTATTGCACAGGTCCCTGTTCCTTCCACAGTGCCCTCTAGACAAGCGGTCACATCCGACGCCTCGCCCGAAATTGGGGAGTTCCAGAAGGTTGAGGATTCCTGGGCTGACGCCGTGAACCGGCGCGACCAATACAGCTTGGAGTTAGTCTTATCTCCTTTGTTTATGGATGTCTCGGCAACCGGCGATATCACGACCCGTAACCAACAGGTCGCGTTCCTAATCGCTGCCGAGGACAAAACGCTGCATCTTGCGCAGCGCGTAATCACGGTTCGCAAAGTCGGCGACATCGCTGTAGCGAACGGCACCTACGTTCTGCATCATAAGGCGACTTCGGGCCAGGTTGATGAAAAAGGGGTGTTTACGCACGTCTTCGAACACGCGCGCGGAGGCTGGATCTGCATCAATTCGCAGCGTACGAGTTTGCGCGAGGACAATGGCAAGGGGAAGAAGCAATCCAGTGCGGAAATGCCATTTCACATCCCGCTCTTCTCAAGAAGCGATAAGAAAGAATAAAAGCGCAGCAACGTCCCGGACTGCTATTCAACATGGCTTTCACCGAAGCTAGCGGTTGTACTTCTTCAGCACCTGCTGAAGTTTTTCGTGCGGCAGCGCGATCACGGTGTGTCCATCGATGCCGACCATGGTTTTAGCGCCCACCATGGCGTTGACGATTGCCTCCTCTGTAGCCTCGACGGTGGCTGAAAAGAGCGGGCTGATGCGCTCATTCGATACGGTCTTGACGGCATTGGGTCCCGGTTCCGCGTCGACGTTCGAATTTGTGGTCGAGAAGGCGATAAATATATCTCCAGACCCATTGCCCGAGGTAGATCCGGTGCGAGCCAGCCCTAAAGAAGCGCGGCGCGCCAAGCGCTTGAGTTGATGCGGCAGAAGCGGAGCATCGGTGGCCACGACGATGATGATTGAGCCGACGTCGCCCTTCGTCTCGCTGCCGGGTGGGGTCGCGGGCGACTGCAATCGCGCGTAGGCTTCATCGCCGGGAATCTCTTTACCGACGGGCACGCCGGCGATGTTCAGTTGTGGCCGCCGCCCGCAATTGCACTGCACCAGTACACCCACCGTGTATCCGCCCTGGGCCGGGGAAAGCAAACGGGAAGCGGTGCCTGTGCCGCCCTTGATCCGTAGCACACCATCCCCGTGCCGCCGCCGGTATTGCCTTCTGCTACGGGGCCGGTCTTCGCCGAATCGAGCGCGGCAAAAACATGTTCCTGCTTCACGTGAAAACCGTTGAGATCGTTGAGCCAGCCATCCCATGTTTCAGCGACCACGGGGAGAGCCCAAGGTTGGGGCATGGCTCCATGCTTGAGACCCCAGGCGATCATTGAATCACGCACCACACCGACACTGTGCGTATTGGTGATCGCCACGGGGCCCTCAAGAAATCCCGACTCCTCGACCCAAGTGGTACCGGTCATTTCGCCGTTGCCGTTGAGACTGAACCAGCCTGCATAGACGGGGTCGGTATTTTTTGCGCCGCGGGGCAGGACGACCGTGACGCCGGTTCGCACCGGACCCTCACCTACCTTGAGAGCCCCTTCACCCTTGATGAGAGTGGCCGAACCTACTTCGACGCCCGCAACGTCGGTGATGGCGTTGAGCGGGCCGGGAATTCCGTCGAAAGGAACGCCAAGATCCCGCGCGCGAATGGGCGCAGATATCTCAGTTTGCGCAACTGAGAGAGTCGGCAAAAAGCAGAGCAGAAGAAGGGCGAGCTTGGGCAAATACGGAGGCATACACCACTCTAACCCAGCCGATGCGGGGCTTCCGCTTTATGCAGCAGGCGTGCTGGCACGCTTGTTTCCCTGCACACGAATGGAGACGTGGACCAGGCTAAGCGCGGCCGGAGTGACGCCGGGAATGCGGCTGGCCTGGCCGATGGTAATGGGGCGAACCCGCTCCAGCGTTTCGCGCATTTCGCGCGACAAACCGCTGATGATGCTGTACTCCATCCACTCGGGGATGGTGACCGCCTCGGCAGCCTTGAGCTTTGCAATGGCCTTCTTTTGCTGGTCGAGGTAGCCGGCAAACTTGATCTCTGTCTCGACCGCGCGCACCTCGTTGCGCAGCACCGAGGGCAAAGGTCCGGCAGCGTTTACCGCGTGCGAAAGAGCGGCGAGCAGCGGTTCAGTGGATAGCGCTTCTCGCATCGCGCCCAGCACCGGCTCGATGCCAACCTCGGGGCGCTTGAGAAGTTGAGCCCAGGTTGAGCCGGCGGTCGCAGTCAATTCGCCTAGACCTACGCCAGCCAGATTTTGGGCATCAACCTTGTTCGTGGTGAGCAGACGTTCGAGAGCGATCATCCGCGCCTGTTTCTGCTCGTATTCAGCCCATGCCTCATCGTTGATCAGGCCCAGCTTTCGGCCGTAGGGGGTGAGCCGCCGATCGGCATTGTCGATGCGCAGATGGAGGCGAAACTCAGCGCGTGATGTGAACATGCGGTAGGGCTCATTGGTGCCCTTGGAGATGAGGTCATCGATGAGTATGCCGGTGTAGCCTTCGCTGCGATCCATAGTGAACGGGACTCCACCCTTGAGGTAAAGAGCCGCGTTGATGCCCGCCATGATGCCCTGGCACGCAGCCTCTTCGTAGCCGCTGGTTCCATTGATCTGGCCGGCAAGATACAAGCCTTCCATACTCTTCACGCGCAGGGTGCGATCAAGTTCAGTGGCGTCGACGCTGTCATATTCAATGGCATAGCCGGGACGGAGCATCTCCGCTGCTTCGAGGCCGGGAATGGAGCGTACGATCTCCCATTGCACTTCCATCGGCAGAGAGGTGGACATGCCGTTCACATATACTTCGTGCGTATTGAGGCCCTCGGGCTCAAGGAAGAACTGGTGCTGCGTCTTGTCGGGAAACTTGACGATCTTGTCTTCGATGGACGGGCAATAGCGCGGGCCGATGCCTTCAATCTGACCGGAATACATCGCGGAACGGTGCACGTTTTCGCGAATGATGCGCAGAGTTTCAGGTGTGGTGAAGGCGATGTGACAACTGATCTGCGGCTGAAGAATTTTTCTTGTGCGGAAACTGAAGGGCGTGGGATCGACGTCGCCGGGCTGTTCCTCAAAAGCCTCCCAGCGAATAGTGCGCCCGTCAAGGCGGGGCGGGGTTCCGGTCTTTAGGCGGCAGGTACGAAGGCCGAGTGCGCGCAGGGCCTCGCCGAGAAGAACCGAAGCGGGCTCGCCGCTGCGGCCGGCAGGGTAGCGCTCTTCGCCGCAGTGGATAAGGCCGTTGAGAAAGGTGCCGGTGGTGATGATGGTGGCGCCTGCCAAAATACGGCGGCCATCGCGAAGCTTGAGACCGGTCACGCGGCGTCGGGGACGGATGGGACGCGGCAGTTCAGCAGTATCCCGAGTCTCAGATTCGAGACTTGAGGCACTCAAATTCTGGGAGACTGCAGCGTCCTCTTCGATGACCAGATCGACGACTTCGGCCTGGCGGATGTGCAGGCCGGGTTGAGCCTCGAGTACCTCGCGCATTTTGACGCGGTAGAGCTGCTTGTCGCACTGCGCGCGCGGACTCCACACTGCCGGGCCACGGGATGTGTTGAGCAGGCGAAACTGGATGCCGACGGCGTCGGCGACCTCGCCCATTATGCCGCCAAGAGCATCGACCTCGCGCACCAGATGGCCCTTGGCGACGCCGCCGACAGCGGGATTGCAACTCATCTGTGCGATCAGGTCGAGATTCATGGTGATGATCGCGGTCCTGAGGCCCATGCGCGCGGCTGCCATCGCTGCCTCGCATCCAGCGTGACCGGCACCCACGACTACGACATCGTATTGCTCGACGAAAGCCATTTAATCCTATTCTA